>JBBRZU010000032.1:0-24500 GCA_038236425.1 Lysobacterales bacterium
ATCGCCGGGGAGAAACTCGAAGTGCCGCAGATCGGCCGACGGCTGGGTGTCAGCCACGTGCTCGAAGGCAGCGTGCAGCGTGCCGGCGACAAGGTGCGCATCACCGTGCAGTTGATCGAGGCGGCGACCGACAAACACATTTGGGCCGAAAATTACGATCGCAACATCGAGGACGTGTTTGCAATCCAGTCCGAAATAGCCATGGCCATCGCCAACCAGCTGAAGGTGGCCTTGACACCGAAGCTCCAGGCTACGCTGGACGAGCGCTCGACCAGCAATCACGAAGCCTACGACTTGTATCTCCGGGCGCTGGGGCAGCTCAGTGTCTGGCGCGGCGCTGCCGGCTTCCAGGACGTCATCGCGCTGCTCGAACCGGCGGTGCGGCTGGATCCGGAGTTCCTGCAGGCCAAGGTGGCGCTGGTGGAGGCCTACGGTCGGTTGTACTGGTTCGGCGACGATCCGGAAGGCAGCTTCAAAGCCAAGGCAATGGCAGAGCTCCGGGACATCGAGCGGCGCTGGCCAGACCGACCAGAAGCCACGCAGGCACGGGGCTACTACCTGTACACCGTCGAACGCGACTACACCGGTGCGCTGGCCGAGTTCCAGTCGCTGGCCCTGAGGTTCCCCAATGATCCGCAAATCGCCCAGTTCGTTGCCGCCTGCCTGAAGCGACTCGAGCGCTATCGGGAACAGTTGCCGGCCGCGCGCCGCGTCGTGGCCCTGGATCCAGAGTCCCCGTCTCCATTGCAGGAAATGGTGTTTGCCCTGGCCTACAACGGACGCGGCGAAGAAGCGATCAAGCTTGGCGCCGATGCGTTGGCACGCTTTCCAAAAGACAGCAGCCTTCGCTTCTACAACGCCTATTTCATTCATCAGGTTCGCGGCGACCGCAGCGGATTGATTGCCCTGGGCGCGACTGCTGCAATTGCAGAACCGGAATATGCGCCAGCGATCGCCCGGGCAAAGTTCCTGGAGGGGGATGTCGACGGTGCCGTCGCGGTGCTCAAACCGACTGCAAGCACCGCGCGCGGATCGCAACTGGTATCGATCCTGGTCGCGCAGTCCAACTACCTGCGCATCGCCGGGCGGGACGCACTGGCACAGCCGTATGCACGGCGTGCGCTCCAGGTTGCGCGGGAGACTTTGGAGCTTGGAATGCCCGAGCCGGGCATCCGTGCAGTTCGTCTTGCATGGGCAGCGGCAGCGGCGGCATTGACCGGCGACGCTGCGAGCGCGCGAACCTTGCAGGCGCAAGCCATGGCACTGGCGGTCAGCGCGCCGGAACAGGAAGAGGAACGCGCAGACGCGATTGCCCTGGCCGACCACTGGCTCGGGGACGATGACGCCGCGTGGGCGATCGCCGCGCCGCTCATTGACCGACCGTCCAGAAACACCGCTCGCTCCCTGCTCACTGACCGGGCCTACTGGGACGCGATCTTCGGAGAGTCCGCCGCGTATCGCAGCTACATGGCGAACCTGGAGAAGACCCGGTGAGCCTGTTCGATGAACTCAGGCGCCGCAAGGTCTTCAAGGTCGGCGCCGCCTACCTGGTCGTCGGCTGGCTGGTGATCGAGGTTGCCGCGACGATCCTGCCGCAGCTGAACTTTCCCGAGTGGGCGCCGCGCCTGGTGACCTTGCTGATCCTGCTCGGCCTGCCGATCACCCTGGTGCTGGCCTGGATGTTCGACGTGACGCCAGAAGGCATCCAGGCCGACGCGTCCAAGGCCGGTACCAAAGCAGTGATTGCCGTCGCCGCCGTCCTGCTCGCGCTGGCGCTCGGCTGGTACTTTCGGGATCTCAGTCACGCCGGGAAGGCCGATCAAGCCACTGCCCAGGGCAATGCCGAACGCAACGCCCGCTCGATCGCGGTACTTCCGTTCGTCAACATGAGCGGCGACAAGGACAACGAATATTTCTCCGATGGCATCAGCGAGGAAATCCTCAATGTGCTGGCGCGGACGCCTGGCCTGCTGGTTGCGGCGCGCACCTCGTCGTTCTCGTTCAAGGGCGGCAAGAAAGAGGTGCCTGAGATCGCCCGCGAGTTGAAGGTACGCATGGTGCTGGAGGGCAGCGTGCGCAAGCAGGCGAATCGGGTGCGCATCACCGCGCAGTTGATCGACGCCAGCAGCGGCTACCACGTCTGGTCGCAGACCTACGATCGTGACCTCAAGGACATCTTCGCCATCCAGGACGAGATCGCGAAGGCGATCGCCGACGAGTTGAAGGTAAAGCTCGGTGGCGTCGCCGGACCGAAGGCGCCGCGCCGGGGCACGCGCAATCCCCAGGCCCATGATTATTACCTGCGCGGCCTGGCGTTGTGGCAGAAACGCGGCGAAGACGGGCTCTGGCAGGCGCTCGACCTGTTCGAGAAGGCCGCCGCAGCCGATCCTGGCTTTGCCGAAGCCTATGCCGGCCTGGCGAACGTCTACGTCATCCTCCCCGACTGGTCGGCGCGTATCAGCTATGACGACAGCCGCCCACTGGCGCTGGACAGCGCCGAACGCGCGCTGGCGCTGGATGCGACCCTGCCCGAACCCTATATCGCGCTCGGCTATCTCGCGGACGGTGATCGCCGCCGCGACACTGCGGTGGCCCTTTACCGGCGGTCCATTGCGCTGCGGCCCTCGTACGCAACGGCATACCAATGGCTTGGCAATTCGCTGTGGAGCGGCGGTCAACTGGAGCCCGGCCTGGCGATGCTCGAGCGTGCATCTGCGCTCGATCCGCGCTCGGAAATCATCGCCAACAACCACGGCATGGCCTTGAACGCGGCAGGCCGCTTTGCCGACGCCAAGGCCCTGTGCGCGCCGATCCTGAAGTCCACGCCAAGCAGCCACTCGTGCCTGGAATCCACCGGATTTGCGGCACTGCAGGCCGGCGATCTGAGCGAAGCACGCGCCATGTTCACTGGCTACGCTGCCGTGACCAATCCCGGTGCACAGGCGGGAGTGACCGGGGTGATTGATGCTTTGGAAGGCAAGGGCGATCGTCACGCGGCAGCAGTGCGCCTGGCCCGCTTCCAGCCGCAGAGCGCCACCGATCCCAGCAGCGGCAATGCGTTCCAGCCGTACGTGATTCCGACCTTGCTGGTGCAGCTGGGTGAACCGAAACTGGCCTTGTCGAATCTGCAATCATGGGCGGGGGCCGACGGCGGCGGCATGTCCGAGTGGGCAGTCATGCAACCTGGCTTGGGTCAATTGCATTGCGATCCAGGTTTCGTCGCGCTGGTCAAAATGATCAAGGCCACGGATCCTCACTACGCAAAACTCTGCGCCGGGAAACCCTGACATGGTCATGCGCCGCGCCATTGAGAGCCTACGCCGCCGTGACTGGGCCTCCGTTGTCGTCGAAATCCTGGTGGTCGTGGTTGGTGTGTTCGTCGGCCTGCAGGCCTCGAACTGGAATGAAGATCGCGAGACCGAACGCAGGGCCGCGGTGTTTTCCCAACGACTGAAATCCGATTTGCGCGAGGAGGCCTGGGGCTATGAGGTGCAGATCGCCTACTACGATGACGTAGCCACCGCCGCCCGGCGTGCGGCAGATGCACTTTCCGGGGGCCCTGGGCTATCCGACGTTGACCTGCTGATCTCCGCCTATCGCGCGACCCAGTACAGCGGCAACATCCGGCGCCGTGCCACCTACGACGAACTGACTTCAACAGGCGAGATCGGCTTGATCCGCGAGCCGGCCCTGCGTGACCTGGCGATGCGCGTCTACACCGCGCCCATGTTCGACGACATCGTTGCCGAAGGCATGCATTCGGAATACCGGCATTGGTTCCGCCTGCACATGCCGCAGGACGTGCAGCAAACACTGGCCGACGCCTGTGGCGACAAAGTCATCGCCGTCGGCGACTACAGGGAAATTGACAGCGCGATCGACTATCCATGCTCGCCACACCTGTCGCCCGAGGTGATCTCGGGCGCCGTCGCCATCCTCAGGAACGACAGGGATGTATTGCCTTTGCTTCGGCTGCGGCTCGCCGACGTCAAGACCAGTCTCGCCAACATGACCACCTATTTCAGCGGCTTGCGCGCGGGCTTGCGCGCGCTTGCGGGGAGACAGCCATGAGCCTGTTTGAAGAACTCAAACGTCGCAAGGTCTTCAAGGTCGCGGCTGCCTATGCGGTGGTCGGCTGGCTGGTCATCGAAGTCGCCTCGACGGTGCTGCCGCAATTCAACGTGCCCGATTGGGCGCCGCGGCTGGTGACCTTGCTGGTTGCCTTCGGGTTTCCGCTTGCGCTGGTGCTTGCCTGGGTACTGGAAGTGACGCCGGAGGGCGTCAAGGTGACCTCTGGCAAGACCGGCACCAAGCGCTTCTTTACGCTGGTCGCGGTGATTACGGCCCTGGCTGCGGGCTGGTTCCTGCGCGGCCATGAGACCGGCGATGGCCCGCCCCCACAGGCCAAGCCTGCCGAAGCGATGGAGCGCTCGATTGCAGTGCTTCCATTCGTGAACATGAGCGCCGACCCGAGCGAGGACTATTTCTCCGATGGAATCTCCGAGGAGTTGCTCAATCGCCTGGCCAAGATCCCCGACCTGAAGGTTGCCGCGCGAACGTCGGCCTTCCGGTTCAAGGGAAAGAACATTGATATCGGTGACATCGGCCGGCAACTCAAAGTCGCGCACGTGCTCGAGGGCAGCGTACGCAAGAGCGGCATGACCCTGCGCATCACTGCCCAGTTGATCGACAGCCGCAGTGGGTATCACATGTGGTCGGAAACCTATGATCGCGATGCTGCAGACGTATTCAAAGTCCAGGACGAAATTGCCGGCGCCATTGCCGCCGAACTCAACTCGAAGCTGGGTGGGGACGCCGCGGCCACGACGCCGGCGCGAAAAATCAGTCCGGCCGCCTATGACGATTACCTGCAAGGTCGCAGCCTCATCGCCAAGCGCTACCTTGATAACCTCGACAAGGCGGTAGCTGCCTTCGATCGCGCGATTGCCAGCGAACCCGAGTACAGCGCCGCCCATTCCGGCCGCGCATTCGCCCAGTTGCTCCGCCCACTTTGGGGCGCACCGGACTTCGAGGCTGCCCTCGTCCGCGCCCGGGATTCGGCCAATGCGGCCTTGAAACTCGATCCCGACAACGCCGAGGCCTACATGGTGCGCGGCTACGCGGCGTATTCCGCGCTCGATGCGACGTCGGCTGGCGCCGATCTGGATCGCGCCCTGGCCCTGGCACCCGGCAATGTCGATGTGCTCAATATCGGTGGAGACCTGGATGCTTTCCTGGCCCGGTTGGGTACCGCCGAGCGCCGCAAGCGCCAGGCGATGGTGCTCGATCCACTGGCCTTCGTGCATCCGATGAACCTGGCCGATGTACTGAGTGAGCAGGGGCGTTTCCAGGAAGCAATCGTCGCGGCGCGGCAGTCGTTCGCACTGGGCGGCAAGGACTATGCGACAGACCGTTTGATCTTCGCGAGTCTGCGTGCCGGCCTGCTCGACCAGGCCAAGGCCGAAACGGAGAAGAACTGCGTGGCAACTGGTCAGACCGAGCACAATTGCGAGGCCAACCGGATTCTGCTGCTGGCCAATACTGGCCATCGGCAGCAGGCCGACGCATTGCTCAGTGCCCTGGTGAGCGATATTCGCAGCGGCAAGCACGCTGTCGGCAACTACACGCCGTCTACGCTGGCCTCGCTCTATGCCGAGGTGGCGAACTTCAACCAGGCGGCCGCCTGGCAGCGGAAAGCGTTCGCAACCCACGACTGGTTTCCGACGGCCGCACTGGTCGCAGCGCCGGGTGGCGCCAAATTACCCGAGGAAATGAGCAGCGATCCGGAGTGGCTGGCTGTCTGGGCCGATCCCGCTGCAAAAGACTTGATGGCGGTGTACCGGCGCAACCTGCTGGCCTGGCGCGCGGGCAAGGACTGACATGTCACTGATCGAAGAACTCAAGCGCCGCAAGGTGTTCAAGGTGGGCGCGGCCTATTTGGTGGTCGGCTGGTTGATCATCGAAGTCGTGGCCACCGTGATGCCGCAACTCAATTTCCCGGAGTGGGCGCCGAGGCTGATCACCTTCGTGATCCTGATCGGGTTCCCGATCGCGCTGGTGCTGGCCTGGGTGTTTGAGGTAACGCCGGAAGGTGTGAAGCTGGATACTCGCGCCGCAGGAAGCAAACGGGTCCTGTTCGCCTCGGCTGTGCTGGCTGCCCTGGCGCTTGGCTGGTACGTGCGCGGACGACCCGCGGCGGCCCCCGCAACCGCAACCGCGCAGCAGGACGCATCCAGCAAAGCCGCCGCCGCCGCGACTGCCGCACCCGCCAAGCCTGCCATTGACCCGCGCTCGATCGCGGTACTGCCGTTCCTGAATATGTCTGACGATAAGGACAACAGCTATTTCGCCGATGGCATTTCGGAGGAGCTCCTCAACGTATTGGTGAAGGTCAATGGATTCAGCGTGGCCTCGCGCACTTCGGCATTCGCCTTCAAGGACAAGGAGATTTCCACTGCCCAGATCGCCAGGCAACTCGGCGTCAAGTACGTGCTGGAAGGCAGCGTGCGCAAGCAGGGTGATGAGGTGCGCATTACCGCGCAGTTGATTGACGCCCTGACCGACCGGCACGTCTTTTCCGAGACCTATGACCGCAAGTTGGCCGACATCTTCAAGGTGCAGGACGAAATCGCCAATGCCATCGTCGATACCGTGCGCAGTTCGGTCGGCGAAGCAAGCACGGGCAAGGCCGTCACAGTGCGCGCCGATACCGACAATCTCAACGCCTACCAGTCGTACCTGAAGGCGCGCGAGCTGTTCATCGCCCGCAGAGAACTCAAGGAGAGCGTCCGCCTGTTCGAACACGCGGTCGAGCTGGACCCCAAGTTCGCGCGTGGCTGGGAGGGCTTGGCGGCGGCGAATTCGATCATGAAGAGCTGGGGAATCGACGATCGCGATTACCCCGCTTTGGCCGAGAAGGCCGCCCACCGCGCGATTGAACTCGACCCGAAACTTTCCATGGCCTGGGCGGCCCTGGGAAACGTCGAGCAGGCGCGGGTGCCTGTGGATTGGGCTAAAAGCCTCGACACGCTGGATCGCGCCATCGAGTTGGATCCAAAAAACAGCACCGCGATGTTGTGGCGCAGCAACGTTTGGCTAAAACTGGGGTTTTTCCAGAAGGCCATTGCAGACTACGACCGATGCTTGGCAGTGGACCCGCAATATGGCCACTGCAAGACCTGGAAGGCCTTGGCGCTGGTCGTATCCGGCGAGCAGGAACAAGGGCTGGCACTCTACGATCTGGCGCTTTCCGCGGGGGCGACGCCGCACCATGGCCCCTTGTTTGCAACCGCCGCCATTCCCCGCAGCAATCGGCTGCAATGGTTCCTCTATATGGACGCCCAGCGTATATCGCCGGCACTGAGCAGGATTCTTGTCAATGCGATCACCCACCCGGAGCTTGCGCATCCGAACTACGCACAGCTCGAGACAAGCTACCCGGATGATCTGAAAAATTCTTCAGACAGCAACTTTGACCGAGAGGTCGCATGTATGTGGTTGGGGGAATTCGACTGCATGGCAAGCGACCCAGGGCTCAGTAGCAATTACATGTTTCATTGGCTTCCGGGTGTCCCTGGCCTGCGCAACTCGCACGGGTTCAAAGCCACGCTCGAGCGCCTGGGTGTGCCGGAGTACTGGCGCAAGCATGGCTACCCGCCGCAATGCCATGCCGTGGGCGCGAGCGACTACAGCTGCGATGTGCCTGCGCTCAAGGCGGGCGTCTGAAATGAGCCTGATCGACGAACTCCAGCGCCGCAAGGTGTTCAAGGTGGGCGGGGCCTATGTAGTGGTTGCCTGGCTGGTGATCCAGGTCGCCAGCATCGTCTTCCCCGCGTTTGATGCGCCACCATGGGTGCTTCGCGTGTTCATCCTGATCAGCCTGCTGGGGTTCCCGATCGCGGTGGTGACGGCGTGGATGTTCGATGCCGGTCCGGATGGCGTGCATCGCGATGGCAGCAGGACTGGCGGCAAGGGCGTGTATGCCGCCGCAACCGTGCTCGCGATGCTGGCACTGGGTTGGTACTTCTACGGCCAGCCGACGTTCCGCAGGGGCGATGTCGAAACCCCGAATGCATCGGATCCACGCAGCATCGCCGTGCTGCCGTTCGAGAACATGAGCGGCGATCCGAAGCAGGAATATTTTTCCGATGGCATGACGGAGGAATTGCTTGACGTGCTGGCCAAGGTGCCGCAGCTCAAGGTAGTCGCGCGCACTTCGGTATTCGTGTTCAAGGGCAAGGGTGGCGACGTGCGCGAGATTGGCCGCAAGCTGGGCGTGGCCAATATCGTCGAAGGCAGCGTGCGGCGCGACGGCGAGCAGGTGCGCATCACCGCGCAGCTCGTGCGCGTTTCCGACGGCTTCCACGTCTGGTCGCAGACCTACGACCGCAAGCTCGAAGGGCTGTTTGCCCTGCAGGACGAGATCGCACAGAACATCGGCCAGGCACTGCAGGAATCGCTTGGCGTGGTAACACCGATCGCAGCACGCACACCGATCGATCCGGCGGCCTATGACGAATACCTCAAGGGCCGCGCACTGTTGCGCCAACGCAGGGATATGCCTGGCGCAATCGCCCATTTCAAGGCAGCGGTTGCCAGGGCGCCGCAGTTCGCGGAAGGCTGGTCGTCACTCTCGCTGGCCGAAGACACCATCTATTGGTACGTACCGATGGACAAGGCGCAAGCCGTCGACTGGCTGGCGCAGGCAGCCGAGGCGGCGGAACGGGCCAAGGCGCTGGCGCCGGATGCGGCGCCAACCCAGCATCTGCTCGGCAACGCCGCCCGTGAGCGTTTTGACTATGTGTCGGCCGAACAGCACTACCTGCGCAGCATTGCAGCCGATCCCAGCTATCCGGATGTGCGCGAGGACTATTCCGAGTTGTTGTACCAGGTCGGGCGCATGCAGGACTCGGCAGCGGCAACGCGACAGGTGGTCCAGCTCGATCCCTATTACATCGTCGGCTGGATGCGCCAGTTCGACGCTGCCTCGGCCCTCGACAACCGCAAGGAGGCGGAACACGCGCTCGAGCGCCTTCGCGAACTGGATCCGAACAATATCTATGCTATCTACGGCGCGGTTGATTACGCGCTGGCCCATGGGCGTGAAGCCGAGGCGCGCGCGGCAGCGCTTGAGATCGAGGCGCATCACGCGGTCCAGGCAGCATTCGTGCGAGCCCTCCTGCCTTGGGTATTTGGTGATCCGGCGGCCGACGAACGGGCGGCGAGCGCGGCTCTCAAGTCGATTCCGACCATGAAAGCCGGCACCTATCTGGTTGCGCGAGGTGATACCTCGGGATTTCTTGAGTTCATCGATCGGGCAGGTCCCCTGGACCAGACCTATTTCTTCGCCAAGATGTTTGCCAGTTCCGCTGCCGCCCGAGCCATGCTCGCGGACCCGCAGGTCAAGTCGAGATTGATTGACTTTGGCTTCGTCGCCTACTGGCGCGCGAAGGGTTGGCCCGCCGGATGCCGCGCGCTCGGCGACACCGATTTCGAGTGTGGCCCGGATGCCACGAAGGCGGTAGCGCTGCGACATGAACCAGCGCCAGCTCGCCCATGAAGCGGGGCTGGCGTTGGGCAGCTGCTTGAAGTGTTCAAGCACATCCGCCAGCAACACACTTTAGCGCTGGCCGACAGCATTCTTCACGCGACCGCGCAGCGCGCAAAAGCCCTGGTCTGGACCCGGGCCGCAGACTTCGTGGGTCCCGGTGACGACTGGTACTGGAAGCAGCCCAACGCATGGGCCTGCTCACCGAACTCCAGCGGCGTAGTAGGCTAGTGAGGCGGGTAGGGCAGGTCCGCGTGAATACCAGGGCGTTTCCACGCGCCCAACAGGGGCAACCGTGGCACTGATTGCCGAACTCAAGCGCCGCAACGTCATCCGCATGGCCGGGCTGTACCTGGTCGGTGCGTGGCTGCTTGTGCAGGTGTCCGGGACGCTGCTGCCCATGTTCGGTGCGCCCGATTGGGCCGCGCGCAGCCTGGTAGTCGTGCTGGCCATCGGCTTCCTGCCGGCGCTGGCCTTCGCATGGATCTTCGAGCTGACGCCGGACGGCATCAAACGTGATGCCGAGGTCCCGCCCGAGCAATCCATTGCGCCTCAGACCGCGCGTCGCATGGAGCACGTGACCGTCGTGGTGCTGGTGCTGGCGCTGGGCTTGTTTGCCTTCGACAAGTTCGTGTTGGCCCCGAAGCGCGAGGCGGCGCATGACGCCGCAGTCGCCAGCGCGGGTGCCGTCGCGAGTACGCCGCCGGCAGCGACTTCGCCGGGGACAGCCGCCGCGAGCACCAAGTCGATCGCGGTGTTGCCGTTCGAGAACCTCAGCGAGGACAAGGCCAACGCCTACTTCGCCGACGGCATTCAGGACCAGATCCTCACGGGCCTGGCCAAGATTGGCGACCTCAAGGTGATCTCGCGCACCTCGACCCTGAGCTATGCCAGCAAGCCCGGCAATCTGCGCGAGATCGCGCAGACGCTGGGCGTCGCCAACATCCTCGAAGGCAGCGTGCAGAAAGCCGGCAATCGGGTGCGCATCAACGTGCAGCTGATCGCGGCCGCGACCGACACCCACCTGTGGGCCGAGACCTACGACCGCGACCTCGACGATATTTTCGCGGTGCAGAGTGAAGTCGCGCAGAAAATCGCCGAGGCAATGGCAGCCACCATCTCGCGCAACGAGCTCGAGGCCCTGCAGCGCAAGCCCACCGACAACCCGGCCGCCTACCGCGCCTTCCTGAAGGCGCGCTCGTTCAACGTGCTGATCTCCACCGACAGGAAGACCGTGGATGCGCGACTGGATGCCTACCGCGAAGCAGTCCGGCTCGATCCCGGCTTCGCGCTGGCTTGGGCCGAGCTCGCCTGGGAGGAGAATCGCGCGATCTGGGTTGGCATCGATGACACCGGGAAGATGCAGGCCGAGGCGAACGCCGCGTTGGCACGGGCGCGGGAACTGGCGCCTGATCTGCCGCAGGTGGAAATCGCCCGGGCGGTGAACCTGTACTACGAAAAGCGCGATTTCACGGGCGCATTAGCGGTTCTGGAGGCAGTAAAGTCGCGCCTGCCAGGCGACCAGGACCTGTGGATGTTCACCGGCTTTGTCGCCCGGCGCGTCGGCCACTGGGACGAATCGGCGGCGGCATTTGAGCGGGCCCGGGAGCTGGCTCCCAACGATGCCGCTCTTACCTACCACCTGGGCGTGACGCGTGCCGCGCAAGGAGACTGTGTCGCTGCCAACCAGGCGCTCGACGCCAGCTTGGCGCTGGAGCGCGATCCCAGCGCGGTGTACATGAAGCTGCTGTGCGCATGGAACAGCGACGATCTTGCGCAAGCCGATGCCATCGCGGCGCGCTTCGACGATGGCAAGCCAGCGACCAAGGCCCTGCTTGGTTTCCAGGCACTGTATCGCCACGACTACGCCAAGGCGTCGTCCCTGCTTGCTGGCGCCATCGCCAGCGGCTCGGACCTGCAGACCGACGGCCATTTCAACGGATACATCCCGGCGCGCGTCGACTGGCAAATGAAACGGGCGCTCGCCGAAGAGCGCCTCGGCCACGCCGACGTGGCGAAAGCTTTGTATCGCAGCATGGCCGATGAGGCGCGCAAGGCGCTCGCTGGATCGCCGCGCAATCCCAACGTGCAGGCCGCCTGGCATGCCGCCCTTGGCCTGGCCTTGGCGTCAACGGGCGAGGCGGAAGCCGCACGCGCGCAGGGCCAGTTGGCCATCGAAGCGGTGCCGGAGTCGCTGGACAAGCTCGAGGGGCCAGTCTGGCAGGGCATGGTCGCGGAAATCTACGCACGCAGCGGCGACGCAGCGCGTGCGCTGCCCGTGCTGCGGCGCCAGCTCGTAACACCCGGCGCCTATGTCAGCCGCGGGATCCTGCGCATCGACCCGGCCTGGGATCCGATCCGCAAGGATCCCGGCTTCCAGGCGCTGCTGCGATGAACGACGAGGGCCCGCCATGCAGCTTATCGACGAACTGAAGCGCCGCAACGTGGTCAAGGTCGGCGCCGCCTACCTGCTGGTCGCGTGGTTGGTGGTGCAGGGCGCGAGCATCGGCTTCCCGGCCTTCGACGCGCCGCCGTGGGTGCTGCGCGTTTTCATCCTTGTGCTGCTGTTGGGCTTCCCGATCGCCATCGTGATGGCATGGATGTTCGATGTCACGCCGGAAGGACTCAAGCGCGACAGCGCTGCCGCCGGTAACAAACGGATTTTCATCACCGCTGGCGTGCTCGCCGTACTGGCCATCGCCTGGTACTACCGCGGCCAACCGACGGTGCGCGTCGCCGCTGTTCCAGCCGGCGAGGTGGGGGCGGCGAAGTCGGTAGCTACGCCCGATGTCCCATTGCAGAAATCCATCGCCGTGCTGCCCTTCGTCAACATGAGTTCCGACGCAGGCAACCAGTTTTTCTCCGATGGCATCAGCGAAGAACTGCTCAATGTACTGGTGCGGGTGCCCGGCCTCGGCGTGGCGTCGCGCACATCGTCCTTCGCCTACAAGGGCAAGGAGATGGGCGCCGCGGCGATTGCCCGCGAATTGAAGGTCAACTACATCCTTGAAGGGAGCGTGCGCAAGTCCGGCGACAAGGTCCGCATCACCGCGCAGTTGATCGATGCCGTGCACGACCGCCACCTGTGGTCGGAAACCTACGACCGCCAGTTGAATGACATCTTCGCCATCCAGGACGAGATCGCGAACGCGATTGTCGCAGCCTTGCGTGGCTCGTTGACCACGACCAAGGCGGCGCCAGTGGTTGCCGTGCGCGCGGATACCGAGAACATGCAGGCCTACGAGCTGTACCTGAAGGCACGCGAGAATTTCATCGCGCGCCGCGATCTCTCCGCGACGGCCGGCATGTTCCAGCGCGTGGTGCAGCTCGACCCCAAGTTCGCACGCGGCTGGGAGGGACTGGCCGCGGTAAGCGCGGTCGCGCCGAGTTGGGGCGAGACTGATCGGGACTACACGACGCTGGCTGCCCAGGCCTCTGAGCGCGCATTGGCGCTGGACCCGTCGCTCTCGATGCCATGGGCAGTCAGGGCACAGATCAGGCAGAACCGATGGCCGATCGATTTCAGCGCCCAGCACGCCGATTACGACAAGGCGATCGCCGCCGATCCGAGGAACGCCACCGCCCTGCTTTGGCGCGGCATCAGCTGGACCAATCTGGGCTTCTTCGACCGCGCCCTGGCCGACCTCGACCGTGCGGTCGCGCTCGAGCCGAACTACCTCAACGCTATCCGGCACAAGGCGCTGGCCCTGCTGCTTGCCGGCCGCGAAGACGAGGCCTTCGCGCTGTACGACAGCGGCATCGCCAAGGGCTTCGTGAGCAGCCGCACCGAGAATTTCATCGCGCCGATGCTGGCGCATGGCCGTCGCACAGAAGCCCTGTTGCTGATGGGCGTCAGCACGATGGCGCCGGACCTGCGCGACGCCCTGGTGTCAACGCTTGACCACCCGCAAACGCCGTATGCCAACGCCCGCGCGCTGGTTGCGCGCCACGCTGCGGACCCGGAAATTGATCCGGCCCTGGGCACGCTGTCCGTGTCGCACTTATATCTGTGGCTTGGCGACTACGACGATGTCGGCACGTCGGACGACCGCATCACGACTACCATGGTGGCCTGGGACCGTTACCCTGCTGGCTTCCGCAACTCACCCGGCATGAAGCTCAAGCTGGAAAGCATGGGCGTGCCTGCCTACTGGCGGGCAAAAGGCTATCCACCGCAGTGTCGTCCGGTCGGCGACAAGGATTTTACCTGTGATTGAGCCCCGACCATGAGCCTCATCGAAGAACTCAAGCGCCGCAAGGTGTTCAAGGTTGGCGCGGCCTACGTCGTGGTTGCCTGGCTGGCGATCCAGGCAGTATCGATTGCATTCCCAGCCTTCGACGCGCCGCCGTGGGCGCTGCGTGTATTCATCCTGCTGGCGTTGCTGGGTTTTCCGCTGGCGGTGGTGATGGCCTGGATTTTCGATGTCACGTCGGAAGGGATCCATCTCGATGCCAAGGTGACCGGCAGCAAGCGCGTGTTTGCCGGCGCCGCGGTGTTGGCGGTGCTGGCCATGGCCTGGTACTTCTACGGGCAACCCTCGCTGCGCAAGGGTGAAGCGGTGGTGCCGGCCGAGTCGGTCGCTGCGCGCGCGCCCGGTGCGGTGCCGCAGAAATCCATCGCCGTGCTGGCATTCACCGACCTGAGCCCGAAGCACGACCAGGATTATTTCTCCGACGGCATCGCCGAAGAACTGCTGAACGCCCTGGCCCAGGTCAAGGGGCTGAAGGTGGCCGGGCGCACCTCGTCGTTCTACTACAAGGGCCGCAACGAGGATTTGCGCACGATTGGCAAGGCACTGGGCGTCGCCAACGTCCTGGAAGGTTCCGTGCGCACGCAGGGCGACAAGGTGCGCATCACCGCGCAGCTGATCCGCAGCGAAGACGGCTTCCACCTGTGGTCGGAAAGCTACGACGGCGACCTCAAGGATGTGTTCGCCCTGCAGGAGCACATTGCGCGCGCCATTACCGATCAACTCCAGGTCGTGCTGGCAGGCAAGCAGGCGGAACGGCTAGTGAATGCGGGCACCGAAAACCCGGAGGCCTATTCGCTGTATCTGCAGGCCACGTCGATTTTCAACCGACGCGACAATGAGCACTACACGGACGCCATTGCAGCTCTTGGCAAGGCAGTTGAACTCGACCCGAAGTTTGCGCGTGCCTATTCGCGGATGGCGGCGCTGTATGTCGTGCAGACAAGCACGTCGAACGAGGCCTTGCGTTCCCAGCAGGACAAGGTTGAGGCCAGTGCGAAAAAAGCCAGTGCGCTCGATCCGGGTCTGGCCGAGCCCTACGCAGCAGCGGGAGTCTTGCAGGGTGATTTTCCCGGAGGGTTGGTCGCACAGCGCCAGTCGTTTGATCGCGCGCTGGCGCTGGACGCCGACGATGTCACCAGCAATTTCTGGTTCGGATTGACCCTGCTCAGGACCGGCTACCGCGAACGCGGGCTGGCCCTGCTCAACCACGCGCTCGAGATGGATCCAATGCTGCCAAATGCATTGCGCTGGCGCGGCATCATGTATTTCTACGCGGGCGATACAGCACGCGCCGAGACCTATTTGAACCGGGCCCGCGATCTCGGCCTGAAGTATGCAGATCGCAACCTGGCCGACATCGCCAGCGCCCGCGGCGACAAGGCCGCGGCGATCCGACTGTCAGCCAGTGACCCAGTGACGTTTCCTTCCGATATGCCGCGCGGCAGCAATGCGGTGATCGCCCAGGGCATCCATGGAAATTCAGCCGCGCGAGCCCGGGCGCTTGCCCTGCTCGATGAGTTCCTGGCCAAGCCCCACGACAATATCCCCGGCATGATCTCCGTGATGCTGTTCCAACTTGGCGAGCCGGGCAAGGCGCTCGCCGTCGAGCACACGCAGCTGTCCGGCGACACGACCGACTTCCTGATCCTGCTGTGGAGCCCGAAAGGAAAGGCAATGCGCGACCTGCCGGAATTCCAGCCCTTCCTGCGCGACTTCGGATTCATCGCGCTCTGGGACAAGTACGGCCCGCCCGACATCTGCCACAAGACCGCCAAGCGCGACTACGCCTGTGACTGAGTCATGATCCTTCGCCGTCTCGTCGACAACCTCAGGCACCAGCATTGGACAGCCATCGGCATCGAGCTGGTCATCCTCGTCCTTGGTGTCTTCATCGGCATGCAGGTGTCGAACTGGAACCAGGATCGCGAGACCGACCAGCGCGCCGCCGTCTTCACCCAGCATCTGACCGAAGATCTGCGCGAGGAAGCCTGGGGCTACCAGCTGATGATCGACTACAACCAGCAGGTCCGCGCAAACGCCGAGCGCGCCGAGGGTGCGCTCACCGGCGAGACGCCGCTTGATGATGAGGCATTGCTTGTGGCTGCCTATCGGGCGACCCAATACAAACAGAAGCTGCGCCGGCGTGCGACCTATGATGAGCTGATCTCGACCGGCACCATCGGCCTGATCCGCGACCGGGCGCTGCGCGAGTTGGCGATGCGCGTCTACAGCATGCCAACCATTGAAAATTTTGTCCGCGAAGGGATGGATTCGCGCTATCGCGAAGCCTTCCGCATGACTGTGCCGATTGCCGCGCAGCGCACGCTTGCCCAGAGCTGCGGCGACAAGCTCACGCCGGTGGGCGACTACGCATCGCTGGCCCACTCCCTGGACTATCCGTGCCGCACAGGCTTGCCCGAGGCGGCCATTCACGACGCCGCTGCCGCGCTGCGTGGCAACCCGATGTTGTTGCCGGCGTTGCGCAAGCGCGCGGTTGATATTTCCACGCGCCTGGGTGACCTGGAAACCAACAACGGTGAGATTCACAAGGGGCTGATGGCGGTCGCCGATGGCAAGCAATCGAAGGCGCAGCCGTGAGCCCGATGGCTGATCTCGAGCGCCGTAACGCCTTGTAGATCGGCGCGACTTGAACCTGTGCTACACTGGTTATGTGTTAAAAAGGAGTCTGGAACATGGCCAACTTGACCCTCAGTCTGGACGATTCGCTTTTGCAGCGGGCGCGCGAAGCCGCGCTCCGCGAGCACACCTCTGTCAATGCGCTGGTGCGGGACTATCTGACTCACTATGTGGGTGCAAAAAGTCGTCGTCTTGCCGCGCTGGATACCCTGGATGCCTTGGCGGCTCAAAGCACGTCACGCAGTGACAAGTCCTGGTCACGCGACGAGTTGCACGATCGCTGACCATGCGGGTATTCGTCGATACCAATCTGTGGGTGTACCGACTTGACCAACGCGAGCCAGATAAGTCGCGCCGGATAAGCACGTGGCTGCGCGAGCTGGCGACCCATCACGATATCGTGGTCAGCACACAGGTCCTGATTGAATTGCGCGCCGTTGTCACTCGCAAGCTCAAGCCAGCGCTGTCTTTTGCAGATACGGGCCTTGCATTGAGCGTGCTGTCGGCTTTTGAAGTTGTCGCAACCAATGCCAATCTGGTGCTTGACGCGCATGAACTTGCGCAGGCCGAGCAACTGTCGTGGTTTGATGCACTGATCGTGGAAGCGGCGATCCGCAGTCGATGCACGAAGCTGTTCAGTGAGGATATGAGCCATGGCCGGAAGTTCTCCGGCTTGACCGTGTGCAATCCCTTCCTGCCCTCACTGGATTGATTCAATGACCCTCCTCGCCGAGCTCCAGCGTCGCAAGGTGTTCCGCGTCGCGGGCGCCTACCTCGTCATCGGCTGGCTGCTGATCCAGGTGGCAGCCACCGTGCTGCCTCAGTTCGACGTGCCGCAGTGGGCGCCGCGCCTGGTGACCCTGCTGGTCGCGCTCGGATTTCCGGCTGCGCTAGTGGCGGCATGGGCGCTGGAGTCCACGCCCAAAGGCGTGAAGCTGGATTCAGCCGGCGCCGGCGGAAAGCGATTGCTGGCCGTGGTCGCAGTCATGATTGCGCTGACGCTTGGTTGGTATTTCCGCGGCCAGTCCGCGCCGCAGGCGGCAGCGCAGGACGCAGCACGCGATGCAACGCGAGCGTCCGCAACAGCTGCGGCCCCGCCTGCTGTCGGAGCCAAGAAATCGATCGCCGTGCTGCCGTTCGTCAACTTTTCAACTGACCCGGAAAACGAATTCTTCTCCGACGGCCTGTCCGAGGAAATCCTCAATTCGCTGGCACGCATCGATGGCATGCAGGTGGTCGGGCGGACCTCATCGTTCCAGTTCAAGGGCAAGAATGAAGACCTGCGTACGATCGGCCTCAAGCTCGGCGTCGCGACGGTGCTGGAGGGCAGCGTGCGCCGCGAGGGCGAGCGCGCCCGCATCACCGCGCAGCTGATCCGCACCTCCGACGGCATCCATCTGTGGTCGGAAACTTACGACCGCACCGTGAAAGATTCGCTGGCGGTGCAGCTGGATATCGCCGAAAAGGTCGCCGATGTCCTGGACGTCGTGCTCGATGACAAGCAGCGCGCGCGCATGCGCCAAGCCGGCGTGAAGAACGTGGATGCCTTCATCGCCTACCAGAAGGGGCTGAAGCTCTATAACGACGCGCACTCCAAACCGGATACAGACTTCATCGCTGTGATGCGCCAGGCCAATGCGGAATTCGCCAAGGCCACCGCCCTGGATCCCGATTTCTCGCTTGCCTATTTTGCCGCCGCCGATCTGTACGAGCACCAGTTGCTCAGCAACGCCACCAGTCCGGCCGATCGCATCGAGGCCCAGCGGCAGGCACTGAAGACACTCGACCTTGCCGCAGCGACAGGCCATGACGAACAGCAGCGCCTGCTGACCGTGGCCGAGCGGCAGATGCTCAGTGATGACTGGCGCGGCCTGCCGGCGCGCATCGACGCCGCGTTCGCGGCGCCGGGATGCAACGCGTCCAACTGGTTGCCGGTGTTTGCCAGCGCGTTCGGTTATGGCGACGCGATCGAATCCTTCGGCTCGCGCGCCAGCGCCTGCGATCCGCTGAACTTCATCAACTTCAGTACCCGCGCATGGGTTGCGCGGGCCACCGGCAACGCGCAGCGGGTGTTCGACGTGATGGCGGCCGCGGACAAGGTGCGCGGATCTGTCTCGCGCAACTCCGGGCACCAGGCGCGGGCATTGATCATGCAGGGACGCTTCGACGACGCACGCAAGCTGCTCGACGGCTTCGGCCCGGATGCGCGGGACGAGAACTACGCCATGGCCCTGGCTGTCCTTGGCCGCGCCAGCGGCGAGGATCCTGGCGTCGTGCATGCGCAGCTGCAAGCGCTGGATCGCGGTCACTCGCGCTACCAACAGTGGTGGTTGGCCGACGCGGTGGAAGCCGCGCTCTCAGGCGATCGGGTCGAAGCCAACCGCCGCGCCGCGGCCATCGACGCCTTGCCGGCAGGCGGACTGCAATTGGCCGTGCTGATCGTGGAATGCCAGTGCGGCGCACCGTTCGACATCGACGCCACGCCACGCTTCAAGGCCCGCCTGGCCGAATCCGGTTTGCGCTGGCCGCCGCCGGAGACCATCCACTTCCCGCCGCGTGCGAAGCCCGCCCCGCCGTAAGACCGGCAATCCGGCCGTCTCCCAACGGATCTCACCGCCGCCGCGCAAGCGGCAGTAACGCGATTCCGGCTTGGCGCATGGCGCGTCTCAGGACGGCTAAACGGCGGGCGAGGGCACCTGCCACCCGGGAATCATCCGGCCGTCACACTTTCGGAACAATGTTTAGCTGAAACAAAGCTCACCGTACGGTTCTTAAAGCAGACTCTCAAGAGTGACGCAAACTCTTGATTCCCTTAATGAAATCCACCTCCAAATTGCCTTGACACACCTCCAACTCGGGTCTAACGTGGGCTTCCGAGGGTTTTTGTGGCAATTCGTGGGGAAGGGTGGGGATGTTCCAGGGGGAAACCGCGATCACCGTGGACGACAAGGGCCGGCTGGCGATTCCGACCGCCTACCGGGACGAGCTCGCCCGCAGCGGCAACCGCCTGGTCGTTGCCTACAACCCCTATGAGGCTGGATGCCTCTGGCTGTACCCGGAAGCCGCCTGGCAGCTGGTCCGGGACCAGGTCAATGCCCTGCCCAACGCCAAGCGCGTGCACCGCAACCTGCAGCTGAAGCTGGTCGGCGCCGCCACCGTGGTCGAGCCGGACGGCAATGGCCGCGTCCTGCTGCCGCAAACCCATCGCAGCAACGCTGGCCTCGGCAAGAAGGCCGTGCTGCTGGGCATGGGCAACAAATTCGAGTTGTGGAGCGAGCAGGCCCACCTGGCCCAGATCCAGTCGACGATCGGCGAGGACGAAGTCAGCGACGACATGCTCGACCTGAGGCTGTAAGGGCATGGCAGGCGAGCGCGCGAAAGCGCAGGCGCCCGGTCATCGCCCGGTGTTGTGGACGCAAGTCATGGAAGGTTTGCAGGTGCATATGGATGGCAGGTATCTGGACGGGACGTTCGGGCGTGGAGGCCATGCCCGCGGCGTGCTGGAGCAGTTGGGTCCGGCGGGAAGGCTGCTGCTGATGGACAAGGATCCCGAGGCGATCGCGGTTGCTGCCGCCGAGTTCGGCGGCGATGCGCGCGTCGCCATTCGCCAGGCATCCTTCGCCTCCCTGGCCGACTGGGATGAAACCGCCGCCGGCCTGGATGGCGTGCTGTTCGACCTGGGTGTGTCGTCGCCGCAGCTCGACATCGCCGAGCGCGGCTTCAGCTTCCGCAACGACGGCCCGCTCGACATGCGCATGGACCCGGGCAGCGGCGAGAGCGCGGCAACCTGGATCGCGCGCGCGCCGGAACATGAAATCGCCGATGTCCTGTGGATCTACGGCGAAGAACGCATGAGCCGCCGCATCGCACGCACGATCGTCGACCATCGCGCCCAGACCAGCATCGAGCGCACTGCCCAGTTGGCCGATCTGATCGCCGGCGTTGTCGGTCGTGGTGGCGCCGACAAGATCCATCCGGCGACGCGCAGCTTCCAGGCGATCCGCATCTTCATCAATCGCGAACTCGCCGACCTCGAACTGGGCCTTGAGGCTGCGTATGCGCGCCTGAAGGTCGGCGGGCGGCTGGTGGTGATCAGCTTTCATTCGCTGGAAGACCGCATCGTCAAGCAGTTCATCGCCGGCAAGGCCAAGGCGCCGCCCGGCAACCGCCGCCTGCCTGCGGCGCTTGAAGAATTTCGTCCCGGCCTGCGTGACATCGGCGGGGCGCAGCACGCCACCAGCGCGGAGCTTGCCGACAATCCGCGCGCGCGCAGTGCCGTGCTGCGGGTTGCCGAAAAGCTGGAGCGTGCGGCATGAACGGTCGCTACTTCCTGCTGATGCTGCTGGTGATTTCCGTGCTCGGCACCGGCATCGGCGTGGTCTATGCCCGCCAGCAACATCGCCAGGCCTATGTGCAACTCACCCGCCTGCAGAAGCAGCGCGATGAAATCAACATCGAATTCAGCCGACTGCAGCTCGAGCAGGCGACCTGGGCCGAGACCAATCGCATTGAGCAGGTGGCATCGGAGCGCCTTGGCATGGTGTTTCCGGAAGCCGCTGAACTGATCGTGGTGAAGCAATGAGCGGCGCGCGATGAAAGTCCGCGCACGTCCCTACAACTTCCAGCTGCGGCTGACGCTGCTGGCCGTGGGCCTGGGTCTTTGCGGCGTGGTGCTGGTTGGCCGCGCTGCGCAGATGCAGCTGCTGAACCGGGATTTCTATCAGCACCAGGGCGACCAGCGCTTCCTGCGCGAAGTGCCGATCGCCACCTCGCGCGGCATGATCATGGATCGCAATGGCGAACCGCTGGCAGTATCGACGCCGGTGGAATCGGTGTGGGCCAACCCGAAGGAATTGCTGCAGCACCCAGATCGCCTGCCGGAACTCGCCGATGCCCTGGGCATTCCGCGCGAAGTGCTGATCCAGAGCATCACCCAGCGCTCCGAAAAGGAATTCGTGTTCCTGCGCCGGCGGATCAATCCGGACGACGCCGAGGCCGTGCTCAAGCGCGGCATCCCGGGCGTGTACGCGCAGCGCGAATTCCGCCGCTTCTATCCGCACGGCGAGGTGATGGCGCACGTGCTCGGCTTCACCAATATTGATGACCACGGCCAGGAAGGCCTCGAGCTGGCATTCGACAGCTGGCTGACCGGCAAGCCGGGTGCGCAGAAAGTGATCCGCGACCGTCGCGGCCGCATCGTCGAAAACGTCGACCTGATCCGTGCCGCAGAGCCGGGCAAGGACATCACGCTGTCGATCGACCGGCGCATCCAGTACCTGGCTTATCGCGAGTTGAAGGCCGCCTTGCTGGAAAATGGCGCGGCCAGCGGATCGGCGGTGGTGCTGGACGTATCGACCGGCGAGATCCTGGCGATGGTCAACCAGCCTGCCTACAACCCGAACGCGCGCGAGGCGGCCGATCCCGGCACGCATCGCAATCGCGCCGTGACCGACGTGGTCGAGCCGGGTTCGGTGATCAAGCCCTACACGGTCGCCGCTGCACTCGAGGCGGGCCTGGATCCGAACGTGATCGTGCAGACCAGCCCGGGCTGGATGATGCTCGGCAAGTACCGGATCAGCGACGTGCATGACCACGGCGCAGTTGACCTGACCCACTTGCTCAGCACCTCGTCGAACATCGGTGCCGCCAAGCTCGGCCTCGACATGACCAGCGAGCACCTGTACGACGTGTTGAACCGATTCGGCTACGGTGAAAGCACGCACTCCGGTTTTCCCGGCGAATCCTCCGGCGTGCTCGCACCGCCCAGGACCTGGGGCATGGTCAAGCGTGGCTCGATTTCCTACGGCATGGGCCTGTCGGTGACGCCGCTGCAACTTGCGCAGGCCTACGCGACGCTCGCCAACAGCGGCAAGCGCATGCCGCCCACCTTCATCAAGGGCGGGCAGGGCGAACCGACCCAGGCCATGTCGCCGAAGATCGCGAACAGCGTGTTGCACATGCTCGAATCGGTGACCCAGGTCGGCGGTACCGCGCAGAAGGCCGCGATCCTCGGCTACCACGTTGCCGGCAAGACCGGTACGGCGCGTACCGCGAGTGGTGGTGGCTACAGCAAGCGCTATGTGTCGGTGTTCGCCGGCGTGGTGCCGATGGACCATCCGAAATTCGCGATGGTGGTGGTGATCAGCAATCCGCGTGGTCGCGATTACTACGGCGGCCTGGTGTCGGCGCCGGTATTCCACAACGTCATGGATGGCGCGCTGCGCCTGATGGACGTGCCGCCAGACCATATTGAACAGTGGGTGGCTGGCACGCCCGGCGCGAAGCTCTCGCGCGGCAGCGCCACCATTGCCCTGCAGCCGGCCCGCGTTACGGCTGCCAGTTCCGCGGCATCGGCGACCACTGCCGCCACTGCCGCCACGGCCGCGAGTGCGGCCGATGACGCCGCCGCCGAAGGCGAGGTCGGCCTGTGAGCGCAATGCGCCTGAGCGCCTTGCTGCAGGACGACACCGTGCTGCCGCCCGGCTTCAATCCGACGGTGCGCGGGCTGTCGCTCGACAGCCGCACGTTGCATGCCGGCGATGCCTTTATCGCACTGGCGGGCGCGGCCACGCACGGCCTGCGTCACCTGGACCAGGCGCGCGCCGCCGATGTCGCCGCGATCCTCTACGAAGCCCCGGCGCCTTCAAATATCGCGCTGCCCGACAACGCGATCGCCGTGCATGGCCTGCGCGACAAGCTGGGCCTGCTCGCTGACCGCTTCTACGACCATCCGTCGCAGGCAATGCGCACCACGGGCGTCACCGGGACCAATGGCAAGACCTCGACAGTGCAGCTTGTTGCACAGGCGCTGACCTTGCACGGCGCGCGCGTCGGCACCATCGGTACACTCGGCGCCGGTCTGTACGGCCAGCACGCGGCCGGCGAGCGCACCACGCCGGACGTGGTCGCGGTGCACCGCCTGCTTGCGCAATTGCGTGACGCCGGTGCGACCCATGCGGCGATGGAAGTGTCATCGCATGCGCTCCAGCAGGGGCGCGTGGACGAGGTCGCGTTCAAGGTGGCGGTGTTCACCAACCTCACCCGCGACCACCTCGATTACCACGGCACCATGCAGGCCTACGGCGCTGCCAAGGCGCGCCTGTTCCACTGGCCGACCCTGCAGGCCGTGGTGGTGAACCTCGACGACGCGTTCGGCCCGGGTCTGCTGGAGCAGACAAAGCCGGGCGTGCGCCGGATCGGACTGAGCTCGCGTGGCGCGCACGGCGCCAGCTTGCGTGCAGACAATGCGCGACTGTCACCGCAGGGCCTGGACTTCGGCTTGGGCGAAGGCGACGCGCAGTTTGCTGTCAGCTCGCCGCTGCTTGGTCGCTTCAACGTGGACAATCTGTTGGCGGTGGCCGGCACGCTGCGCGCGCTGGATTGGTCGCTGGCCGATGTCGCGGCGATGCTGCCGCGCCTGTCACCGGTGGACGGCCGCATGAGCCGCGTCGGCGGACGAGACGGGCAGCCGCTGGTAGTGGTCGACTACGCGCACACGCCCGACGCGCTCGAGCAGGCGCTGTCGAGCTTGCGTGCGCACACGCCGGGCCGGCTGACCTGCCTGTTTGGCTGCGGCGGCGAACGTGATCGCGGCAAGCGGCCACAGATGGCGGCGATCGCCGAGCATGGCGCGGACCGCGTCATCGTCACCGACGACAACCCGCGCAGCGAAGATGGCGATGCCATCGTTGCCGATATCCTGGCCGGCTTCGGCGCGCGCGATCGGATCGAAGTCCAGCGTGACCGCGCCGCCGCGATTGCGCTTGCACTCGAAGGCGCAGGCGCCGACGACATCATCCTGGTCGCGGGCAAGGGCCACGAGACCTACCAGGAAGTGCATGGCCGCAAGCTGCCCTTCGATGACCTCGAAGTCGCCGGACGGCTGCTTGGAGCGCGCCCGTGAGGCCGGTCGCGTTGTCGCAACTGGCGTCCTGGTGCGAGGGCCGGCACCTGGGTGCCGATGTGACCGTCAACGCAGTCGGCACCGACACCCGCAACCTGCAGCCGGGCGCATTGTTCGTGGCGCTGCGCGGCGAAAACTTCGATGCCCATGAATTCATCGC
>JBBRZU010000033.1:0-24441 GCA_038236425.1 Lysobacterales bacterium
AAAAACGGCCGGGTCATTGCCCCGGCCGCTGCACCCCTCAAGCCTGTCTGTCGCGCGCTTTGTCGCCGTTTAGTGCTGAACGGTGAACTCGCCGAAGTCCTTCAACTGGCTCGCGACCTCGCCCTTGTCGCCAACCACCACGATCGACTGCGTCGCCGGGTCGAAATACTTCTTGCCCATGTCGCGGATCTGTTCGGCGCTGACTTTCTGGATCAGCGGGACGAACTGGCCGAGAAACTCGGACGGCAGGCCGACCAGCCAATTGCTCGCCAGCGAGCCGGCCACCGAAGCCTGCAACTGGTTGCTGATCAGATAGCCACCCGCCACGTAACGCTTGTTCATGTTGAGCTCGTCATCGGCGACCAGTTCCGTCCCGATGCGCCGGAATTCCGACTCGAATTCCTTGAGTGCCGCACCGGTGACCGCATTGCGTACGTCGGCACCGCCGACGATGGCTCCGCCGGCCCGGTAACTGCGTGCGCCTGCGGAGGCGCCATAGGTGTAGCCCTTGTCTTCGCGCAGGTTCTGGTTGATGCGACTGCTGAAACCACCACCCAGGATCGTGCTGGCCAGGCGCAGCGGCACGTAGTCGGCATTGTTCGCCGCCATGCCGGGACGACCCAGGCGAAGCGTCGACTGCACGCTGCCCGGACGCTCGAGCAGGATATGCACCGGCGCCGTGGACGAAGCTGCCAAGGCAGCCTCGGGCACTGCCTCGCCGACTGCCTTCCAGTCACCGAAAGCCGCTTGTGCAAGGCGCATCGCATCGGCATTGCTGATCCGTCCGGCGACCACCAGCAGGCTGCGATCGGGACGGAACCGGCGGGCCTGTTCACTCTTGAACAGGGCCGCGTCGGTGCCGTTGATACCGGCCTCGGACGGCTGCACGTGGCCGTACGGATGGGCGCCATAGATCGCCTCGCCCATGGCACGCTCGGCGCGGAAACCCGGCGTTGCTTCGGACACCTTGAGCGCCTGCAGTGAATTGGCCTTGGCCAGTTGCACTTCGTCGCCGGGGAAACTCGGCGTCCGCGCGACCTCGGCCAGCAACTTCAGCATCGGCTCCGCATTGGAAGGCAGCGCATTGGCAAACACAGTCACGCCGTCATTGGATGCGGCGGCGCCGACCGCCCCACCCATGCCCTGTGCGAGTTCAGCGATGCCGCGCGAGTCATGCGACTGCGTGCCTTCGGTGAGCAAGCCCGCATAGAGGCCGGCAAAACCCGGGTGCGCTGCATCGTCCGCTGCATAGCCGGCACCTCGGACCGCGAGCACATAGTCCACGCGCGGCACGCCGTCGCGCGGCACCACCCAGACTTCCAGGCCGTTGGCGAGCGTCTTCTTGCTGATCTGCGGCACCGGGATCGGCTTGTCCTTGCCGTACGCCGGCAGGTCGGCAGGCAACTTGGCATTGGCACCGGCCAGCGCGACCGGCGAGAGCATCGCCGACACCACGAGGGCGATCAGGGCGCGGCGCATCGGGAATTTCCTGTTGAAGATCATGTTCATGGTCACGGGCATTTCCTCAGTGCTTGCCGGCGGCGGAAGCGGGCGCAGCGGCGGCGGGCGCGGCCGGCTTGGGCGCGGGCTTGCGGTCGATGACGGTGCGGTTGCTGTCGACCAGGTAGGTACGGGCGACGCGCTGCAGGTCAGCCGAGGTCACGCCGTCGATCCATCCGGGGATCTTGTTGGCGACGTTGGCGTCGCCCCACAGGGTCTGCAACTTGGCCAGCTTGTCGGCGCGGCTGAGGAAACTCTCCAGTTCGTCGTACCAGTCGGCCAGCATGCTGGTCTTCACCCGCTTGAGCGTGGCGTCATCGACGCCGTCCTTGGCGACTTTGGCGATTTCCTCATCCATCGCTGCCAGCACCGCATCGGCACTGCCGTTGGGCTTGTACAGCGCGAAGATGGTGAACAGGGTCGGGCCATCGTATTCCCACGGGCTGGTCAATCCGTACAGCGAATCGACGTTGAGTGCGATCTGCCGGCCCTTGACCAGGCCCTGGTAGAAGCGCGAGGCGTCACCGCCGGCGAGCAGTTCGCCCAGCACCGCCATCGGCGCCTGGTCCTTGCTGCCGCGGTCGGGCATCTTCCAGGCCGCGGCGATCGCCGGCACCTGCGCCAGCGGGTCGGACTGCTCGATGCGCTTTTCCCTGGTATTGAGGCCTTCGGAATGATCTGACGCCTTCGGGGTGGCGCGCGCCGGGATGGCGCCGAAGTATTTCTGCGCGAGGGCAAATCCTTCTGCCGGGGTCACATCACCGGCGATCGACAGCACGGCATTGTTCGGGCCGTAGAAATCGCGATGGAAATTACGCACGTCTTCGAGGCTTGCGCTTTCCAGGTCCTCGAAACTGCCGTAGCCATCGTGGTTGTTTTCCCACTTCTGGAAGGCTTGCTGGCCGATGTCGATCCACATGAAGCCGCCATAGGGCTGGTTCTTGACGTTGACGCGGATTTCTTCCTTCACAACGTCCTGCTGGTTTTTCAGGGTCTCCGGCTTGAAGTCGAGTGACTTCATGCGGTCGGCCTCGAGCCAGAGCATCGGCTCCAGAGCCGACACCGGCGCGGTCTCGATGTAGTTGGTGAAGTCGGCGCGGGTGGAGCCATTGTTGCGGCCGCCGCCACCGGAAATGACTTTGTCGAACACGCCTTCGGGCGCATTGGGCGAGCCTTCGAACATCAGGTGTTCGAACAGGTGCGCGAAGCCGGTGCGGTTGCGCGGCTCCAGGCGCATGCCGACGTGATAGACAACGCTGATGCCAACCGTGGGCGAGCTGTGGTCTTCAGAGACAACGACGGTCAGGCCGTTGTCGAGTTTCTTGGTGGCGATCGGCAGGTTCCAGCGATCGGTGTCTGCGGCGAGCGCGGACAGCGACAACGAGAAGCCAGCCATCGCCAGTGCGAGTCGGGTCATGCGCATCGGGAATCCTCGATTGGCGGAAGCTCGCTTCAGGTTACCCCGCTGGAAGCCGCGCCGGACTGGCCCAGAAGTCATGGCAATGGCTCGGGCTGGCGAATAAATCGCCAAGCCGCTATACTTCTCCTGTTTGCCGCGCCGGTTTCGTTTTCCGCCCGGTCGCCCAGGCTTCCCTTCTGCCCGCTCTTTGCGGCCGGGGATTCGCCCCCGGGCTCCATCGCACGGTCCGCTGCGCAAACACGCCACCCTGGCGTCCAATCTAGAGTCACTACCCGTCTGGCGACATCGGAAACGCCGCGGGCCTTTGGAGCTTCACTTCCCATGTCATTTGAATCCCTCGGGCTTGCGCCCGCGTTGCTGCGCGCGTTGTCTGAAATCGGCTACGACACCCCCACCGCCATCCAGACCGAAGCCATCCCGCTGATCCTGGCCGGCAACGATGTGCTGGGCGGCGCCCAGACTGGTACCGGCAAGACCGCCGCGTTCGCGCTGCCGCTGATCCAGCGTCTGGCCGAGTCCGCAGTGCCGGGCGCGCCGCGCAAGATCCGCGCGCTTGTGCTTACCCCCACCCGCGAGCTGGCCGTGCAGGTGCACGACAGCCTGCGCACCTACGGCAAGCACGCCAAGCTGCAGTCCACCGTGATCTACGGCGGCGCCGGCATGAACCCACAGCTCGACGCGATGCGTCGCGGCGTGGACATCCTGGTGGCGACCCCCGGCCGCCTGATCGACCATATCGAGCGCGGCACCGCCCGCTTGGGCGATGTCGATATCCTGGTGCTGGATGAGGCCGACCGCATGCTCGACATGGGCTTCCTGCCCGCGATCAAGCGCATCCTCAACCGCCTGCCGTCCAAGCGCCAGACGCTGCTGTTCTCGGCCACGTTCGAGGATTCGCTCAAGAAGCTGGCGCTGGAATTCATGCGCTCGCCCAAGGAAGTACAGGTCGAGGCGCGCAACACCGTCGTCGCCCTGGTCAGCCACCTCGCGCATCCGGTGGATTCGGCGCGCAAGCGCGACCTGCTGATAGACATCCTCAGCCAGCGCTGGCAGGAGCAGGTGCTGGTGTTCGGCAAGACCAAGCACGGTTGCAACCGTCTTTCCGAGCAGCTCGAGAAGTCCGGCATCAGCTCGGTTGCCATCCACGGCAACAAGAGCCAGGCGCAGCGCCTGAAGGCCCTGGCCGAATTCAAGTCGGGCAAGGCGCGCGTGCTGGTTGCCACCGACGTGGCCGCGCGCGGCCTGGACATACCGCAGTTGCCGCTGGTGATCAACTTCGATCTGCCGATGGTTGCCGAGGATTATGTGCACCGCATTGGCCGCACCGGCCGCAATGGCAGCACCGGCGAAGCAATCTCGCTCGTTGCACCCGAGGAAGGCAACCTGCTGCGCGCGATCCACCGCGTGCTCAAGGCTGACATCGAGATGCGCACCATCGAAGGCTATGCCCCGACCCGCGGCATCCGCATGGGCAATGACGCGCCCTCGCGCGGCCGCCCGGCGGGCCAGCGTCCGCCGTCCAGCCCGCGCCGCCAGCACGCCACGCCGACCCACGCGCACGCGCATGCCGGCAAGCCACATCCGGCGGCGGATCGTCGCGAGCGTCGCGCAGTCGCCAACAGCCCGCGCCCGCCGCGCGGACTGTAAGGACCAGGCTCCCGGCCGTTAACAGCGGCCGGGAGTCACGCTGATGCTGCGTACCTTGTTCGCGCTGGTTTCCGGGTTCTTTGCCTTCGGCATCGTGGTGACGATCGTGGAGGCAATTGACGCCTTCGTTGTCTATCCGCCGCCGCCAGGTCTTGACCTGCGTGATCCGGTACAGGCCAACGCCTTCATCGCCGGCATGCCGGCATCGGCGCTGGCGCTGGTGGTGCTGGGTTGGTGCCTTGGCGCCTTCATTGGCGGTGGCCTCGCGGCACGGCTGGCGGAACGCTATCGCATCACCTGCGCAAGCGCGATTGGTGCAATCGCAGTGATCGGAGTGATCGTCAATGCGCAGACGATCCAGCACCCGATGTGGGTCATCGCGGCGGGCGTGGCGTTGCCGATCCCGCTGGCAATCGTCGCCGCTCTGCTGGTCAGAAGGGTTTGGCCAGCACCAGGTAGATGATCGCGAGCAGGAGGAACACCGGCAATTCGTTCCACAGGCGCATGGCTTTCGATGATCCCGCGCCGCCACCCGCTGCAATCGCCTTCAACCGGCGCCCGCACCAGATGTAGTAGCCCAGCATCACCAACACCAGTCCGAGTTTTGCATGCAGCCAGGCCATGCCACCGGCGACATTGGGCCACGACGGCCAGACGCGGTAGCCAAACCAGAGCAGCAAACCCAGCACGACGGCCACGGCGAACATTGCATGGCCGAATTTGTACAACCTGCGGCCCATCAGCAGCAGGCGCGCACGCACCGACTCTGGTTCACCCGCTTCGGCGGATTCAGCCAGGTTGACCAGGATGCGCGGCAGGTAGAACACCGTGGCCACCCAGGCCATCACGAAAAGAAGATGGAAGCTTTTGCTCCACAGGTAAGCCATGCGATGCCCCGGCGTCGTGCCACATTCATCCGCGCCTCTGCCTTTCCGGCTGCCGTCGCGGGCCAGGCGTTAGAATACGCCCCCTGACATGCGTCCCGCGCAAGCGCGCGACGCCGCGAGAACCCCATGACGTCCGACACGGCTGCTGATGCGCCCACCCTTACCTTCCGCGACCTCGGCCTGTCCGAGCACCTGCTCAAGAGCCTGGATGAACTCGGCTATGAGCAGCCGACGCCGATCCAGGCTGCGTGCATTCCGCTGCTGCAGTCCGGCCAGGACCTGATCGGCCAGGCGCAGACCGGCACCGGCAAGACCGCCGCGTTCGCGCTGCCGCTGCTGAGCGGCCTGGACCTCAACCTGCGCAAGCCGCAGGTGCTGGTGCTGGCGCCGACGCGCGAACTGGCGATCCAGGTGGCCGAGGCATTCCAGCGCTACGCCAAGCATTTGCCCGGCTTCCAGGTGCTGCCGATCTACGGCGGCCAGAGCTATGGCCCGCAGCTGCAGGCCCTGCGCCGCGGTGTGCACGTGGTGGTCGGTACCCCGGGCCGCGTGATCGATCATCTCGACAAGACCACGCTCGACCTGTCGTCGCTGAAGACGCTGGTGCTCGATGAAGGTGACGAGATGCTGCGCATGGGCTTCATCGACGACGTCGAGTCGGTGCTCAAGCGCACGCCTGAGAACCGCCAGGTCGCGCTGTTTTCCGCGACCATGCCGACGCCGATCCGGCGCATCGCCCAGACCTACCTGCGCAATCCGCAGGAAATCGCGATCGAGGCCAAGACCCGTACCGCTGACAATATCCGCCAACGCTTCTGGCAGGTCAGCGGTCTGCACAAGCTCGACGCGCTGACCCGCATCCTCGAGGCGGAGCCGTTCGATGCAATGATCGTGTTCGCGCGCACCAAGCTTGCCACTGACGAACTCGCGCAGAAACTGCAGGCACGCGGCTTCTCCGCCGCCGCCATCAATGGCGACGTGCAGCAGGCCCAGCGCGAGCGCACCATCCAGCAGTTGAAGGACGGCAAGATCGATATCCTGATCGCCACCGACGTCGCGGCGCGCGGCTTGGACGTGGACCGGATCAGCCATGTCATCAACTACGATGTTCCCTACGACACCGAAAGCTACGTGCACCGCATCGGCCGCACCGGCCGCGCCGGGCGCAGTGGCGAGGCGATCCTGTTCATCGCCCCGCGCGAGCGGAACCTGTTGCGCTCGATCGAGCGCGCCACCCGCCAGCCGATCTCGCAGATGGAACTGCCGACGGTCGAGGCGATCAACGACGTGCGCATCGCCAAGTTCAAGCAGCAGATCACCGACACCCTCGAGGGCGGTGACCTGGGCATGTTCCAGCGCCTGATCGAGGACTACGAACAGGCCAACAACGTGCCGGCGATCGAGATCGCGGCGGCGCTGGCCAAGATGTTCCGCGGCGATACGCCCTTGCTGCTCGAGCCAGCCAAGCACCAGCCGCGCTTTGAACGCATTCCGGACGAACGCCCGCATGGCGCGCGCGCGGATCGCGGCGAGCGTCCGACCCGCTTCGAAGGCCGGTCGGCCGCGCCGCAAAGCCGCGACTCGCATGCCGCGCAGGCACCGCGCAGCCATGACGCCCATGCCACGCACGCGCCCCGCAGCCACGACTCGCACGATGCGCACGCAACGCACGCAATGCATGCGCCGCGGCCGCCGCGCGCCGAGGACAACGACGCCCCGCGCATCGAGCGTTTCGAAGCGCGCCCGCGCAAGGAACGCTCCGATCACACACCCGATGCCGGCCTGGAAACCTTCCGCATCGAAGTTGGTTACGACGACGGCGTGAAGCCGGGCAACATCGTCGGCGCGATCGCCAATGAAGCTGGCCTCGAGGCCAGACACATTGGCCGCATCGAGATTTTCGAAGACCACGCACTGGTTGACCTGCCCTCGGGCATGCCGGCCGACGTGCTTGGCCACCTCAAGACCGTGTGGTGCGCAGGCCAGCAGTTACGCATCACCCGTGATGGCGAGTCGCCCGATACCGCCGGCCGCAAGCCGTCCAAGCCGCGCCCCGCCGGTCCCGGCGGCCCGGGCAGCTTTGCACCGCGTGATCGCGGCGAAGGTCCGGGCCGGTTCCCGCCCAAAAAGCCGTTCGCGGCCAAGCGTGATTTCAAGGACAAGCCGTTCGGCCAGGGCAAGCCCAAGCCCAAGCCGCATCGCAAGGGTCCGGGTTCGGAGTAAGCACGAGGCCGCCATCGCGAGGCCGAGATCGCGAGGCGGTAATCGCACTGCCTCAATCGTGGTGCCGGGCCGCCGTATGATGGTGGCATCTGCCCGATCCGGGCATCACGAGGATTGCCGATGTCCAGTTCGCGCGCGTTGCATTTGGTTGCACGTCCCGAAGGCCTGCCAAAGGATAACGATTTCGAGCTGCGCAGCCGCGAGGATGCGCCTCTGGGCGATGGCCAGATCCGCGTCGCCGTGCGCTACCTGTCGATCGACCCGGCCATGCGCGTGTGGATGACCGAGGCGAAATCGTATTGGCCGCCAGTCGCCCTCGACGATGTGATGCGCTCGGGCGGCATTGGCGAAGTGGTCGAATCGCGCAACGAGAAATTTCCGGTCGGCACCTGGGTCAGCGGCATGACCGGCGTGCAGGACAGCCTGGTGTCCGACGGTAAGGGCATGCAGCGTTTCGATGCCGCCAAGCTCCCGCATCCGGGCTGGGCCCTGAGCCTGTTCGGCGCCACTGGACTTACCGCCTACTTTGGCCTGACTGATATCGGCAAGCCGAAGGCCGGCGAGATGCTGGTGGTGTCCGCCGCCGCCGGCGCAGTCGGCTCGGCCGTGGTGCAGATCGGCAAGGCGCTGGGCATGACCGTGATCGGCCTGGCCGGTGGGCCCGAGAAGTGCGCCTTCGTGCGCGATGAACTCGGCGCCGATGCCTGCATCGACTACAAGAACGAGAATATTTCCAAGGCGCTGCGCGAGCATTGCCCCGATGGCGTGGACGTGTACTTCGACAATGTCGGCGGCGAGATCCTCGACGCCGTATTCAAGCGCCTGCGCATGCACGCACGCATCGTGTTGTGCGGCGGCATCTCGCAGTACAACGCCGGCGCCGATGCCCGTGGGCCGGTCAATTACCTGTCGCTGATTTCCGCACGTGGGCGCATGGAAGGCTTCGTGGTGATTGATTACCTGCACCGCGCCGGCGAAGCGATCGCCGCCATGACCCCGTGGGTCGCGGCCGGAAAGATGAGCAGCCGCCTGGACATCGTTGACGGGCTGGAGAATTTCCCCAGCGCGTTGCGCCGCCTGTACACCGGCGAAAATTTCGGCAAGCAGCTGGTCAAGCTCTGAGTCGGCAGTCGCCGCCTTGGCGGTCGCCGCAATGACGGGTTCCGGGCAGGACACCGACGTCCTGGTGATCGGTGGCGGCGCCGCCGGGCTGATGTGCGCCATCGCCGCCGGCCGCCGCGGCCGACGCGTGCGCGTGCTCGAGCGCGCCAATCGTTGCGGCAAGAAAATCCTGATGTCCGGCGGCGGCCGCTGCAACTTCACCAACACCGGCACCACGCCTGCAAACTTCCTCTCGGCCAACCCGCACTTCTGCAAGAGCGCGCTGGCGCGGTTCACACCGGCCGCTTTCATCGCGATGGTGGATGCCCACGGCATCGCCTGGCACGAAAAGGAATTGGGCCAACTGTTTTGCGATGACAGCTCCAAACAGATCCTGGCGATGTTGCTGGCCGAATGCGACGCCGCCGGCGTGCGCGTGGACACCGCCGCCACGATCGATCGCGTCGAGGCGCGGCCGGGTGGCGGTTTTTCCGCACAGACGTCGCTCGGCACCATCACCTCCGAGGCCTGCGTCGTTGCCAGCGGTGGATTGTCCATTCCCAGCCTCGGTGGCAGTGCATTCGGCTACGAACTGGCCAAGCAGTTCGGCCATGCCGTATTGCCACTGCGCGCCGGGCTGGTCCCGCTCACGCTGAGCGGCACGCACCAGGATTACTTTGCCGAACTCGCCGGCGTCTCGCTCCCGGTCACGGCGCGCAGCGGCAAGGCGCATTTCGACAACGCGATGCTGGTGACCCATCGCGGCCTGAGCGGCCCGGCGATCCTGCAAATTTCCAATTACTGGGACACGGGCGCCGAGTTACGCCTTGACCTCCTGCCTGGCCAGGATGCCGCGCGGGTGCTGGTCGAGGCGCAACGCGCGCAGCCGGGTGCAGAGCTGCGAACCGTCCTGTCCGGCCTGCTCCCACGCCGCCTGGCCGAACGGCTGTGCGAGCGCAGCTTTGTCAGCCGCCCAATGCGCCAGTTCAGCCCGGGCGAGCTCGCCGAGCTGGCCGCACGGTTGGCCGACTGGCCGATCGTCGCCAGCGGTACCGAGGGCTACCGCACGGCCGAAGTCACCCTCGGCGGTGTCGATACCCAGGGCCTGTCGTCGCGCACGATGGAGTCGACATCGGTGCCCGGGCTGTTTTTCATCGGCGAAGTGGTCGACGTGACCGGTTGGCTGGGCGGTTACAACTTCCAGTGGGCCTGGGCCTCCGGTCATGCCGCCGGCGAGGTGGCGTAGCCCCTGGGAATCGCCTAGAATCCGTCGCCATACGCTCGAGTATGGAGCGTCAGCCCAGCCGGAGCCCCAGATGCCCACCTATACCGCCCCCCTGCGCGACATGCGCTTTGTGATGTTCGATCTGCTCGGCACCGAGGCGGAGTTGCGCACCCTGCCCGCGTTCGAAGGCGTGGACCGCGACACCATCGATGCCGTGCTCGAAGAGGCTGCGCGCTTCGCCAGCACCGTCGCACAGCCGCTCAACGCCATCGGCGACATCGATGGCTGCGAGATCGACGCCGAAGGCAACGTCACCACGCCGCCGGGATTCCGCGATGCCTATCGCCAGTTTGGCGACGCCGGCTGGCCGGCGCTGAGCTGCGATCCGGCATTTGGCGGCCAGGGCCTGCCGGTGATCATCAACAACCGCATGTACGAAATGCTCAACTCGGCCAACCAGGCCTGGCTGATGTATTCGGGCCTGTCGCACAGCGCCTACGAGTGCCTGGTCGCGTTCGGCAACGAGGAACAGAAACGCGTCTACCTGCCCAAGCTGGTGTCGGGCGAATGGAGCGGCACGATGTGCCTGACCGAGGCCCAGTGCGGCACCGACCTGGGCATGATCAAGACCAGGGCAGAACCCACTGGCGATGGCGCGTTCGCGCTCACCGGTACCAAGATTTTCATCTCGGCCGGCGAGCATGACTGCAGCGAAAACATCCTGCACCTGGTCCTCGCGCGCTTGCCGGATGCGCCTGCTGGTACCCGCGGCATTTCCCTGTTCCTGGTGCCCAAGTTCATTCCCGACGCCGACGGCGCGGTCGGTGCGCGCAACACGATCCGTGCCGCATCGCTGGAACACAAGATGGGCATCCATGGCAACGCCACCTGCGTGATGAACCTGGACAGCGCGCGCGGCTGGTTGATCGGCGAGCCGCACAAGGGCCTGGCGGCAATGTTCGTGATGATGAATTCGGCGCGACTGGGTGTCGGCATGCAGTCACTCGGCCTGGCCGAAATGGCGACGCAGAATGCCGTCGCGTATGCAAAGGATCGCCTGCAGGGTCGCGCGGCAACCGGTGCCGTGCTTCCGGAAAAGGCCGCCGATCCGATCATCGTCCACCCCGACGTGCGCCGCATGTTGTTCACCTGCAAGGCCTATACCGAAGGCGGCCGCGCGCTGGCGACCTGGGTGGCGCAACTCACCGACCGCGCGCACGCGCATCCCGATGCCGCGGTCCGCAGCGAATCCGAAGAACTGATCACCCTGCTAACCCCGGTAGTGAAGGCCTGCCTGACCGACAACGGTTTCGAAACCTGCAACCTCGCCTTGCAGGTGCTCGGTGGCCACGGCTTCATCCGCGAATGGGGCATGGAGCAACTGGTGCGCGATGCGCGCATCAACATGATCTACGAAGGTACCAACGGCATCCAGGCGCTCGATCTGCTTGGTCGCAAGGTGCTGCACGATCGCGGCGCGCGACTTGGCATGCTGCGCAAGCTGGTCGGCAGCTTCCTCGATGCCGAGGCGGGTGATGCGCGCATGGCCGAATTCGTCGCGCCGCTGCGCAGCCTCGACGCCGAACTTGCTGCCGTCAGTGTCGAGATCGCAACGCACGTCCAGGCCGATCCGGACACGCTCGGCGCCGCGGCCACGCCGTACCTGCGCCTGCTCGGCCACTACACCTATGCGTGGCTGTGGGCACGCATGGCGAAACTGTCGCTCGACGCCGATGCAGCCGACGGTTTCCACAGCGCGAAGCTGGCGACGGCACGTTTCTATTTCACCCGCCTGTTGCCCGAGTCCGGCCAATGCCTGGCCGCGATCCGTTCCGGCCCCGGCACGCTGATGGCACTGGACGCGAGCGCGTTCTGATCAGCGCGCGATAAGCCACCGGCGCAGCCATGCGCGCATGGCACGCGAGCGCATCAGGCGCAGCGCCAAGCTTGCCGAACAGCACGCCGCGCAACAGGCGTGGACCGCATGCATGCTGGCAGTCCGCGGCCCCGGGCGATAGAGTGCGCCGTCATCTCAACGGGAACCCGCATGCCACTCCACGCCGCCCTCATCACCCTGCTCAACGTCGTGCTGATCGCCGTTGCCATGTTCCTGGTCGGCAAGGCGCGCGGGCGTACCGGCATCCATGCGCCCGCTATTACCGGCGATGTCGAGTTCGAGCGCGTATTCCGCGCGCACCAGAACACGCTCGAGGCCACCGTGATGTTCCTGCCCGCGCTCTGGGTAGCGGCATTGGCGGGCAACCCGCTCTACGCTGTGTTGCTCGGCTATGCCTGGCTGGTTGGCCGCGCCTGGTACTTGGCGGCGTACGTTCGGCCGGGTGGCAATCGCGGCCCCGGATTCACGCTGGCCATCCTGGCCAATACCGGCCTGCTGCTCTGGGGCCTGTATTGCGTGATCCTGCGCATGATCCTCTGACCATCCAGGCCAGCCAGCGCGAGGCGACAGGGTGCCGGCGTGGCCGGCGCCTGCCTTAGTCTGCCGCGCGCACCAGCAGGTGCTTGGCCAGTTGCGCATGCAGCCTGCCTACCCCGCGGGCGCCGTGCATGGTCAACACCAGCATCAGCAGGCCGACGGCGATGGTCAGCGGTGTCGTCCAGAGCGGCAGCACGATCGACATGCCATCCCAAGTGAACAATGACTCGCCGTATGCACCGGCTACCGGTATCAGGGCCACCCCGAGCGAGAGCGACAGGGCGATCACCGCAGCGGTGAAATAGGCAGTCCCCAGCGGCAGCATCAGCAGCATGTAGAGCAGCGCGGTCCAGGTACGCGGGTCGGTGAACATCGCGGCGATCCGCTGCATTACCGGCTTGTCGCGATCCGAATACGGCGGCCGGCGCGGCATGCGCTCGCCGAGCAGGGTCTCGACCAGCCGGCCTTCCACCAGTGCCAGCCCGCGCACGCTGGCCAGGAACAGGATCGCGAACGGAATGCCGATGATCAGGATCGCCAGACCCAGCGACAGGCTCAGCCCGGTCACCACCCAGGTGAAATAGAAGGTGCCGGTCGCCATCGCCAGCAGCATGTACAGCACGCTGGCATAGGCATGTGGATCGGCGAGCACGCCGAAGAACCTGCCGACCGCCGTGCGCCTTGGCGCGGGCGGCGGCGTGCGCATGGCCTTTCGTACCGTGACCTCGGTGTCGCGATAGATGCCCGCGACTTCATCGGGCGCACCGTAACTGCCGGCGATGCCCGACAACAGCGCCGCTTCTTCCAGCGCAGGATGCTCGGCCCACTCCGAGCGCAGGTATTCCTCGGCGTCATAGAGCGCATCCTGCACCAGGGCCGGGTCGGCGCCGGCGAGCGCCGCGCGCAATTGGTCGAGATATTGCGGGATCGTCGTGGCGATGGCGGTGCTCATGATTCGTTTCCTTGCAGCAGGTTGTCGACCAATCGTCGGGTAGTGGTCCAGTTGCCGATCCAGGCCTGGAGGACCTCGCGGCCCAGGTCGGTGATCCGGTAGTAGCGGCGCGGCGGGCCGGCGACCGATGGCTCGACTTCACTGGCAAGCAGCCCGGCGGCGTCAAGATTGCGCAGGACCGGATACAGGGCGCTCTGCTTGCCGCCGAACAGGGACTCGCCGTCCCGTTCCAGGCTCTTGGCAATCTGGTACCCGTACAGCGGTTCACCGGCACGTCCAAGGATCCCGAGCAGGACCAGGGACACGGTTCCCGTGCTCAGCTCTTTCTGGAACTTCTTCAGGTGCGGCTCGATGTCCTGCATGGCGGTGGCTCGACGCTAGGTTGGATGCAATGCTAGTATTATCATCGCTATAGCGTACCTGCCAGAAGTCATGCGCCTGCTTGAAGCCCAGCTCGCGGCGCGTAAGCTGCTACCAACTCCCCTCGGCTCATCGCATGTCCCCGCCACTGCCCGTCCTGTTCCTCGGCCACGGTTCCCCGATGAACACGATCGAGGACAACGCATACAGGCAAAGCTGGCAGGCATTGGGCCGCCAGTTGGGCAAGCCCCGGGCGATCCTTTGCATCTCGGCGCATTGGGAGACGCGCGGCGTGTATGTGACCGGCAGCGCGCACCCGGACACGATCCACGATTTCAGCGGATTCCCGCGCGCGCTGTTCGACGTGCGCTATCGCGCGCCGGGAAGCCCCGAACTGGCGCACCGGGTAATCGAACTGCTCGACGGGATGCGTGCGCATTCCGATGCCCATCGCGGACTGGACCACGGCGCCTGGGGCGTCCTGCAACCGATGTATCCCGATGCCGACGTGCCGATCGTGCAGTTGAGCCTGTCCAGCCTGCAGCCTGGCGCATGGCACTACGACCTGGCCAAGAAGCTCGCGCCGTTGCGCGACGAGGGCGTGCTCATCGTCGGTAGCGGCAACATCGTGCACAACCTGCGCATGTTCCGCGCCAATGACCCGATGCCCTGCGATTGGGCGCAGCGCTTTGACGAAGACGTGGCCGAACACATCGCCACCGGCCACCACGAGGGGTTGCTCGGCTACGAGACGCTTGGGTCGGATGCTTTCCTCGCGGTACCGACCCCGGAGCATTACCTGCCACTTCTCTATGTGCTCGGCCTGCAGCGCGAGGGCGATGCCGTGCGCTTTTTCAACGAGGACGTGACCAGTTCCATCTCGATGCGCTCAGTGCAGATCGGCTGATGACGGAGACGGGCGGGAAGCGCGCGTCGCGCGGCGTCGGTGTATCCGCAACAGCCGGCGCAACAGCCGGCGCAACAGCCTGCGCAACCGCAAAAGCAGGCGTGCCCAAGCAATACGATGCGGCCTACTTCAGCCACTGGTATCAGGTGCGTGCGCAAGCCGGTCATGCCGACCTCACGCGCAAGGTTGCAATGGCGGTGGCGCTGGCGGAGTTCTACCTGCAACGGCCGATCCGCAACGTGCTCGACATTGGCTGCGGTGAAGCAATCTGGCGCGCGCCGCTGCTGAAATTGCGTCCGCGACTGCATTACCAGGGCGTGGATCCGAGCGAGTACGCCGTGGCGCGCTTTGGTCGGCCGCGGAACATCGCGCTTGCACGCTTTGGACAACTGGATCAGCTGCGCTTCGGGGCGCCGGCCGACCTGCTGGTATGCTCGGACGTCATCCACTACGTGCCGACGGCCGAACTTCGGCGCGGCCTGCGCGGGTTCGCCGAACTATGCGACGGTGTCGCTTTCCTCGAACTGTATGCCGAAGGCGACGAGATCGCTGGTGACCTGGACGGCTACCTCGCTCGCCCCGCAAGAAGTTACCGGCGCTGGTTCCGCGAGGCGGGCCTGGTTGCGTGCGGGACGCAGTTCTACCTGAGCCCGAACCTGCATGCGAATGCGGTTTCACTGGAAACGCTGTAGCAGCGTGATGGGGCTGCCGGCCGAACCGTGCAAGAATCCGTGCAAGCGCCAACAGCGCAGGCACCATCCATGAAAACTCCAGGGGAGAACTCCATGTCGCGACAAGTCCTGAGTGTTGCCATTGTTGCCGCGCTGGTCGCGAGCAGCGCGTTCGCTGTTGAGCCACCCAAGGCAGCGGCGACCGCCACAACCACGAAACCGGCAGAAGCGAAACCCGCAGTCGCGTCGGCCGAGGTATCCGACGCAGTCAAGGCAACCTACTCGCGCGCCATGGACGACATCCTCAAGGAGTCCAAACCATCCGAATGGCGGCGCCTGGATCCTGACAACACGCTCTACCTCGAGCTGCCGTCGGGACGCGTGGTGATCGAACTGGCGCCGGCGTTCGCGCCCCTGCACGCGCAGAACATCCGCGCCCTGGTGCGTGGTCATTACTTCGACGGGCTGGCGATCATCCGCGCCCAGGACAATTGGGTGGTGCAGTGGGGCGATCCGGAGGAAGACGACGCCAAGGCCCGCTCCCTGGGCGAAGCCAAGGGCAAGCTGGCGCCGGAATTCACCGCGTCGATCGCTGCCTCGGAACCCTTCACCGCCCTGCCCGACCGCGACGGCTATGCGCCGCAGGTCGGTTTCAGCAACGACTTTCCGGTTGGCCGGGACCCGAAGGCCGGCCAGGCCTGGCTCACCCATTGCTACGGCGCGGTCGGCGTGGCGCGCGGCAATGATGCCGACAGCGGTAGCGGCTCCAGCCTGTACGTCATCATCAGTCAGGCGCCGCGACAACTGGACCGCAATATCGCGGTGGTCGGACGGGTCGTGCAAGGCATGGACAAACTGTCTGTGATGCCGCGCGGGACCGGCCCGCTGGGCTTTTATGAAAAAGCCGGGGAGCGCACGCCGATCAGCGCAATCCGGCTTGCGGCCGATGTTCCGGAGACCGAGCGCACCGGGCTGGAGATCCTGCGCAGCGACTCGCGCAGTTTTGCCGCCATCGCCGAGGCGCGACGCAATCGCCATGACGCATGGTATGTCGCCCCGGCAGGCCATGTCGAGTTGTGCAATGTGCAGATCCCGGTGCGGCCGATCAGCCACTGAAGGACGCCTGCGGCTTGTAGTTAACCGGACGTTAACCTTACCATCGGGCCTGAAGTCTGCCGCGTCCCGCGCAGCGGACAGTTCCAGGGGAGATCGACCCGTCGTGCCGGAACCGATGGCCGCGCCAGACCTGGCCCAGGCGAACCCTGCTGTTGCGCAATTCCAGCTTGGGCTGGCGCTGCAACGTGCCGGTCGCCGCGACGACGCGGTGCGCGCATTCAAGCGCGCCGTCAGCCTGCAACCCGACCTGCCGCTGGGCTGGCTGACGCTCGCTGACCAACTCAGGCAAACCGGTGACAGCACAGGTGCCGCGCACGCCTACCTGCAACACCTCAAGCACGCCGTGCGCGATCCAGTGCTGATGCACGCCGCCGCCGCCCTGTCCGAGGGCAGTATTCCCGAGGCCGAAGCGCTGTTGCGCGATCGGCTGCGCAAGTCGCCGACCGATATCGCGGCAATCCGCATGCTCGCCGAGCTCGCCGCCCGCATTGGCCGCGACGAGGACGCGGTGCGCCTGCTGTCGCGCTGCCTGGAGTTGGCCCCTGGATTCCATGCGGCCCGGAAGAACTACGCGCTGGTTCTCAATCGTGCCGAACACACCGAACAGGCCCTGGAGCAGATCGAGCAACTGCTGGAGGTCGACCCGGGCAACCCGGGTTACCGGAACCAGAACGCGGTGATCCTGTGCAAGCTGGGCGAGTACGAGACGGCGCTGCGGATCTACGACGACCTGGTGCAGCGGCACCCCGACCATGCCGGGCTATGGATGAGTTACGGACACGCGCTCAAGACCGCCGGCCGAGGCGAGGCAGCGGTGGATGCCTATCGCCGCAGCATCACCGTCGATCCGCGCGCCGGCGAAGCGTGGTGGAGCCTGGCCAACCTGAAGACCTTGCGTTTTTCCGATGCCGACATCGAGGCGATGCGTGGGCAACTCGCAGGTACCGCGCTGGATGTCGAACAGCGTTTCCATTTCGAGTTTGCGCTGGGCAAGGCGCTCGAGGATCGCGCAACATACGAGGAAAGCTTCGCCCACTACCAGCGCGGCAACGCATTGCGCCGCGAAACCGTGCGTTACAGCGCCGACGAGAACCATATCCGGCTGCGTCGCTCGATGGAAACATTTACCGCGGATTTCTTCCAGGCTCGCGCGGGTAGCGGCTGCGCCGCGCGCGATCCGATCTTCGTCGTTGGCCTGCCGCGCGCCGGCTCCACACTGATCGAGCAGATACTGTCCAGCCACCCGCTGGTGGAAGGCACGATGGAGTTGCCGGAGATCATCGCGCTGACCAGGGAACTGCGCCAGCGCACCGGCGATCCGCAGGGCAATACCTACCACGACGTGCTCGCCGGACTCGATGCCGACCAGCGACGTGGCCTGGGCGAGCAGTATCTGGAGCGCACCCGGGTGCACCGCAAGCGCGGCGCACCGATGTTCATCGACAAGATGCCGAACAATTTCGCCCATGTCGGCCTGATCCAGTTGGCGCTGCCCAATGCACGCATCATCGATGCCAGGCGCCACCCGCTGGCCTGCGGATTCTCGGTCTACAAGCAGCACTTCGCCCGCGGCCAGCATTTCAGCTACGACCTGGGCGAGATCGGGCGCTTCTATCGCGACTACGCCACCCTCATGGCGCACTGGGACAGCGTGTTGCCCGGGCGCATCCACCGCGTGCATTACGAGCGCATGGTGGAGCACACGGAGGCGGAAGTCCGCCGCTTGCTCGACTACTGCGGCCTGCCCTTTGACGCCGCCTGCCTGCGCTTCTTTGAAAACACGCGACCGGTGCGCACCGCCAGCTCGGAACAGGTTCGCCAGCCGATCTACCGGGAAGGCATCGACCACTGGCGAAATTACCAAGCTTGGCTCGGCCCGTTGCAGGACGCGCTGGGCCCGGCACTCGGCGAGTACCCGGACACATCCACCTGAATTCAAGTTGCACCCACTTCACCACCAAAGGCCAGCGACCATGCGAACGAGCAGCACGCAACGAGGAAAACGATCCGCCCTGCACCGACTTCCACTCGCGACCGCGGTCTACCTGGCCCTTTCCGCCGGCGCGACCTGGGCTGCGGATACTGTGACTGCCACTTCTGTCGCCGACGCAGGCACGGCGGCCGGGACGAGCGCGGATTCCCAGGATGCTGCAATCCAGGCGCAGGACGCGGCACCCGCCAAGAGCCGCAGTGCCACGCTCGGAACCGTGACCGTCACGGCGCAGAAGCGTGTAGAAAACCTGCAGAATGTGCCGATCAGTATTCAGGTTCTGGGCGAGGAAAAGCTCAAGCAGCAAAACGTCGCCGACTTCCAGGACTTTGCCCAGATGCTGCCCAGCGTCAGCTTCGGCGCCTCGGGCGGCGGTGTGTTCCCGGGCCCCGGCTTCCTCCAGGTGTACATGCGCGGCGTCGCCAGCGGCGACAACTCCAACCACTCCGGCCCGGCACCGAGCGTGGGCATGTACCTGGACGAGCAGCCGATCACCACGGTCACCGGTGCGCTCGACGTGCACATCTACGACGTCGCCCGGATCGAGGCCCTGGCGGGCCCACAAGGTACGCTGTATGGCTCCAGCTCGCAGGCAGGCACCGTTCGCATCATCACCAACAAGCCGGACACCAAGGCACGGTCCGCTGGCTACACAGTCGAGGCCAATGCAATCGACGGCGGTGGCGTGGGCAGCGTCGCCGAAGGTTTCATCAACCTGCCGGTCTCCAGCAACGCGGCGATCCGCCTGGTCGGTTGGACGGAGCACAAGGCTGGCTGGGTGGACAATGTGTTCGGCACCCGCACTTTCCCGACGGCCGGCATCACCATCGACAACGCCGACCGGGTCAAGAAGAACTACAACGAGTCCGACGTGGTCGGCGCCCGCGCCGCGCTGAAGATCGACCTCGGCGACAGCTGGTCGATCACCCCGACAATCATGGGGCAGCGGCAGAAATCCACCGGAAGCAACGCGTACGAGGCAAGTATCGGCGACCTGCAGCTGACCCACTTCTATCCGGAACGCGCCGATGACAAATGGCACCAGGCGGCGCTGACGCTGCAGGGCAAGGTTGGCAACTTCGACCTGGTGTATGCCTTTTCGCACCTCAATCGCAGCGTGGAGTCCGAATCCGACTACAGCGACTACGGCTTCTGGTATGACACGCTGTACGAATACACCAACACCAACGACGCCGGCGACTTGATCAACCCGTCGCAATACATCCAGGCGCACGATGGCTATCGCAAAACCAGCCACGAGCTGCGCCTGTCTTCGCCGGCCGAGAATCGCGTCCGCTTCGTCGGCGGCTTCTTCCGCCAGGAGCAGGATCACGACATCTTCCAGCGTTATCGGGTGGATGACCTTGGCATGGATTCGGAGGTCAATGGCTGGCCCGACACGATCTGGCTGACAACGCAGAAACGCAAGGACAGCGAGGTTGCCTTCTTCGGCGAACTCAGCGTGGACATCACCGACCAGCTGACCGCGACCGGCGGCATGCGCTTCTTCAAGACCCGCGAGAGCCTGCGCGGGTTCTTCGGCTACGGCGATGGCTACAGCAGCAGCACCGGCGTCGCGGCGTGCTTCTCACCCGAGCGCATCCTTGGCGGGCCTTGCCTCAATCTCGACAAGCATGTCCGGGAAGACGGCAAGGTTGGCAAGTTCAACCTCACCTACAAGTTCGACGACAAGAAGCTGGTCTATTTCACCTGGTCCGAAGGTTTCCGCCCTGGCGGCATCAACCGACGCGGAACGGTGGCGCCCTACGTGAGCGACTTCCTGACCAACTACGAGATCGGCTGGAAGACTGCTTGGCTGGACAATCGGCTGACCTTCAACGGCGCGCTGTTTCGCGAGGACTGGAAGGACTTCCAGTTCAGCTTCCTGGGGCTCAACGGCCTGACCGAAATCCACAACGCACCGCAGGCCAAGATCAATGGCCTGGAGATGGAACTCAACTGGGCGCTCAGCTACAACTTCATCGTGTCTGGAGGCGCGGCCTGGTACGACTCAAAACTGGTCGGCGACTATTGTGAGGAGGTCGACAGCAATGGAGTCCCGGTACCAAGCTGCACCAATCCGCGCGCATTCGATGGCGACCGCCTGCCGATCACGCCCAAGTTCAAAGGCAATGTGACAGGCCGATACACGTTCGACTGGGGCGCGGGCGAGGGCTTCGTACAGGGCACGGCGGTCCATGTCGGCCGACGTGAAGTGGACCTGCGTGAAATCGAGCGTGGCATCCTCGGCGGGCTGGACGCCTACACGCTGCTTGACCTGTCAGTCGGCTACAAGCGTGACAGCTGGTCGGTTGACCTGTTCCTGAAAAATGCCACTGATGAGCGGGCGCAACTGGGCAAGTTCACCGCCTGCCGGGTCCAGGTCTGCGGCGCCGATACCTACACGATCGCCGCACAGCCACGCACCATTGGCGTGCGCTTCTCGCAGGAGTTCTAGGCCGGCACGTTCCGGGCGGATCCCGTATCCGCCCGGAACCCTCCTGCGCCACGCAATCATGGATGCAACCCGTCTCGAACCTGCTGCTGTCAGTGATGCCGTCGACAACGCGATTCCGGCCCGTCCCTGGTTCGTCTACCTGATCGAATGTCGCGACGGCAGCCTGTACACGGGCATCGCCGTGGACGTATCGCGCCGCTACCGTGACCACGAAACCGGCAAGGGCGCGCGCTACACCCGCTCGCATCCACCGCGCCGGCTTGCGGCGGTGATGGCCTGCACGGACCAGTCAAGCGCACTGCGCGCCGAACTTTCGGTCAAACGCCTGCGACCTGCAGCAAAGCGCGCTTTCTGCCTGCGCAACCCGCCGTCGGCGCCTATCGAGTCCTGAACGAAACACGTCTGGGCAGTCCGGGCGCGGGCCGACCGACCAGCGCCATGGCCTATCCTTGGGTGATTGACCGAGCCGCTGGCCGACCGGACTGGCACCGATGACCCTGGACGAATCCGAATTGCTTGCCGCGCGCATCCTCGTCGTTGACGACATGCCCGCCAACGTGGAACTGCTGTGCGCCATGCTCGCCGACGCGGGCTATTCCTGCGTTGCCGGCACGACCAACCCGCGCGAGGTCGCGCCAATGCACTGGCGCGAGCCATTCGACCTGATCCTGCTCGACTTGCAGATGCCGGGCATGGATGGTTTCGAAGTCATGGACCAGCTCAAGGAACACGAACCGCTGGGATACCTGCCGGTCCTGGTCGTCACCGCGCAGCCTTCGCACAAGTTGCGCGCGTTGCAGGCCGGTGCGCGCGATTTCGTCAGCAAGCCGTTCGACATCCTCGAGATCAAGACCCGCATCCGCAACATGCTCGAGGTGCGCCTGCTGCACAAGCGCGTCGAGGGCAACAATCGTCGACTGGAACAGACTGTCGCCGATCGCACGTCCGAGCTGCGCGAAAGCGAGGCGCGCTTCCGCGCGCTGGTCGAGCTTTCGTCGGACTGGTACTGGGAGCAGGACGAGCACGGCAAGTTCACCCGGGTCGCCGGGCCCGCGCTGGAAATGCTCGGCCTCGGCGGCGCCTCGCAGGACGATGCTGACACAGACAGTTCCGATGCGCCCCCGGTGACATTGGCCGAGGCGCAGTCGCATTGGAATGCCGAGGACTGGGCGCAACTCGAGGAGAAACTGGCGACACGCAAGCCATTCCTTGATTTCGTTTACCGGCGCGTGCGCGCCGACGGCAGCGAGCAATACCTGCAGACCAGTGGCGAACCGATGTTCGACACCACCGGACGCTTCGCGGGCTACCGTGGCATCGGCATGGACATCACCGGGCGCATGCGCACGCCGGTGGCGCCAGGCGCCGACCGCCTGGGCCGCGTGCTGGACGCCATCGATGCGGCGGTGTTGCTGGCCGACCCCGGAAGCCGGCGTTACATGGCTGCAAACACAGCCGCCTGCCGTCTCACCGGCTACTCGCGTGAAGAACTGTCCCGGCTTGGCGCCGCGGATATCTTCGTGGATGCCGGAGAAAGTGTCGCGAAGGCCCGGGAACCGGCCGGTGATGGCGATGCACGCGACGAAGACAACCATCGCCAGTTGCGCCGCAAGGACGGCACCATTGCTCCGGTTCTCGCACGCCGTCGGCAAGTGGATCTTGGCGACGAGGTGATTCTGGTGGACACGCTGCACGGCACGGACAGGGACGCCTGAGTGGAACCGACCCGGAACCGCCTTCTGGGCGGCCTGCCCTTGCCCGACCTCGAGCGACTGTTGCCGCACTTGGATCCAGTGCGCTTGCTGGTGGGTGACGTGGTATGCGAGTCGGGCGCGCAGATGTCGCATGCCCTGTTCCCCACCACGGCAATCATCTCGCTGCAGTACATGATGGAAAACGGTGCCTCCGCTGAAATCGCCGGCGTGGGTAACGAAGGGGTGGTGGGCGTCGCGCTGTTCATGGGCGGGGAAACGACGCCGGCGCGTTCGATCGTGCAGACCGGTGGGTTCGGATTCCGCATGCGCGCCAGCGTGCTGCAGGAGGAATTCGACCGGCACGGCGCGCTGATGCGCGCGTTGCTGCGTTACACGCAGGTGCTGATCACCCAGACTGCGCTCACTGCGGCCTGCAATCGCCGGCACAGCCTGGAACAGCAGCTGTGCCGCTGGTTGCTGATGACCCTGGACCGGATGCCCGGCAACGAGTTGATCATGACCCAGGAACTGATCGCCAGCATGCTCGGCGTCCGCCGCGAAGGCGTGACCGAGGCCGCCGGAAGATTGCAGCGCGCGGGGTTGATCAACTACCGGCGCGGGCACATCACCGTGCTGGAGCGGGACGGACTCGCCAGTCGCGCCTGCGAGTGCTACGACGGCATGCGCAAGGAGATCGACCGGATGTTGCCGACCGGTGCCTGGCCGGTCGCTTGAACGGCACCTGAGCGCAAATCGGCACCAGCGCGCACTGTTCCGGCCCGTTCAGCATCGTGGCGTTATGGTCAAGGTTCATATCATCACGGAGTCGCCCAACATGGATGTTCGCACCGCACTACTAGTCGCCGTCGCAGGCGTCGGCCTTTCGGGCTGCATGTCCGACAGCGGCTATCGCAATTCCTCCTACAACCAGCCGGCCCCATACGGTGGCCGCGTGGCCAACTGCTACGACTGCGGCGTGGTCCAGAGCATCTCCAGCTACAGCGGTGAGCGTCGCACCAGCGGCGCGGGTGCCGTGGTCGGCGCCGTGGTCGGCGGCGCCCTGGGCAACCAGGTTGGCAAGGGTGACGGCAAGACTGCCGCCACCGTCGCCGGCGCTGTGGTCGGTGGCCTGGTCGGCAACAACATCGAAAAGAACCGGAACAACACCTGGTACGAGCTGCGCGTGCGCATGGATGACGGCCGCTCGATCGTGGTCACCCAGGACGACCTCAATGGCGTCAACCAGGGTTCGCGCGTCATCCTGCGCGATGGCAAGGCCTACCTGAACTGATCCGTGCAGCCGGTCCGTGGGTGCCTGACGGGCGCCATACGGGCCTGCCCCCCACCGCAGTTCCTGAAACCCGGGTGCCCAGGCGCCCGGGTTTTTCTTTGCTGCCGCTATACTTTTGCAAAATCATCGGGACGTGACCATGTTGCAATCCGGCGACCCCGCACCCTCGTTCGACCTGCCCCGTGATGGCGGCAGCAATGTCCGCAGCGCTGACCTGCTCGGCAGCCGCTACCTGCTGTACTTCTATCCCAGGGACGACACCCCGGGCTGCACCCGCGAGGCCTGCGCCTTCCGCGACCGGCTGCCGAAGTTCGAGCGGATCGGCGTCCCGGTGTTCGGTGTCAGCGCCGACACCGTGCGTGCGCACGACCGCTTCGCGCTCAAGCACGGCCTCGGCTTCCCCCTGCTTGCCGACCCCGACCATGCGCTGATCGAAGCCTGTGGCGTCTGGGTCGAAAAGAGCCTGTATGGGCGCAAGTACTTCGGCATCCAGCGCAGCAGTTTTCTCGTGGGCGCCGATGGCCGGATCGAGATGGCCTGGCCGAAGGTGAGTCCCGAAACGCAC
>JBBRZU010000034.1:0-24300 GCA_038236425.1 Lysobacterales bacterium
CGAATATCCGGTCCTGTTGCTGTCGCGCTGCGTCCTGTACCACTACGGCAGCGTTGAAGACGGCCGCGCCTTGCGGGCGCGCGGATATCGCGTTGCCGACCCGGGCGAGTCGTTTGCATTGGCGGATCCGCAGGGCGAGTTCGTGCCGCCGGCAGCGACGCCATCCATGAAGGATCCGTCGCCATGACAATGCCTGGCACGAACACCGGCACTCCCGACGGTCCACGCGACAAGCTGTCGCGTCCGCTGCGGGACCTGCGCATCTCGGTGATCGAGACCTGCAATTACCGCTGCCCCTATTGCATGCCCGAAGGCAGCACGCCCGACGAAACTGCGCTTGATCGCGCGCGTCGGCTGGACTTCGAGCAGATCGAGGCGGTCGCCCGCAGTGCGGCGCGGATGGGTGTACGCAAGTTGCGACTGACCGGTGGCGAGCCGCTGCTGCGGCGCAAGCTGCCCGAGCTTGTGGCCAGGCTCGCGGCGATTCCCGGCATCGACGACCTGGCATTGACGACCAATGGTTCGCTACTCGCAGGCAAGGCGCAGGCGCTGCGCGACGCCGGCCTGCATCGCCTGACCATCAGCCTGGATGCACTGGATCCGGAGCTGTTTGCCCGCCAGTCTGGCGGCCGCGGTCGGGTCGGCGATGTGCTCGACGGCATCTCGGCAGCCGAGGCCGCGGGGTTCGATTCAATCAAGTTCAATGTTGTCGTACAACGCGGGATCAACGAGGGCGAAGTGTTGCCGCTGCTCGAGCGCTTTCGTGGCACGCCGCATGTGCTGCGCTTCATCGAGTACATGGATGTCGGCACTTGCAATGGCTGGCGATCGGACGCGGTGGTGACTTCGCTTGAATTGCGCGACCGGATCGCTGCGCGCTGGCCCTTGCAGGCCGTGTCGCGCGCGTATCGCGGCGAAGTGGCCGACCGCTATGCCTATGCGGACGGACAGGGCGAGATCGGGTTCGTGAGTTCAGTCAGCGCGCCGTTCTGCGGTGATTGCCACCGCGCGCGCCTGTCGGCCGATGGGCAGTTGTTCACCTGCCTGTTCGCCAGTCGCGGGCATGACCTGCGCCCGGCGCTGGCGATGGACCTTGGCCGCGACGCAGCGCTTGACGCTGCGATCGGCGCCATCTGGCGCGAGAGAAGCGATCGCTACAGCGAACTGCGCGGCGCGCAGGGCGAACGGGATGCACCGGCGCGCAAGCGCATCGAAATGTTCTACATCGGAGGCTAGGTGGCGACCAGGCGATCGACCCACGTGGATGCCGCCGGACGACCGGCGATGGTGGATGTATCCGGCAAGGCGGTCACCGCGCGCGAAGCCGTCGCCGAATCGCGGGTGCGCTTCCCGCCAACGGTCGCTGCAGCCCTGCGCGCAGCGGACCTTCGCAGTGCCAAGGGACCGATCGTGGATACCGCGATCATCGCCGGGACCATGGCAGTGAAGCGCACGTACGAACTGATTCCGTTCTGCCACCCGTTGCCGATCGATGGTTGCCGCTTCGCGATCGACTGGGCTGGCGACAACCTGCTGCGGATCGAGTGCAGCGTGCGCAGCGTGCATCGCACCGGCGTGGAGATGGAGGCGCTCACCGGCGCCAGCATCGCGGCCCTGACCGTGTATGACATGTGCAAGGCACTGTCGCACCGGATCGTGATCGGCCCGACGCGACTGCTGTCCAAGCGCGGCGGTAAGCGCGACATCGGGACTTCGTCCAAATGAGCATTACCGTGCTGTACTTCGCCGCGTTGCGTGACGCCGCCGGCCGCGCATCGGAGACGATCGCCACGCCCGCCGACCTTGTCTCGCTTTATGAGGCGCTTCGAGCGCAACACAAATTTCCGTTCGAGCAGCGTTCGTTGCGCGTGGCCGTGGACGGCGAATTCCGCGACTGGAGCCATCCGGTCGCCGATGGCGCGGAAGTCGCGTTCATCCCGCCGGTGTCGGGGGGCTGATCATGCCGCGCTTCCGGCTTGCCGATGCGCCGTTCGAGCTTGCGCCGCTGCGCGATGCACTGCAGACGTCGCGCGCGGGCGCGCTCGCCAGCTTCGAAGGATCGGTGCGCGACCACCATGACGGCAGGCCGGTGCTCGGCCTGCGCTACGAAGCCTATGTCGTGCTGGCGGAAACAGAAGGCGAAGCGATCCTTGAAGACGCGTGCGCGCGATTCGCCGTCGAGCGGGTGGCATGCGTGCATCGGATCGGCGACTTGGCCGTGGGCGAGCTTGCGGTATGGGTGGGCGTGAGCGCGGCGCATCGGGACGCGGCCTTCGCGGCCTGCCGCTGGATCATCGACGAGGTAAAGGCGCGGGTGCCGATCTGGAAGCACGAACGCTATGCCGATGGCGATGGCAGCGATGCTGCCTGGCTGCATCCCGCTGCGCCCGGCACTGGCGAGGCTGAATCCAGCTAGCGTGAGTCCAGCCAGCGCGAATCCAGCCAGCGCGAATCCAGAAAGGGTGGCAGCCCTTGCCGGCTGACCCCGGCGCCCGAATCAGTCAATACCGTTGCTGCCTTCCGGCCCTGGCGGAGTTTTCAACCTATCGTCGCGGGGGGTCGACAAGGACCACCATAGAACGTGTGGCGGAGAGAGAGGGATTCGAACCCTCGGTACGGTTTTAAATCGTACACACACTTTCCAGGCGTGCTCCTTAAACCACTCGGACACCTCTCCGTATTGGTCCCGGGCCGCAGTACAACGACTGCAAGCACCTGAATCAAGCCGGAAATAATACCCTGCGCCGCCTGCCCGGACAAGGCAAGCCACCGTGCCGCTTGGCCCGCAGCCCCCCGCTTGGCACAATGCGGGGCATCCCCCAGAGTCCCGCCATGTCCTACCTGGTCCTCGCCCGAAAGTGGCGCCCGAAGCGCTTTGACCAATTGGTTGGACAGGAACACGTCGTGCGGGCGCTATCCAACGCCCTGGAGTCCGGCCGGGTCCACCACGCCTTCCTGTTCACCGGCACCCGCGGGGTCGGCAAGACCACCATTGCCCGGATCTTCGCCAAGAGCCTGAACTGCGAGCGCGGCGTTGGCGCCGAGCCGTGTGGTGAGTGCAACTCGTGCCTGGACATCGACGCCGGCCGTTTTGTGGATCTGCTCGAGATCGACGCCGCCAGCAACACCGGCGTGGACGATGTGCGCGCCCTGATCGAAAACGCGCAGTACATGCCCGCGCGCGGTCGCACCAAGGTTTATCTGGTGGATGAAGTGCACATGCTGTCCAAGAGCGCGTTCAACGCGCTGCTCAAGACGCTGGAAGAACCACCGGGCCACGTGAAGTTCCTGCTCGCGACCACCGATCCGCAGAAGCTGCCGGTCACGGTGTTGTCGCGCTGCCTGCAGTTCAACCTGCGGCGGCTGGAGCCGAAGCAGATTGCCGGGCAACTGACCATGATCCTGGCTGCCGAGGGTATCGCTGCCGAGCCCGAGGCAGTGGACCTTCTGGCGCGTGCAGCGGACGGCAGCCTGCGTGATGGACTGTCGCTGCTCGACCAGGCGATCGCCCACGCAGGCGGCGCGCTGGAGGCTGCGTCGGTGAATGCGATGCTCGGTACCGTCGAGCGCGCGCAGGTCGGCGCGATTCTTGATGCGCTCGCCGATGGCGATGGCATGACCGTGCTCGCCGAAGTGGAGGCAATGGCGGCCTACTCGCCGGATTTTGGCCATGTGCTCGAAGACCTCGCGATCGAGTTGCATCGCGTGCAACTGCGGCAACTGGTGCCGGGTGTCGAACTGGAGCCCACCCGCGTGGATACCGACGGGCTGGCGGCGCGCCTGTCACCCGAGTTGGTGCAGCTTTGGTACCAGATGGCGGTGAACGGCCGCCGCGACCTTGGCGCAGCGCCCAGTCCGCGCGCCGGCTTCGAGATGAGCCTGCTGCGGATGCTGGCGTTCCGGCCTGCCGACGGCGGCGCTGCCAGCCGTCCTGCAACCGGCGATGACAAGGCGGCCGCCGCAACGCCGCGCGCATCCCGCCCGTCCGCCACATCCGCGCCGCCATCGCGTGCGGCTCTCGATGCGCCCGCGGCCCCCCTCGCCGCAACGCCAACGCCAGGTGCAAGCAGCGACGCGCCGCCAGCGCCCCCGGTCCTCGCCGCAGCGGTCGCCCCACCGCCGGTCGTGTCGCCTGCCGCTCCTGCGGCTGCGGCTGCGCATCGGACTGCGCCAGCTGCTGCGTCAGCTGCCGTGCCACCTGCTGCGGCAGCTGCCGCGTCACCTGCCGCGCCTCGCGCGGACGCCGCATTGACGCTGTCCGATGCCGATGACTGGATTGCGCTCGTGCCGACGCTCGGGCTCAAGGGTCCGACCCTGCAACTGGCCTCGCACGCACAGTTCTGCGGATTCGTCGACGGTGTCTTGCGCCTGCACCTGCCGGCCGAAGACGCGCACCTGCGCAGCGAGAACACTACCCGCCAACTCACCGCGGCGTTGGCCGCCACGCTCGGCAGCGAACCGCAATTGCGCTTCGAGGTGCAGTCGCCCGCAGGCGCGGATACGCTGCAGCAACGCCAGTCACGCGCGCGCGATGCGCGCCAGCTGTCCGCCGAACAGGCGTTCCGCAGCGACCCGATCGTCGCCTCGCTGCTGGGTGCGGGCGGCAGCATCGTCCCCGATTCGATCCGACCCCTTCCGGAGAACTGACCCATGCGTGGAAACATTGCCCAGATGATGCAGCAGGCCCAGCGCATGCAGGACAACCTCAAGCGCGTGCAGGATGAACTCGCTGTGCTTGAAGTCACCGGCCAGGCAGGCGGCGGCATGGTCAGCGTGACCATCACCGGAAAGTTCGAGGCGCGCCGCGTGCACATCGATCCGTCGGTGCTCGCCGATGCGGAGATGCTCGAGGACCTGGTGCAGGCGGCGTTCAATGACGCGGTCAACAAGGTCAACGAGGAAAGCGGCAAGCGCATGTCCGCCGCCACCGCCGGCATGCCGCTGCCGCCCGGGATGAAGCTGCCCTTTTGAGCGCCGGCGCACCCCTGGTCGAGCAATTGATCGACGCGCTGCGCGTGCTGCCCGGCGTCGGGCAGAAAACAGCGCAACGCATGGCCTACCACCTGCTCGAGCGCAACCGCGAGGGCGGTCAGCGGCTGTCCGACAGCCTGGCTGCGGCGATGGAGCACGTCGGCCACTGCGAGCAATGCCGCGACTTCAGCGAGCAGGCCCTGTGCGCGACCTGCGCCAGCGCGTCGCGAGAGCGTGGGTTGTTGTGCGCGGTGGAAAGTCCCACCGATCGCCTGGTGATCGAGCAGGCGACCGGTTATCGCGGCCTGTACTTTGTGTTGCAGGGCCGGTTGTCACCGCTGGACGGCATCGGTCCCAAAGACCTTGGCCTGGACAAGCTGGCCAATCGCCTCGCCGAAGGCGAAGTGCGCGAACTCATCATCGCCACCAACCCGACCGTGGAAGGCGAGGCAACCGCGCATTACCTTGCGCAACTTGCGCGCCAGCTCGACGTGCGGCCAAGCCGACTCGCGCATGGCCTGCCGTTGGGCGGTGAACTGGAATACGTGGATCGCGGAACGCTGGCGCACGCCTTCGGTTCACGCCACGACGCGACCTAAGGCGCCGGAAGCGCCACAAGGAGAGCTCAGTGTCCGACACCATTTTCAGCAAAATCATCAGCCGCGAAATCCCCGCCGACATCGTCTACGAAGACGACGACGTGCTCGGCTTTCGCGACATCTCCCCGCAGGCACCGGTGCATGTCCTGTTCGTACCCAAGACCGCCTACGCAACCCTCAACGACGTACCCGCCAGCGATGCCGCCCTGCTGGGCAAGCTCATGCTGGCCGCATCGGAATATGCGCGCCGCGAAGGCTTCGCCGACAGTGGCTATCGCGTGCTGATGAACGTCAACCGCGATGGCGGGCAGACGGTGTTCCATGTCCACCTGCACCTGCTCGCTGGCCGCGCGTTGCACGCGGACTTCGGATAGCACGAGGGCCGCATCAGCGGCCCCCGTATCCACGAATCCCGCCCGGCAATTTCCGCCGCGCGGCATCTCGCTGCGTTCAAGCGCAGGCGATTACCACCCGTACGGATACATGCCGAAGCCCCAGCCGCGGCCAAAGCCGAAGCCACCGTAGAAGCGCGTGCGCGCGTCAATCGGCTGGTACTCGGGCCACAGGTAGACCACATCGGCCGCTACCCGCGGATAGCGGTAGTCGTAGTCGCCGACTTTGCGCACTTCCATGCCTTCGACATGACCGGTCACGGTAATCTCCCGACCCGCGGCAAACACCTCGGGCTCGTAAAATCCGGCACGGCAGGCGATGAAGCGTCCGTCGCTGTGGTCAACATGGCGCGGCCGGCCGTTGTCACCGAGTGGCGCGGCGACAACCTCGAAGCAACTGCGGTCGGGCTGCGGTTGCACCGAGACGATCCGGCCGCCCCAGCGGACGGCTTCGCCTTCGGCCTGGCGGGCGGCGGCTTCTTCCGGCCGCAGGGTGGAAAACTGCCCCTGCAGGGGGCGGGGCGCGGTGACGCAGGCAGCAAGCAGGCTGCACGACACCAGCACCAGCAAGGTCTTGGAATGATTGGACAGGCTCATGATCGGCTCCGGGAAGGGATACGGAACCCGCGCAGTTGCTGCGCAAGTTCGGACTGTTGCTCGTCCGTGAGCATGCCGACAGCGTAGCGCCAATCGGAGTAACGCTGGCTGACCGAAAGCAGGGAATTTCCACCTTCCGGGAGCAACGCGGACACCCGGCGGGCGTAGGCCAGCGGCGGTTCATCCCTGCGCTTGGGGTAGCCGGCGCGCTTCAGCCGGCGGGTCATCGCCCGCCACTCGCGCAGCACCGGGTGGCTGCGGTCGCGGTGTTGGCGGAGCAGGACCCACAGAGTCAGCAGCAGCGCCATTCCTGAACCGGCGCCGAAGGCCACCACCAGTTGCCAGGCCTCGGCCTGGTTGATGCCGATCGGTTTGAGCAGGCTCTGCTGGCGCAGCGCGTCGAAGCCGAGCACCAACTGGTTCCATTGCCGGCGCAGGAAGTCGGTGCCGTCGAACATCGGGCCAAGCACCGCGTCGGCAGTTCCCGCCAGGCCAGCGCGCTGGCGCAGTTGCAGGTCGTCGAGGGTGTCGAGGATATTTTCCGGGGCGATTGCCGCAGTCGGATCCACCCGCACCCAGCCGCGTCCCTCCAGCCAGATTTCGTCCCAGGCATGTGCGTCTTTCTGCTTGAGCAGCCAGTAGGCGCCGTATTTGTTGTAGTGGCCGCCCACATAGCCGGTGACCACGCGGGTCGGCACGCCGGCCGCGCGCATGAACACCGCGTACGCGGAACTGAAGTGCTGGCAGAACCCGAGCTTTGTATCGAACAGGAAATCATCGGTGGCATTGATGCCCACTGGCGGCGCCGAGATCGTGTACTTGAAGTCCTTGCGCAGCCAATCCAGGAAGCGGCGCGTCAGGACAGCAGGGTCGGGATTCTCGGCTGCCCATGCACGTGCCAATGCAATGGTGCGCGGATCGCGCCCGGGCGGCAGCGCGAGTGCGGCGCGCCGCTGCCATCGGCCAAGCGGCGTCAGGAAGCGTGCGCTCGGCGCGGAGCGGCCGGTGTAGCGCACGAGGTTGTTGATCGGCTCCGCACGCACGGCCGTCAGTTCGCCGTTCAGCGAGGCACCTTCCGGTGCGCCTTCGGGCAGGTCAAGCACCGCCAGGTCGCGGCGCTCGGTCGCCTCGAACATCACTTCGTAGCGCAGCGACGGGCCGGTCGCCACGATGATCGGCGCGGGTTCGTTGGCGGCGCCGTAGTCGCGCGTCCATGCCTGCCCGTCGAAGTTCATCAGCACCGGTCCGCGCCAATACATCTGCTCGCGCGGCGGTGTGCGGCCGATGAAACGCGCGCGCAGGGCAGGGCTGTCGTCGACCAGCGCATCAAGCCATTCGTTGGGCGTCATGCGATCGCCCAGGCCCATTTTCGACACCGAGTTCTCGGGCAGTCCCCACAGCGGCGTGGCAAGCCGAGGGAACAGCCAGAATCCGGCCATCGTCAACGGCAAGGCCATGGCAAGCGCGATCGCTGCGCGCCGGAGCTCCGGCAACAAGGGTGCGCTGCGTCCCTGCGCCACTTGTGACCATGCCACCAATGACAGCGCCACGGCGGGCAGCGACAGGCCGAGCGTGAGCGGTCCCTGGTCCTGCAGGAACGCGGCGAACGGCGCGAACAACGAAAAGCCCAGCAGGCTCTGTGCATCGCGGCGGGTGTGCGTTTCGAACGGCTTGAGCAGCAGCATCGCCACCAGGCCCGCGCAGGACGTGTCACGGCCGATGCGAAACTGGAATGCGGCCAGCACCAGGCCAGCAATCAGCAGCGTGAGCAGCAGGCGCAGCCACGCCGACAGCGGCTTGTCGGTGAACCAGGCGAGCGCGAAGGTCGCGCTGAGTACAAGCGCAAGCCATGCCGGCATCTGGAACAACATCGGCAAGCTGCAGGCGCCCGCGGCGGCCAGGCACCAGCGACGCGTTTCGCGCTGCAGTGGCTCAAGCATCGGGCAACAGTGCGAGTGCGCGCAGGCAGGCATGGCGTTGGTCCGGACCGCGCCCGGTGGGCACCCGTTGCCCGGGCAAGTGCAGGGCGTATTGGCTGCCGCTGCGCTCGGCGTCGATCACCCAGCGCGCGAGGCGGCGGATGCGGGCTTCATGGTCCATGCCAGCCAGGGCATTCCAGTCGAGCAGCACGTCGCGTGCGACGGCGGATTCGTACTCGCGCACCAGCAGCTTGTCGGCGCGCGCGGATGCTTTCCATGCGATCTGTCGCGGCATGTCCCCGGTGCGGTATTCGCGCAGGTGGTGCGGCTGCTCGCCATGGGCGCGGCTGCGCGGCGAATCGCCATCACCGAGTGAAGCCGGCAGCGGCGGCGCATTGGGTTCGGGTGCGGCGTAAACCAGCAACGGCGTGTCGGGACGCAACCAACTCCAGGCGCGCGCCAGGCCGAACGGGCGCAGCGTGCTCAGGCGCATCCGCCCCAATGGCAGCCAGCCGCGGCGGTGGGTAGCGATGTCGAGCTGTACTTCAGGCTCTTCGCCGGCTGCGATGCCGAAGTTCGCGATCACGCCGTCGTACAGCAACTCCAGCCCCGGCCGTTCGCGGGAGCCATCGGCCTCGAAACGCAGCTTCAGGCGCATCACCTCGCCGGCGAACACCGGGTCGGCATGCAAGCTGCGCAGGCGGATGCCGGACAGGATCAGGTGCGCGTGCACCAGGCTGTTGTTGGCCACGCCGGCAAACAGGAACACCAGCAGCAGGGCCGGGTTGTTGTTGTAATTCAGCCCGCCGACCAACATGGTGAACAGCATCGCGCCCAGGAACAATCCGAACCCGGTCGGCAAGACGTAAATGCGGTTGCGGCCGATGCGCACCGGCAAGGTCTCGGGGTGCTTCGGGCGTACGAAGGCCATGCGGGCCAACACGTCGCCGAAGCGTTCGACGCCGTCGCGGGACGCAGCCATCCGGGTCAGTCGACGGCGACCGAGGCCAGGATGGACGCGGCCAGCGCGTCGCGGGTCGAGGACTCGGCCTCCGGCACCAGGCGATGCGCGGCCACTTCGACGAACAGCGCCTGCACGTCTTCCGGCAAGGCGTGTATGCGACCAGCAATGAGCGCATGTGCACGTGCGCCTTGCAGCAAGGCCAGGCCGGCGCGTGGCGACAGGCCCACGCGAACGCCCTTGTGCCGACGGCTTTCAGCCAGCAGCGCCTGCACATAGGTCACCAGGGCCTCGCTCGCATGCACGCGGGTGACGGCGGCGCGCAGCTCGAGCAGGTATTCGGTGGCCAACTGCGGCGTCACCCTGGAAATCATCAGGCGCCGATCCGCGCCCGACAGCATCTCGCGCTCTGCCGCAGCCTCCGGGTAGCCCAGGCGCAGGCGCAGCAGGAAGCGGTCGAGTTGCGAATCGGGAAGCGGGAACGTACCTGCGAGGTCGGCGGGATTCTGCGTCGCCATCACGAAGAACGGCTGCGGCAGGATGTGGCAGACGCCGTCCACGGTGACCTGGTGTTCGGCCATCGCTTCGAGCAGCGCACTCTGGGTGCGCGGCGGCGCGCGGTTGATTTCGTCGGCAAGCAGCAGTTGGGTGAACACCGGGCCGCCGTGGAAGCGGAACTCGCGCGCGGTCGGATCGAAGATGGACACGCCGATGATGTCCGACGGCAGCAGGTCGGAGGTGAACTGCATGCGCTGGAAATCCAGCGCCAGCGTGGCCGCCATGGAACGGGCCAGGGTGGTCTTGCCCAGGCCGGGCAGGTCCTCGATCAGCAGGTGCCCGCCCGCGAGCAGGGTGGTGAAGGCCAGATCGACCTCGCGCGGCTTGCCAAGCACCAGCGAATTGATCTGATCTACGGCGGCTGCGAGCGCGCTGCGAAGGGCGTCGGGTAGGATGGCGGCCTTGCCGGCAGCCTGGATGGGTTGCGTCGCACTCATGGGATGGGATCGCGAATGACCGGGGGGACGTGGCCTGATGCTGGCATGAAACCAAGTCGCCTGCGCGTGAACCTCGTTCTCGCCGGGCTGGTTGTGCTGCTGGTGAAGCTTGTCCTGGCGGCCCGCGTGCCGCTGTTCGTGGACGAAGCCTTCTACGCATGGGAAGGCCAGCGGCTGGCCTGGGCCTACTCCGACTTGCCCGCGGCCACCGCCTGGATTGCCCGTGCCGGCCTGGTCTTTGGCGGGCTGCTGGGCGTCGCCCCAACGCTTGCGTTGCGCATTCCGTTCCTTCTGCTTGGCACTCTGGTCCCCTGGCTGGCATGGCGCATCGCCGCGCGCGCATTCGGTCCAACGCATGCGGATCAAACCGGCTGGGTGGTCTTGCTCATGCCGCTGTCCGGGCTGCTTGGCGTGCTTGCACTGCCCGACGTGCCGCTGGTTGTTGCCGGGCTCATTTGCGTCGATGCCTGGCTGCGCCTGCGTGAACGGGTGGACGTTGCCGCGCTGGGCCTGCTGGCTGCGGGTCTGGTGCTGGGCGCGCTGTCGCACTACCGCTTTGCCGCGATGCTGATTGCCGCCGTGTCGGGCATGGCGCTGGATCGCCGCAGCTGGCCCTTGCTGCGAGATCGACGCGTGCTGGTGGTCCTGCTGCTGGGCGCGCTGGGCTGGTTACCGCTGCTGCTGTGGAACCTGCAGCACGCTGGCGCCGGACTTGCCTTCCAGTTGCGCGACCGCAATCCGTGGCGCTTCGACGGCGCCGGACTGGCCTGGCTGCCGATTCAGTTCTTGTTGGTGACTCCACCTCTGTTCCTGCTGCTGCTGGCAACGCTGCGCAAGGCGTGGCACCAGCGTCGCGACTCCGCGCGGCCTTGGGGATTGCTCGCCGGCATCACGCTGCTCGCGGTGCCTGCATTGTTCGTGCTCGGTTTCTTCGCTGACCGGCAGCGCGTGAGTTTCCACTGGCCGCTGTTCGGCTGGATCGTGTTGGCCTGCGCCGCCCCCGCAGTGCTCTCGCAGTGGCCCCGATGGGCACGCGCGCTGACCTGGTCCACGACCGCGCTCGGTTTGCTGCTCGCGCTGGCCTTCCTGTCCGTTGCCGGCGCGCCGGCACCCCGCGCCGCGTTGGCCGCGAGTCGGATCTATCCGGCTGATTTCAGCGGCGCCACGGAATTGCAGGACTGGGTGCGCTCTCAGCCTGCTGCACCAGGCACAACCTGGATCGGTGGCGATTTCGGAACCGCCGCGCAACTTGCGTTCGCACTGCGGCGCGACGATATCCGGGTCCTCGACGATCCACTCAATCGCAAGCACGGGCGTGCCGCCCAGCTGCGCGTCTGGGGCCTGGAGGCCAGCCCCGACTGGCTGCGGGCGACGGCAAGCGGGCAGGGCGGGCCGGTGCAGTTGCTGGTCGAGGACAGTGCCACCCCGATGAAGGCGCGTCTGGCGCTGTACCACCAGCGCTGTGCACAGTTCGGGGCACTGCCGGTGCCGCAGTCGCTGTCGGTGGACCATGGGCGCAAGCGCTACTTTCGCTACCGGTTCGATGCCGAACCGGTGCCCGGTCCCTGCGCATCGCCGGCACTGGCCTGGATCGACGCGCCCGCTGCAGGCACGCAGGTCTCGGGCCGCGTGAAGATCCAGGGCTGGGCATTCAAGGACGGCGTCGGCCTGGACGCAGTGGATGTCCTGATCGACAACCGCGTGGTTGGCCGCGCGCAATACGGGCTGCCCATGCCGGGCGTGCAGGACTACTGGCGTGTCTCGACCGACCCGAACCAGCCGAAGGTGGGATTGCGCGCCGACATCGACACCAAGGGTTTGCCGCCCGGCCGGCATTGGCTCGGGCTGCGCCTGCACGGCAGCGACGGCAGCGTCGAGGCGTGGCCCGAGCAGGCGATCGACGTGTCGCGCTGAGTCAGGGCAGTCGGAATCCGGCTTCGCGCAGGGCGCGTGACAGGCCGATCAGGGGCAAGCCGACCAGCGCGCTGGGATCGCTGCTCTGGATCGATTCGAACAGCGTGATCCCGAGGCCTTCGGCCTTGAAACTGCCTGCGCAGTCGTACGGCTGTTCGGCGTGCAGGTAGCGTTCGATTTCGCCGGCGTCGAGCCTGCGGAACTGCACGAACGTGGTGTCGCGCATCGCCAGCATCCGCCGGTCGGCGACGCGGTACAGGCAGACCGCAGTGTAGAAGGCGACGCGTTTTCCCGACGCAGCGGCGAGTTGATCGGCGGCGCGCTCGAAGCTGCCCGGCTTGCCGAGCGCGGTTCCGTCCAACTGGGCCACCTGGTCGGAGCCGATCACCCAGTCCTGCGGATAGCGCTTCGCGATCGCGCGCGCCTTGGCCTCTGCCAGCCGGATCGCCTGTGCTTCGGGCGTCTCGCCCGTGAGCGACGTTTCGTCGACTTCGGGCCGGGCCACGTCGAACGGCAGGCCGAGCCGCGCCAGCAGCGCCCGGCGATAGGGCGATGTGGAGGCAAGGATCAATGCGCTCACGGGGAAATTGCTCAGGGCCTGCGGGTCATGGCGTTGGCCGGCGCAGGGTCGCCGGCTCACGCAGCGCTGCCTCGGCGGAGGCATCGGTGGCATGGGCCAGGTCGCGGCGGACCCGGTCCAGGTCGTGCAACCGGCTGCTGAGGCGCTCGCGCACGCGCTCCAGCGCCGCGCAGGCCTGGTCGAGCTCGTCGATGCTGGCATCGCCGGCGCGCTGCTGGATCCACAGGCGATGCTGCAGCAGGTCGCGCTTGGCCTCGAACACCGGCAGGCTGCCCTGGATCGAGGCCTGGGCCTCGGCGGCGATGTCGGCGGGCACCCGCTCCACCAGCGGCCGCAGCGAGCGCATCCGCTCCTGGCTGCGGTCGAGCAGGGTCTCCATCTGGTCAGCCAGGTCGAGCATGCGCGACAATGTCCGCTGGCGCCGCACGCGCCCGGAATGCGCCCGCCACAGCAGCGCACCGACACACAGGATCAACACACCGGCAATCAGGAAATACTGCATCGGATCATCCGCAGGTTCGGGCCAGTCTGCACCAGCCATGCAAGCGCGGGCAAACTGCGCTGCCCGTCTCGTTTCGCCCGCGGAGCCTGCCGGAGTCGGCCGCAATGGTGGCCGTAAGCCCGCGCCACCGCTCGGATTTTGGTTTGACACCGATGCGCCCGGACTTCTATAATCACCGACTTATGTCCGTGAACCTGCCCGCGGTAGTTGACGTCTGGCGCATGGTTTCGGCCAGGCGGGTGTTTGAGGGAGTGTTGCCGCTGTCGGCGTTCAAGCGCCTGGGCGACAGCCTCGTGGATTCCGAAGGCGAGTGCCATTACCGGCTCGAATTCGGCCAGGATGCGGGCCACCAGGCCTTTGTCGAAGTCCGCGCGGAGGCCGCGCTGCCGCTGCAATGCCAGCGCAGCATGGAGCGCTTCCTGCAACCCGTGCAGGTGTTGCAGCAGTTGGGCCTGATCACCTCGGAAGCGCAGGAAGCTGCGCTGCCGGAGCAGATGGAACCGCTGCTGGTGCCGGAAGGCGGGGAGATCCATCCCGCCGATCTTGTCGAGGATGAACTCATCCTTGCCCTGCCGGTGGTGCCGATCAACCCGGATTCGCGCTTGCCAGAGGATGTCTGGGCGCACGAAGACGAAGACAAACCGAATCCTTTCGCCGTGCTGGGCACGCTGAAAGACAACAAGTAGCTGGAGATTCAACCATGGCCGTCCAGAAGTCCCGTCGTACCCCGTCCACCCGTGGCATGCGCCGCATGCATGACAAGCTCGGTGCCAAGCAGCTCGCCACCGACGTCACCAGCGGCGAGACGCACATCCGCCACCACATCACCAAGGACGGCTTCTATCGCGGCCGCCAGGTCATCCAGCCCAAGGCTGCGGTTGACGTCGAGGGTTGATCCCTCCCGGCGCCGCAACGCGTTCGCGTCGCCGCGCTGGTGCATGATCGAGACGACACGGCGGGCATTGTCCCGCCGTTTCGCGTTTCCAACGCCCTGCCGCGCACTCGTGAGAGACTCAATTCGCGCAGGCGTGCACCATTCTGGCGTGCACTAGTCAGGCGCGGATCAATCGGGAGTCGGGTATGGCTGTGTTTTCACGCATCGTCGGTACGGGCAGCTACCTTCCCGAGAAAGTGCTGACCAATGCCGACCTCGAAAAAATGGTCGAGACCAACGACGAGTGGATCGTCAGCCGCAGCGGTATCCGCGAGCGGCACATCGCCGCCGACGGCGAGACCACCGGTGACCTGGCCTTCCATGCCGCCACGCGCGCGCTCGAGGCAGCTGGCATGGATGCGGCCGATCTCGAGCTGATCATCGTCGGCACCACCACCCCCGACCTCATCTTCCCGTCCACCGCCTGCCTGCTGCAGCACCGCATCGGCGCCAATGGTTGCGCCGCATTCGACGTCAATGCCGCCTGCTCGGGCTTCGTGTATGCACTCAGCGTGGCTGACCAGTTCATTCGCGCCGGACAGGTCAAGAACGCACTCGTTGTCGGCGCCGAGACCCTGTCGCGCATGGTTGACTGGACCGATCGCGGAACCTGCGTGCTGTTCGGCGACGGTGGCGGTGCGGTCGTACTGAAGGCGGATGCAGAGGCTGGCATCATCTCCACCCACTTGCACGCCGATGGCGGCAAGAAAGCGCTGCTGTACAACCCCGTGGGCGTGTCGGTCGGCTTCGATGCGGAGCTGCCCAACTGTGGCGTCAAGGTCATGATGGCCGGCAGCGATGTATTCAAGTACGCGGTCAAGGCGCTTGATTCGGTGGTGGACGAAACCCTGGCTGCCAATGGCCTGGACAAATCCGACCTGGATTGGCTGATCCCGCACCAGGCCAACCTGCGCATCATCGAGGCGACCGCCAGGCGGCTGCAGATGCCGATGGAACGCGTCATCGTCACCGTTGATCGAACCGGCAATACGTCGGCCGGCTCGGTGCCGCTGGCACTTGACGAGGCGGTGCGCTCGGGTCGGGTCAAGCGCGGCCAGTTGATCCTGCTGGAGGCATTTGGCGGTGGATTCACCTGGGGCTCGGCGCTGATCCGCTACTGAGTTGCTGCGCGTCCGTCGCTCGGCGGCGGGGCTCGTGCGACACCTCTGAAAAATCCGCCCTACGCCGCAGTACAGACGATGCGCGCGTGCGCGCCGTATCATGGCCGCCCGGCATCCGCGGATTTGCACATGACCCCCAGTCTCGCCTTCGTGTTCCCCGGCCAGGGCTCGCAGAGCCTCGGCATGCTGTCCGAGCTCGCGGCGCTGCATCCGGTGATTCGCACCAGCTTCGACGAAGCGTCGCGTGGCTGCGACGTGGACCTGTGGACGCTCTCGCAGGACGGCCCGGACGCGCAACTCAACCAGACCGAGTTCACCCAACCGGCACTGCTGGCCGCCAGTGTCGCCTGTTGGCGCGCATGGGTCGCCGCGGGCGGCGCGCAGCCGGCCCAGTTCGCCGGTCATAGCCTTGGCGAGTATTCGGCGCTGGTTGCCTCGGGCGCCATCCAGCTTGGCGCTGCGGCTGGGCTGGTGCGGCGTCGTGGCCAGTTGATGCAAGCAGCGGTGCCGGCAGGGACTGGCGCGATGGCTGCGGTGCTCGGCGCCGAGGATGCCTTGGTACAGGAAGTTTGCACTGCCGCATCGGGCGACGAGGTCGTGGTTCCCGCGAACTACAACTCGCCCGGGCAGATCGTCATCGGTGGCCATGCCGCCGCCGTGGATCGCGCCATCACCCTGCTCGGCGAGCGCGGCGTGCGCAAGATCGTCAAGCTGGCTGTCAGCGTGCCTTCGCACACGCCATTGATGCGCGAGGCTGCGCGTGAATTGGCCGGTGCAATCACCGCGCTCGATTGGCAGATGCCGGATCGGCCAGTCGTGCAGAACGCCGATGCGCAGGTACATCCGACCGTGATCGCGATTGCCGATGCGCTGGTGCGCCAGTTGTACTTGCCGGTACGCTGGAACGACTGTGTGCAGGCGCTGGCTGCTGCCGGCGCAACGCGACTGATTGAATGCGGCCCAGGCAAAGTGCTGGCCGGCCTGGCCAAGCGCATCGACAAATCCCTGGACGCGCGCGCAATCGGCGCACCAGCGGACTTCGACGCGTCCCTCACCGACAACACTGCCGCCTGATGCGCATCGCGCGCGTGGGCAACACACCTGCACAATCGAGGATTTCCGCATGAGCGCAACCCTGTCTGGCGAAATCGCCCTGGTCACCGGCGCAAGCCGCGGCATCGGTGCGGCCATCGCCGACCGCCTGGCGGCCCTGGGCGCGACCGTGATCGGAACCGCCACCACCGAATCGGGTGCGAAGGCAATCGGTGATCGGCTTGCTGCGCAGGGTGGCGCCGGCCGCGCGCTCGACGTCACCGATGGCGCGGCAGTCGAGGCGCTGATCGATGCAATCGGCAAGCAATTCGGTGCGGTGTCGATCCTGGTCAACAACGCCGGCATCACCCGCGACCAGTTGCTGATGCGGATGAAGGACGAGGACTGGAACATCATCCTCGACACCAACCTCAGCTCCGTCTATCGCACCTCCAAGGCGGTGATGCGCGGGATGATGAAGGCGCGCAAGGGCCGGATCGTCAGCATCGCGTCGGTGATCGGCCTGACAGGAAACGCGGGGCAGGCCAACTACGCCGCCGCCAAGGCCGGCATCATTGCCTTCTCCAAATCGCTGGCCAAGGAGATCGGCAGCCGCGGCATCACTGTCAATGTGGTTGCGCCAGGGTTTATCCAGACCGACATGACCAATGCGCTGCCAGAGGCACAGAAGCAAGCGTTGCTGGGGCAGATTGCGCTCGGGCGGCTCGGTTCACCGGCGGATATTGCCGAGGCCGTGGCGTTCCTGGCCGGCCCGGCCGGAGCTTACATTACCGGCGAAACCCTGCACGTCAACGGCGGCATGTACATGGCCTGAGCCGGCCCCTGCCCGGGCTGGGCCGCCGGCCCGCGACCCGCGCCGGGATTTGGGCTAGAATCCACACCCATCGAAGCCAGGCGAGGGCGCTCGCCCCGGCTCGCACAACAGACCCTGCGCCCGTCCGAATCCGGGAGGAGATCCATCCATGAGCACCATCGAAGAACGCGTCAAGAAAATCGTCGTCGAACAGCTGGGCGTCAAGGAAGAAGAGGCGACCAACAGCGCGTCCTTCGTCGACGATCTGGGCGCGGACTCGCTGGACACCGTCGAGCTGGTGATGGCCCTCGAGGAAGAGTTCGAGTGCGAGATCCCTGACGAAGAAGCCGAGAAGATCACCTCGGTGCAGCAGGCGATCGACTACATCAAGGCCCACGTCAAGGCCTGACCTGGCGATCTATTGCCGCCACGGGGCCGCGCTTGCGCGGCCCTGTGTGTTTCAGGGGGCATCACGCTCCCACGACTTTCAACCTGTCACACAGCGCAACCCGTTCGCGGAGTCACGCCATGAGTAAGCGTCGCGTCGTCATCACCGGCCTGGGCATCGTCTCGCCGGTCGGCAATACCCTCGCCACGGCCTGGGACAGCATCATCAATGGGCGGTCCGGCATCGGCCACATCACCCATTTCGATACCACCGGCTACAGCAGCAACATCGCCGGCGAAGTGCGCGACTTCGATGCCAAGTCCTGGGTCAATCCCAAGGACGCCAAGAAGATGGAAACCTTTATCCACTATGGCCTGGCCGCCTCGATCATGGCGATGGACGATGCCGGCCTGGTGATTGATGACTCCAACGCGGAGCGGGCCGGGGTGTTGATCGGTTCGGGCATCGGCGGCGTGCGCGGGATCGAGAACACCGCGATCGCGCTGCACGAAGGCGGGCCGCGCAAGGTCTCGCCGTTCTACGTGCCCAGCACCATCATCAACATGGTGTCCGGCCAGCTGTGCATCATGAAGGGCTTCAAGGGCCCGAATTTTTCCGCCGTGTCGGCGTGTGCCTCGTCGAACCATTCGATCGGCATGGCGATGCGCATGATCCAGTACGGCGATGCCGACATCATGGTCGCCGGGGGCGCAGAGCATGGTTGCACGCCGACCTCGGTGGCCGGTTTCTGTTCGATGAAGGCGCTATCCACGCGCAACGATGCCCCGGAAAAGGCCAGCCGTCCCTGGGACCGCGACCGCGATGGCTTCGTGCTCGGCGACGGCGCCGGCATTCTGATCCTCGAAGAATACGAATCGGCCAAAGCACGCGGCGCGCGCATCTACTGCGAACTGGTTGGCTTCGGCGCCAGCTCGGATGCGTACCACATGACCGCGCCCAGCGAGAACGGCGACGGCCCGGCACGCTGCATGGCGATGGCATTGCGCGATGCCGGCCTGAATCCCGACCAGGTCGACTATCTCAATGCGCACGGCACCTCGACGCCGCTGGGCGACCTGGCCGAAACGCAGGCGATGAAGCGCGCGCTCGGCGACCACGCCTACAAGACGATGATCAGTTCGACCAAGTCCATGACCGGTCACCTGCTGGGTGCTGCCGGTGGCGTGGAGGCGGTGTTCTCGATCCTCGCGCTGCAGCATGGCGTGATCCCGCCGACCATCAACCTCGACAACCCGGGCGAAGGCTGCGACTTGGACTTCGTGCCCAATACGGCGCGCCAGAAGAAGATCGACGTGGCGATGTCGAACGGCTTCGGCTTCGGCGGCACCAACGGCACGCTCGTATTCCGCCGCGTCTGACGCGCTGCCTGACGCGTTGCCTGACGCGGGCTCCCTGTCCAGGTTGCCGGGCATGACGCTGCGGACACTTGCCGGTGACCTCGACTTGCTGGCGCTGCAGTCATCCGACCCGGCGCGCTTTCCGCTGCTGCTCGAGAGCGTCGCGGATGGCAATGCCAGCTCGCGCTGGGATCTGTTGCTGGTCGCCGATGGCAGCGGCCTAAAATTGCAGGCCGATGGCATCACCCGGGACCTTGATGGCGTGCCGCGCAGCGGCGATTTCCTTGCTTGCCTGGATGCCGACCTCGCCTGCGCGCGCGCAGACAATGCGCTTGCAAGGCTTGCCTCGACCGGAGACCATGCGAGCGCGCGCGCCGATATCGCCCGCCTCCTGCCTTTCGCCGGCGGATGGGCGGTTTTTCTTGCCTACGAACTCGCAGCGCAGGTCGAGCCGGTGCTGCGCCTGCCGGCCGCGCCCGGCCCCTTGCCGGTCGCGCTGGCGCTGCGCTGTCCGGCCGCCATCATCCGCGATCGTCACGACGGTTCCTGCCTGCTGGCCTGCGAAACGGGACACGACGCGCTGCTGGCGCGGACCACGGAAGCGCTCGCCCGAATCCCAGCTGGCGAGGGCGCAGCCGACGCGTCGGCCTCACCATGGCAACCGCCATCGAGGGTCGATGAAGACACCCCGGAGCAATTCCTCGACGGCGTGGCCCGCATCCACGACTACCTGCGTGCGGGCGATGTTTTCCAGGTCAACCTGTCGCGCGCCTGGCGCGCGAGTTTCGAGGCGCCGCCGGCGCCCGATGTGTTCTACCGGCGACTGCGCTCCAGCAACCCGGCACCATTCGCGGGCCTGCTGCGGCATGGCAGCTGGTCGTTGGCAAGTTCGTCCCCCGAGCGCCTGGTGTCGGTGCGCGGCGATGTTGTCGAGACGCGGCCGATTGCCGGCACGCGACCACGCGTCGCTGGCGACGACGACCTCGCGCGCATGCGCGAACTGGCGGCGCATCCCAAGGAGCGCGCCGAACACGTGATGCTGATCGACCTGGAACGCAACGACCTCGGCCGGGTCTGCGTTCCCGGCAGCGTGCAGGTCGACGAGATGATGCGCATCGAAAGCTATGCCCACGTGCACCACATCGTTTCCAATGTGCGTGGCCGCCTGCGCCCGGGCACGACCCCGGGCCAGGTGATCGCGGCAGTCTTTCCCGGGGGTACCATCACCGGTGCGCCCAAGGTGCGTTGCATGCAGATCATCGCCGAGCTGGAAGGCGAGGGACGCGGGCCGTACACCGGGGCAATGGGCTACCTGGGGACGAACGGCGACATGGATCTCAACATCCTCATCCGCAGCGCATGGCTGGCAGGCAACGAAGCGCAGCTGCGCGCCGGCGCCGGCCTGGTGGTGGATTCGCAGCCGAATGCCGAACTCGAGGAAACCCGCGCCAAGGCGCGCGGGCTGCTGCGCGCGCTGGGCTCGGCATGAACGCAAAAGTCCTGCGCGAAGGTCGCGTCCGCCTGTGGTTGGAGCCCGAGGATCGAGGCTTGGCTTACGGCGATGGGTTGTTCGAGACCCTGCTGGTGGTCGCGGGCGCGCCGGCGATGTGGCGCGAACATTGGGCGCGCCTGGGCACCGGCGCGGCGCGCCTGGGCATTTCGATGCCGGAAGAGGCGATGGTACGTCGCGAGGCATCCAGCCTGATCGAAGGCCGCGATCGCGCCGCGCTGAAAATCGTGCTGACCCGCGGTCTGGGTCCGCGCGGTTACGCAGCTCCGGAACATGACAATCCGACCGTCGTGCTGAGCTGCCACGATGCGCCGCCGGTGCCGGCCGATGGCCTGGTCCTGCGCTGGTGCAAGACGCGCATGGCCGTCCAGCCGCTGCTTGCGGGAATCAAGCACCTCAATCGCCTGGAGCAGGTGCTGGCCCGCGCCGAGTGGAATGATCCATCCATCCATGACGGCATCCTGTGCGACATGGAAGACCGGGTCGTGTGCGCCACCTCGGCCAACCTGTTCGCCCGCGTGGATGGCCGCTGGCTGACGCCGACGGTGGCCAATTGCGGCGTCGCCGGTACCATCCGCGGCTGGTTGCTCGGCCAGGGTGCTGCGGTCGAGGCTGAATTGAGCCAGGCGCAGGTCAGCCACGCCGAGGTGCTGTTCGCCTGCAATTCGCTGCGCGGTATCCTTCCCGTGCGTCGCCTGGGCCAGCATGCATGGCCAGCGCATCCCGAGGTGCTGGCGCTGCGCCGGCGCCTGGCCGATGCGCATTCCGCCTACGTCTTCCAGGAGTGACCATGGCAAAGCAGCTGAAACATGGCGGCCGGAAACTTGCGCTCGCGCTGCTGCTGGTGGTGGTGATCGCCGCGGGCTTCGTCGCGTGGCAGCGCACGGTCGCATTCGCGGATCGGCCGCTGCTGTTCGGCGGGCCGGCGCAGGAACTGGTGATCGATCGCGGCGACGGACTCGACGCGGTGGTGCGCAAGCTGCGCGAGCGGGGCGCATCGCGCGGCAACAATCTTGCCTGGAAGGCGCTGGCCACCCGGATGGGCGTGGCCGGGAAACTGCAGGTGGGCGAGTACGCCCTCGATTCGGGCCTGACGCCACGGCAATTGCTCGAGCGCATGGCAAGTGGCCAGGTGATCCAGCGCAAATTCACCATCGTCGAGGGCTGGAACATCGGCGAGTTGCGTCGCGCGCTTGCAGCCGCAGCGCGGCTGGTGCATCCGGACAAACCGCTCGGCGACTCGGCGCTGATGGCAGCAATCGGTCGCGCCGGCGTGCATCCCGAGGGTCGGTTCCTGCCCGAGACGTACTCATTCACCCGTGGTACCGATGAAACGGCAATCCTCTCGCGCGCGGCCAAGGCGATGGACGTGGCCCTTGCAGACGCATGGCAAGGTCGCGACAAAGGGCTGCCATATATCTCGCCCGACCAGTTGCTGACCATGGCCTCGATCGTCGAGAAAGAGACGGCACTGGCCAGTGAGCGGCCGCAGATCGCCGGCGTGTTCGTGCGCCGGCTGCGCCTGGGCATGTTGCTGCAGACCGACCCGACCGTGATCTACGGCATGGGCGCGAACTACGCCGGCAATATCCGTCGTGCCGACCTGGTCACCGACACCCCATACAACACCTACAGGCGCGTCGGATTGACGCCAACGCCGATTGCCATGCCGGGACGGGATGCACTGCAGGCCGCTGCGCATCCAGCGGTTGGCGAGGCGCTGTACTTCGTGGCCCGCGGCGGTGGCGCGCACCAGTTTTCCGCGACGCTCGATGAACACAATGCGGCCGTGCGCCGCTACCAGTTGCGGCGCTGACATGGCCACGCGCAGCGGTTTGCTGATCAGCATCGAAGGCGGCGAGGGCGCCGGCAAGTCGAGCGTGCGCGATGCCATCGCCACGCGGCTTGCCGCCCACGGCTATGACGTGGTGAGCACGCGCGAGCCCGGCGGCACCGAGGCGGGCGAGGCGATCCGAAGCCTGTTGCTGGATCCCGCGCAGACACTCGCGCCCGAAGTGGAATTACTGCTGATGTTCGCCTCGCGCGCGCAACTCGTCCGTGAGCTGGTGCAGCCGGCGCTGGCCCGTGGTGCGGCCGTGCTTGCCGACCGCTTCACCGATGCCAGCTTCGCCTACCAGGGCGGTGGTCGCGGCCTGGACATGGGACGGATCGCCGAACTGGAACGCTGGGCGGTGGGGATCAAGCCGGACCTGACCTTCCTGCTCGATGTCGGCGTGGATGTTGGCCTGGCGCGCGCCCGTTCGCGCGGCGCCGGCCTGGATCGCATCGAGCGCGAGCACGACGAATTCTTCGAGCGCGTCCGCGCAACCTATCTCGCCCGCGCCGCCGCCGAGCCGGCGCGCTTCCGTGTCGTGGATGCATCGGCGCCCGCGACATCGGTGCTGGACGCAGTGACCGCTGCACTCGACACCTGGCTGGCAGCGCGATGACTGCCGCGCTCGCGCCCTGGCAGGTTCGCGTGCTGCGCCAGGCGATCGATGCCTATGTCCAGGGCCGCCTCGGCCATGGCATGTTGCTGACCGGGCCCGCGCACCTGGGCAAGAAGGCGGTTGCCGAAGCGCTGGCGCAGCGCATCCTGTGCCCGACGCCGGGGCCTGAAGGCTTCGCCTGCGGCGCGTGCCGCAGTTGCCGCCAGTTCGCGGCGCAGACCGTCGGCCTGCTGGTGACGCAGACCCACGGTGACCTGCAGCGCGTCGGCCTGGAGCCCAACGACAAGGGCGACAAGCTGCGCAACGACATCGTCGTGGACCAGATCCGCAAACTCGGACACTGGTTTTCGCTGAGCGCGCAATTTGGCGGTGCGAAAGTGGCGGTGATCGAACCTGCTGACCTGTTGAACACGGCCGCTGGCAACGCCCTGCTCAAGACCCTCGAGGAGCCGGCCCCCGAGCGCTTCCTGCTGCTGGTGAGTTCGCGCCCCGGCCGCTTGCCCGCCACCATCCGCAGCCGCTGCCAGCGCCTGGAATTCCGGGTCCCGGCGGCGGACGAGGCGATCGCCTGGTTGCGTACCCAGGGCGTGGCGGTCAGCGATGCCAGCGACGCGCTCACGGCGGCGCGCGGCAATCCGGGGCAGGCCGCGCACTGGCTGCGCGAGGGCGGCCTGCGCATCCGCGGCGAGGTGCTCAAGGGCCTGGAATCGCTGCGTGAGGGCCGGGCAAGCCCGATCGAACTGGCCCAGGCCTGGCTGGACGACGAGCACGCCGCCTTGCGCCTGCGCTTCGCCGCCGAGCTCGCCCTGGACGCCGCCGCACGCGGCCTCGGGGCGCAGCATGCCGCCCGGGCCGCCGTGCCCGGCTTGACGCCGCCTGCTGATTTTCCCAAGCTGTCGATCTGGTTCGACGGCATCAACCGGCTGCGCGAGCAGCTTGGCGCGCCGTTGCGCCACGATCTGGTGCTTGCCGGCCTCCTGCTGGACTGGCGCACGCTGTACGATGCGGCTGGCAGCAGTCGCGCTTCGGGGAGACGGTCAGGATGATTGGTGGTGCAGGCGCGCGGCAGGGCATCCTGTCATTGGCGATCAAGGACAAGGCGCAGTTGTATGGCGCCTACATGCCGTTCCTGCGGGGCGGCGGCATCTTCATTCCCACCAATCGCCGCTACGCGCTGGGCGACGAAGTCTTCCTGCTGCTGTCGCTGCCCGAGGACAAGGATCGCTTGCCGGTTGCCGGCAAGGTGGTCTGGATCACGCCACC
>JBBRZU010000035.1:0-24295 GCA_038236425.1 Lysobacterales bacterium
GGGCGACGAGGTCTGGATTTGCACCGGCGCCGCCATCGGAAAACCTGCGCGCCAACGACGCAACGCGCGCCAGTTTCAACTCGACCGTGTCGGCAGCGAGGCAGGCTGCCAGGGCGCCGTACAGGTCAGTGGGCTCGACGCAAGCCGGTTCGACGCAAGCCGGTTCGACGCAAGCCGGTTTGACGCAGGCCGGCCCGGCGTCGCCCGGCAGTTCAGCCGGCGCGGCGCTTGCGCTGGGCATCGTCACTGCGTGCCTGCTGCAGGAGTTCGAAGTAGCCCGGCTCGATGCCGGTCACGTACTTGCCATCGAAGCACGACGAATCAAAGTGGGTCAGCTTGTGCTTGGGCCCGGAAACAGCGTCCTCAAGGTCGGCCAGGTCCTGGTAAATCAGCCAATCGGCACCCAGCAAGGTCTGGATCTCTTCCTCGGTGCGGCCATGCGCCACCAGCTCATCTGCCGCCGGCATGTCGATGCCGTAGATATTCGGGAATCGCACAGGCGGCGCAGCGGATGCCAGGTACACCTTGCGCGCACCGGCGTCGCGCGCCATCTGGATGATCTGCTGCGAAGTGGTGCCGCGTACGATCGAGTCGTCCACCAGCAACACCACGCGATCCTTGAACTCCAGCGGGATCGGGTTGAGCTTGCGCCGCACCGACTTCATCCGCTGGCCCTGGCCCGGCATGATGAAGGTGCGCCCGATGTAACGGTTCTTGATGAATCCCTCGCGGTACTTCACGCCCAGCACGTTGGCAATTTCCAGCGCGGCGTCGCGCGAGGTGTCGGGGATCGGGATGACGGTATCGATGTCGTGGTCCGGGCGCAGGCGCAGGATCTTCTCGCCCAGCTTCACGCCCATGCGCATGCGCGCCTTGTGCACCGACACATCGTCCATCATCGAGTCCGGACGGGCGAAGTACACGTATTCGAAGATGCACGGCGTATGCAGCTGTGGTTCGGCGGCCTGCTGGGTAAACAGTTCGCCACGCGCGGTCACCACGATCGCTTCGCCCGGGGCGACATCACGTAGGCGGGTGAAGCCCAGGATGTCCAGCGCCACCGATTCGGACGCGACCGCATACTCATCGCCCGACGGCGTGCTGCGCTTGCCCAGCACCAGCGGCCGGATGCCGTGCGGATCACGGAAGGCGATCAGCCCCAGGCCGAGCACCAGGCCGACGATCGCATAGCCACCCTTGCAGCGGCGGTGCACGCCGCCAACGGCATTCAACGCCGCCTGCGGCGTCAGCGCGCCCTGCTCGCGCAACTCATGTGCGAACACGTTGAGCAGCACCTCGGAATCGGAACCGGTATTGATGTGGCGCCGGTCCTGTTCAAAGACCTCGCGCCGCAGCACATCCATGTTGATCAGGTTGCCGTTGTGCGCGAGCGCGATCCCGTACGGCGAGTTGACATAGAACGGCTGCGCCTCGTCCGAACCTGCCGAGCCAGCCGTGGGATAGCGGCAGTGTCCGATCCCGACCCGGCCGGTAAGCCGGAGCATGTCGTTTTCAGCGAACACGTCCGCGACCAGGCCATTGCCCTTGTGCAGCTGCACGTGCACGCCATCCACCGTGGCAATGCCGGCCGCGTCCTGCCCGCGATGCTGCAGGACGGTCAGGCCGTCGTAGAGCGCAGGGCCGACGTCAGACTGGCCGACGATTCCGATGATGCCGCACATGGTCTGGACTCCAGGGTCGAGCCGCTTTCGCGGCTCAGGGGTGGCGCATCACGATGCCGTGGGTGCCGAGTTTGGCGTTGACCGCACCCAACGCTGCGTCGGCGGAGGCACGGTCGGCGTAGGGGCCGACGCGCACGCGGTAGCGCACGCCACCGGGGGTGTCGACGCGCTGCACGAAGGACGTCAGGCCGGCAGCGCGCGCCTTGTCGCGCAACGCCACGGCGTCGGCCTCTGCAGCCGGTGCCGACAACTGCACCGCGAAGCCCGAACGGACTGCGGGTGGCGCGCTGCCGGATGGAGCGGGTATTGCGGATGGCGCAGGGGGCGCAGGTGGCGCAGGTGGCGCAGGTGGCGTGGGCAGCAGCGCTGCGGCTACTTTGGCCGGCGCCGGCTTCACTGTCGGAGCGGGCGGTTTCGGAGCCGGCTTCGCTGCGGGCGCGGCGTCCAGTGCAACGACACTGCCGGCGACGCTGGTGCTGCCCTGCGCGCGCAGTCGGCCAGCCTCGGCAGCGGCGCGATCGGCGTAAGGCCCGACACGGACCCGAGTCCCGTTGCCGGCACCCATTGATACGGTTTCCTCAAGCACCGGCAGGCCGGCGGCCCGCAGCTTCGCCAGCAGCGCCTGGGCGTTGGCGCGATCGCCGAACGTGCCCAGGTTGACGACGTAGTCGCCCCCACCGGTTGCAGCGGATTCCGATCCAGGTGCAATCGCGGCCGCAGGCGGCGCAACGACAGGCGTCGTGGTTGTCTTCGGAGCAGGAAGCGGGGTCGATCCAGCGGCAGCGACGGCTGCTTGCGCGCCATCAGGAGGCGGGATTTGCGCCACGGCGTCGTCCGGCACAACCGCATCTCCGGCCGACGCGGGACCAGCAGCGCCACTTGGCATGCCGAGCACGCCGCCTGGAGGCGCCGGCTCCGGAGCAGTCAACGGCAGCTCGCGCGTTTCGAAATCCTGGCCCGGTGTCGGCGGCATGCTCAGCGGCACTTCGGCGGCATCCGGTTCGCGCACATCCGGCCCCTTGAGCAGCATGGGCAGGAAGATCACCGCCAGTGCGGCGAGCACGGCGGCTCCGATCAGGCGCTGTTTCAGCGGTTGGTCCATGGGGGGCCCGGCGCGGTTTCGACCCCGCAATTATACGCGCTGGGCCTCGGCCCCGACCGCCCGCAGCGCATCGGCGACGGTGTGGAAGGAACCGAACACCAGCACCCTGCCCCCGGCACCGGCGGCGGTTCGCGCGGACTGTAGCGCCTCGGCGACCGTGCCGTGGACACTGCGGCGGGTCGAAGCGATGCGTCCGGCGAGGCGTTCTGCCAGTTGCAGTCCGGACAGGTTGCGCGGTCCGGCGTCCTCGATACCGGCCAGGTGCCAATGCGCGATCGCGCCGTCCAGTTCGGCCACGACGGCGTCCACGTCCTTGTCGTTCAGGGCCGCGAAGACCGCATGGGTCGGGCGTGGGTGCTGGTCCAGCCAGGCCGCCAACTGGCGTGCCGCTTGCGGATTGTGGGCGACGTCCGCAATCACCTCTGGCGCGACGCCAAGCTGTTGCAGGCGCCCGCCAGCCTGGGCATCGGCCACGCCCTTGCGCAACGCGGCATTGGCGATGTCCAGCGGCAGCGCGCGCAGTGCGGCGATGGCGGAGGCGGCATTGGCAAGCTGCGCCGGCGCGTCGAGCGCGGGCACCGGCAGTTCGATCTCGAACCCGGGCTCGCGCCATGTCCAGTGCCGGCCGTGTCGCTCGAACAGATAGTCGGCCTGCGCACGAATCGCTGGCGCTCCGATCCGATAGGCATGCGCGAGCACCGAGGACGGCGGATCGGGCTCGCCAAGCACGCAAGGCCGTCCTGCGCGAAAGATGCCGGCCTTCTCGGCACCGATGGTTTCCCGGTCGTGGCCCAGGTACTCCTGGTGGTCAAGGTCCACGGTAGTGAGCACCGCCACATCGGCATCGACGATGTTGACCGCGTCCAGCCGGCCGCCCAGGCCGACTTCCAGGATGGCCAGGTCCAGCCGCGCGTCGGCGAACAGCAGCAGTGCCGCCAGCGTACCGAACTCGAAATAGGTGAGCGGGATGTCGCCGCGCGCGGCTTCGATGCGCTCGAATACGACGACCAGCGCGGCATCATCGACATCCCGCCCGTCGATGCGGATGCGCTCGTTGTAGCGCAGCAGGTGCGGCGAAGTGAACGCACCGGTGCGCACTCCGGCCGCGCGCGCTATTGCTTGCACGAACGCAACGGTGGAGCCCTTGCCATTGGTCCCGCCAACCGTGACCACCAGCGCGCCGGGCCGCGCGCACGACAACCGTTCATGGACCGCGCGCACGCGCTCCAGCCCCATGGCGATCTGCAGCGGATGCGTGCGCAGCTGGTAGTCCAGCCACTGTTCGAGCGTGCGTTCCATGCCGCGATTATCACCCGGCGCCGGGTGCTGGGGCACGTGGCTGCCATGTCTGCTGCAACCACCCTCGACGTTTTTACAACGCCCGGTGCACCGCTTCGCCAAACAAGGCCGTGTGGTGCTGGCAATCGTTGAGGCGCACGACCTCGAGTTGCCCGACCGACGGCCCCTCGAGCAGGTTGATCGTGGTGGGCGCCTGGCGGAATGACCACAGCCGCGACAGCGGCAGGCCGAGGATCCTGCACAGCAAGACCCGATTGACCGCATCGTGCGCAACCACCAGCAACAGATCGTCCGGGCCCAGCCCGGCACAGGCGCGCTCGAACGCGGGCCAGGCGCGGTCGAGCACATGCTGCAGCGACTCGCCACCCTCGCCCGGCATCAGGACCGTCTCGGGCGCCTCGCGCCATGCCCGCAGCAAGACCGGATCGCGTTCGCCGATTTCGCTGGCGAGCAAGCCTTCCCAGTCGCCGTGCCCGATTTCCTGCAGCCCCGGATCGAACTGCAGCATCCCGGCCCGATCCTCACCGAGGGCGAGCTGCGCCGTGCGCGTCGCGCGCGACAGTGGCGAGGCGACAGCGCGGGTTATTTCAATCGTGCGCAGTCGCTCGCCGAGGGCGCGCGCCTGTGCTTCGCCAACCGGCGACAGCGCGATGTCGCGCTGTCCCTGGTATCGGCCTTCGGCATTCCACGGCGTTTCACCGTGTCGAGCAAGCAGGATACGCATCAGGCACGCTCCATTGACACGATGCCGGGAATACCGCGCAGCGATGCCAGCTGCGGCAGGGGCACCTCGCGATCCACCGTGATCGCCGCCAGCGCGCCACCATCGCCGCGCGAACCGAGCGAGAAGTTGATGATGTTGATACCGGCCGCGCCAAGGTGCGAACCGACCAGGCCGATCACGCCCGGGCGATCTTCGTTCTGCATCAGCAACACATGGCTGAGCGGATCAAAATCGAGCTCCACGCCGTCCAGCCGTACGACGCGCGGCCCACGATGCAGCGTGGCCTCGATCTCGCGCACGACGCCGTTGCCTTCCACGCGGATGCGCAGCAGGCGATCGAAACCGTCGCCATCCCCGCCCAGAGTCTCCGACACCTGCAGCCCACGCGCGGCGGCTTCCTGCAGTGCGTTCACCGGCGTGACCCGGCCGGACGCGGAGCCGAGCAACGCTGCCACCAGCAATCGCGACAGCGGCCGCGCATCGAGTGCATCGGTGCGGCCGGCATAGGTGATCTGCAACTTCGAGGGCGCCGGCACCAGGCGTGCGGCCAATTTGCCCAGTGCGCCCATCAGCGGCATCCACGGGCCGACTTCGCGCGCCGCCTCGGCGCTCAACGGCGGCAGGTTGACGCATCCGGCGACCGCGCCGGTTTGCAGAAAATCGATGATCTGCCGGGCCAGGATGGTGCTGACCGCCTGCTGTGCCTCGCTGGTTGATGCGCCCAGGTGCGGAGTCAGGATCAGCTTGGGGTTGTTGCGCAGCGGCGAGTCCTTCTGCAGCGGCTCGGTAACGAAGGTGTCGAGCGCGGCACCGGCGAGGTGTCCCTCCTCCAGCACTTCCAGCAGCGCCTCTTCGTCCACCAGGCCGCCGCGCGCGGCATTGATCAGGTAGCTGCCCTTCTTCATCAGGCGCATCTGTGCTTCGCCGATGATGTTGGTTGTTTCCCTGGTGCGCGGGATGTGCAGGGTGATGATGTCGGCCCATGCGAGAAGTTCGTCGAGCGATTTCATCGGCACACTCATGCGACCTGCGGCCGATGCCGGCAGGAACGGGTCGTACGCGGCCACTTCCATGCCGACGCCGGCGGCCTTGCGCGCGACCGTGGCGCCGATCCGGCCCAGGCCGATCACGCCGAGCCGCTTGCCTTCCAGCTCGAAGCCGGTCAGGCCAGCCTTCGGCCATTCACCCGCCTTCATGCCGGCATCCGCGCGCGGGATATGCCGTGCCAGCGCGAACAACAGCGACACCGCGTGTTCCGCGGCGGCCAGCGTGTTGCCATCCGGCGCATTCATCACCGCGATGCCGCGTTCCGTGGCGGCCTCGACATCAATCGTGTCCACGCCGGCGCCAGCGCGGCCGATCACCTTGAGGTTGCTTGCCTGCGCCAATGCTTCGGCGGTGACCGGCGTGGCGGAGCGGACCAATAATGCATCCACGCCAACCAGCCGGGCGGCGAGTTGTTGCTGGTCCTTGATCGGGTCGGCGACGTCGACGGTGTAGCCGGCGTTCTTGAACAGGGTCAGGCCGTCGGCATGGATGCCGTCGAGGGCGAGTATCCGCATGGGGTCGTGTTCCATTGCTGTGATGGGGAAGTGGACCGGCGCGCCGGAATGGTCACGGACGCGGGAACCCATGCACGAGCGGCAAGCCCGGAACGGGCGTGTCAAAACGCTGCTGTCGCTTGTTTGAATCGGCAACCGAAACGATGCGAGCTGTCGCGGTGGCCAGGAGACGGGGCGTCATGCGCATGGGAGTCCTGGAGCCAGCAACCGAACGCTATCACGTTGCCTCCGTGCTTTCAGCCGGCCGCCTTCACCCACTCGGGCAGGCGCCGTTGGTCCAGCCGGATACTTTCGGATCGGCGCAGGCACCGCAGCCATTGCTGTAGGTCTTGTGCTCGCTCGACGGACAGGGGGTGGTGATGCAGCGGATGCCAGTGTCGCGCGTTGCGCAGACCGGGCTGTATTCCCTGGTGCAAGCCTGCGGCCGCTGCGGGGCGCAGGACTTGAAGGCAAGTGGCTCGCCCGCCGGCGCGGGCGATGGCTCGGGGATGGTCGTCGGCGCGCTCGGCTGGACCACCGGCGCATCGGCAACCGATGCGCGGCTGCAACCGGCCAACACGAGGCCCAGCAGCAGGAAGATGGCGAGATTTGGGCAAGTCGCGTTGCATCGATACATGTCGGCACTCCGATCAAAGTCGGAGCCAGTGTAGCCAAGCACCAGATGCTGGTGGCGCCGAACTATTCCTTCGGACAGGTACCACTCACGTATTCGCTGACATTCGGATCGCGACAGGCCTTGCAGGCGCTGGAGAACGTACTGCGCTGCTTTGCAATGAAGCAGGGCGCCTTGATGCACGCCATGATCCGATTGTAGGTGGCACACACGGGCACGAAGTCGAGGTTGCAAGCTGTTGCACGCGGCTCGGCACACTGCTGCACCGGCGCATCGGGCGCAGCCACGGGGCCGTCGGGGACCTCGCTCCCAAGCGGCACAAGTGGCGAGGCCCCCGGTGCAAGCAATGGGCGGACCAGCGGCCGCCGCGGCCGGCCCGGGTTGAGGACGGAATCGACGGCGTTGGCGCCGATGACCGGCGCGACTGGATCGGCTGCCTTTGGCGCTGGCGCATCCGGATCGTCGAGTGGATGCGAGGCGGGGCTGTCCGCAACTGCTGCTTGGGTGCCCGAAACGGGCGCAGCAGCGACCGCCTTCGGTGCCGACTTGGGAATCGGTGGGGACGCGCCCGCCTGCGCCCCTGCCATGGGGCTGTCCAGGAGCGCCGCGGCCAGCAACAACGCGGTCATCAGGAATCTTGCGTGCAATGTCTGCATCAGGCTTGCCCCTCCTCCAAGGCCCGGCCAGTCTAGCGTCGGCGCCCCTGAAAGGCACACAACCGTGACCAACGGCCTATGCCGGGGAACCCTTGCGATGACGTACGCTCGCGAGTCTGCCCGACCCGTCCCGGCAGCACCCCGACCGACCAATCGCCCGCACCCCGGGCACGGAGCCGCACGTGAAGCCCAATTCCCTCAAACACCTTGGCCTGGCCCTGGCCATTACCGGCGCCCTCACCGCCTGCAAGCGCGATGACAGCGATTCCACGGCGGCCGCAACACCGGCGGCGCCGCCGGAAATCACCCTCGACCTGTCCAAGTTGACGGCGACGCCGCACTTCGATCCCGCCGACCTTGATGCGAACGTGCCGATCTGTACCGACCTGAATGCGCATGTCAACGGCAAGTGGCTCGCAGCCAATCCGATCCCGGCCGACAAGACCAGTTGGGGCAATTTCAACATGCTCGGCGAGCGCTCGCTCGATGCGCAGAAGCAGATCGTCGAAGCTGCCGGCAAGGGTGGCTTCCCGGCCGGAAGCAATGAGCAGAAGCTCGGCGACTTCTATCGCCTGGGCATGGACGAGGCCAAGGTCAACGCCGACGGCATCGCGCCGGTCAAGCCGACCCTGGACAAGGTCAACGCCATCACCGACAGCGCCGGCATCGCCAACTACCTCTACGACAGCTTCGCGCATGGCGACGCCCAAGTGTTCAGCTTCGACGCCGCCGAGGACTTCCAGGACGCGAGCAAGACGTCCGGCTACGCAAGCGAGGCTGGCCTGTCGCTGCCCGAGCGCGCCTATTACCTGGAACCGCAGTACCAGCAAATCCGTGACGCCTTCCTTGCCCATGTCGAGCGCATGCTGGTGATCGGCGGCGTGGACGCCGCGGCCGCCAAGACCCAGGCCGCCGACGTGCTCGCGTTCGAGACCCGCCTGGCGAAGGCCTCGCTGACTCCGATCGAAGGCCGCGACCCGGCCAACCAGTACCACTGGGTCACGCTCGAGGAAGGCAACAAGGCGACCCCGAATTTCGACTGGAACAAATTCCTGGCCGCCGAGAAGATCACCGGCGTGGATGGCTTCTCGCTGAGCCAGCCGAAGTTCTTCACCGAGTTCAACGCGATGCTCACCGAGGTGCCGGTGTCCACCTGGCAGAGCTACCTGCGCTACCACGTGCTCAATGATGCCGCACCGTTCCTCTCCAACGCCGCAAGCGACGAGAGCTTTGCCTTTTACGGCAAGACCCTCAGCGGCCAACCGGAACAGCGCCCGCGCTGGAAGCGCGTGCTCGGCACGATCAACGGGACGATGGGTGAGGCGCTCGGCCGGATCTACGTCAAGCAGGTGTTCCCCGAGGAATCCAAGGTCGCCATGCAGCAGCTGGTCGGCAACCTGCGCCTGGCCCTGAAGGACCGCCTGCAGAACCTGGAATGGATGAGCCCCGAGACCAAGACCCAGGCGCTCGCCAAGCTCGAGACCTTCGATCCCAAGATCGGCTACCCGGACAAATGGCGTGATTTTTCCGGCCTGTCGGTCGACGGCAAGGCCAGCTATTACGCCAACATGATGGCCGCCAGTGCATTCGAGAATGCGTACCGGATGGACAAGATCGGCAAGCCGGTGGATCGCCAGGAATGGGGCATGTCGCCGCAGACGGTGAACGCCTATTACAACCCGCTCAAGAACGAAATCGTGTTCCCGGCCGCGATCCTGCAGCCGCCGTTCTTCGACCCGAAGGCAGACCCGGCGCTGAACTACGGTGGCATCGGCGCGGTGATCGGGCACGAGATCATGCACGGCTTCGATGACCAGGGCAGCCAGTTCGACAAGGACGGCAACAACAAGAACTGGTGGACTGATTCCGATCGCAAGCAGTTCAACGAACGCACCGCCAAACTGGTCAAGCAGTTCGACAGCTACCAGGTCAATGGCACCCACGTGAAGGGCCAGCTGACCCTGGGCGAGAACATCGGCGACCTCGGCGGCGTCGCCGTCGCCTACGATGCGCTGCAGAAAGACCTCGCGAACAAGCGCATCGGCCTGATCGATGGCTTCAGCCAGGACCAGCGCTTCTTCCTGAACTTCGCCACCATCTGGCGCGGCCAGCGTCGCCCGGAGGCCATGGCGGTGATGCTCAATACCAACCCGCACTCGCCCGAGAGCCTGCGCGCGATTGGTGCGCCGTCTAACATGGACGCGTTCGCCCAGGCGTTCAGCTGCAAGGCTGGCGACCCGATGGTGCGCAGTGGCAGCGACAAGGTCGCGATCTGGTAATCCAGCCCGCAAGGCAACACCGGACGGCCCGCTTCGGCGGGCCGTTTTTTTTCAACGCCAGCTGAATTGGGCAGATCAGGACGCGCAGTCCTGACCCTCGCGGGACCGGGGGCGGTAGAATCCCCGCTCCGCACTGCAAGGACGATCGATGCCCCTGGCTGTCTGCCTCCCGACGCCGCGCCATCTGCGTGCATTCGCGAATGCGTATTCATGCAAGCCAACGCAGGCCATGGCCCGCGCAACGGATGACCAAATTGCAATCTGGCGCTGAGATGCTCGAATTCCGTCCAGGCCAACGCTGGTTCAGCAGCGCCGAACCGGAGCTGGGGCTGGGTACGGTCTTGCGCCTGGCCGGGCGCCAGGTACAGATCGTGTTCACCGGCTCGGGCATGTTGCGCAATTACGCCATCGGCAGCGCGCCACTGCTGCGGGCGTCATTTCGCCCCGGTGATCGCGTGCAGGTGGATGGCATGCCGCGCCTGGTGGAACAGGCTGACGTGGACGAAGGACTGATCCGCTACGTCTGCGGCGGCCAGGTGATTACCGAGGGCGAGCTGGACGCCGAACAGCCGGTGTCACAGGCCGACGCGCGCCTGTTGGCCGGCCGCGTGGATCGCAACGATCGCTTTGACCTGCGCCGCGAGATGCTCGAACGCCGCGCCCGGGCCCGCGCGCATCCAGGTTGGGGCGCGATGGGCGCACGCATCGACCTGATTCCGCACCAGTTGCGGGTTGCCGAAATCGCTGCGGAACGGCGCGTGCCACGCTTGCTGCTGGCCGACGAAGTTGGCCTGGGCAAGACCATCGAAGCCTGCCTGGTGACGGCGCGACTGATCGCATCGGGCCGTGCAAGGCGCGTACTCATCCTGGTGCCGGAAAGCCTGGTCAACCAGTGGTTCGTAGAGTTGTTGCGGCGCTTCAACCTGCCGTTCGCGATCTTTGACGAAGAGCGCTGCGAATCGCTCGAACTCAACGACGATGGTGCTGTCCGCCGCAATCCGTTTGAAGACGAGCAACTGGTGATCGCCTCGGTCGACTGGCTGTCGAGCCATGCGCGCCGCACCAGCCAGGCGCTGGAGGCAGGCTGGGATTTGCTGCTGGTGGATGAAGCACACCATCTTTCCTGGAGCCCGGACGCGCGCAGCGAGGGCTACACGTTGGTGGAATCACTCGCTGCGCGCACGCCGGCCTTGCTGTTGCTCACCGCAACGCCTGAACAGTTGGGCTTGGGCGGGCACTTCGCCCGACTGCGGCTGCTGGATCCGGCGCGCTACAGCGACCTGCCCAGCTTCGTCGCAGAACAGTCCGGATACGTCGCGCTGTCGCGCCTGGCCGAGCGCCTGCTCGCCAGCGAGGCGCTGACCGCCGGAGACATGGAATTGCTGGCGCCTCTGTTCCCGGAAGACGGCGATCGTCTTGCAGCGCGCCTGGCCGCGATCGCCGGCGGCGATGCCGATGCCCGCGACGCACTGCTCGCCGACCTCGTCGACCGCCACGGCACCGGGCGGGTGATGATCCGCAATCGCCGCGCAGCGGTTGGCGGCTTTCCGCGTCGCATAGCGCACGTGCAGGCACTGGGCGGCGACGAGGACCCGCGCCTGCACGGCCGCCTGCGCGCCGAGTTCGACCACGACCTGGGCGATCTCGACGACGAACCGGAACACGACTACACCAACGATCCGCGACTCGACTGGCTGCTGGCAACGCTGGAATCCATTGCCCCGGCGAAGGCGCTGGTGCTGTGCCGCAGCCGCGCCAAGGTGCAGGCACTCGACGAGGCGCTGCGTGTGCGCAGCGGCATCACGGTGGCGCGTTTCCACGAAGACATGAACCTGTTGCAGCGCGACCGCAACGCCGCCTACTTTGCCGACCCCGAAGGTGCCCGCCTGCTGATCGCCTCTGAAATCGGTGCCGAGGGCCGCAACTTCCAATTCGCCCAGCACCTGGTGTTTTGGGACCTGCCGTTCCACCCGGACATGCTCGAACAGCGGATCGGCCGCCTCGATCGCATCGGCCAGACCGGCGACGTGCACCTGCACCTGTCCAACGTCACCGGCAGTCCGCAGGAAGTCCTGCTGCGCTGGATGGACGACGGCCTGCGCGCGTTCGACCAGGTCGTCCCCGATGGCCGTGAACTGTTGCGCCGGTTTGGCGCCGAACTGCTGCAACTGGCGGCCATGGACGGCGAACAACGCGAACCGCTGCTGGACGACATGATCGAACGCAGCGCCGGTGCCGTGGAAGAACTGGCCGAGACCATCGCGCGTGGGCGCGACCGGCTGCTGGAACTGGGCAGCCGACGCGGGGCGGACGATGTCCTGCTGCACGCCCTGCAAGCCGATGATGCCGACCAGGCGCACGAGGACTATCCACTGCGTCTGCTCGAGGCGTTCGGCATCCATGGCGAGCCGCTCGGCCCGCAACTGTGGCTGCTAGATCCCGAATACCTGACAGTTGAGGGCTTCGACGAACTCAAGGGCGGCCCGCGCAGCGCCACGTTCGACCGCGCCACCGCGCTGGCACGCGACGACCTGCTCTACCTGCGCGCCGACCATCCGATGCTGCTGTCCGCGCAGGAAATGCTGGCCTCGGGCGAGACCGGAAATGCCGCCTACCTGGTGGACGATTCCCTGCCCCCGCGCAGTGCGATCCTGGAGGCAGTGTTCGTGCTCGAATGCATCGCGCCGCCCGCGTTGGACGTGGAGCGCTTCCTGCCTCCATTGCCGGTGACCGTCGCGGTGGATACGAAGTTGCAGGTGCGCCCGGGGTTTGCCCCGAACGAGCGCGCCGTGGTGCGCGCAGGCGATCGTCAGTACGACATCTCGCCGATGCGCAAGGTGCTGGCCGCGCTGGTGCCGCCGATGCTTGAGCGCGCACGCACGGAAGGCGCCGAACAATGCGCCCTGTTGGCGTCCGACGCTCTCGCGCGCGCCGATGCCCTGCTCGGTGCCGAGGTGCTGCGCATCGAGGCGCTGGCGCAAGTGAATCCGTCGGTCCGCCCGGAAGAAATCGAGATGCTGCGGCGCGAGCGCGACGAACTGCGCCGCGTCATCCCGCTGGCCCGGCCACGCCTGGACAGCGTGCGCCTGGTTACCAGCGCCGATTTCCTGTCGCTGCGGCGCTGATCGGCGATCGGAAATCCTGTCGCGCCACCGGTAGCGGTAGCGCGAACCCCCTCAGTTCACGCTACGCAACTTCGGTGGCGGAGGCTTGCGCTTGTTGAACGGCGGCTGCCCACGCCAATAGCGCAGCATCAGCCAGCCGAACAACATGCCGCCAAGATGCGCAAAATGCGCGATGCCGCTGGCGGTGCCCGTGACCCCGAGGAACAACTCGATCCCGCCCATCACCAGCACAAGCGTACGAGCGGACAGTTCAATTGGCGGCAGCAGCAACTGCAGGCGGTCCTTGGGGAACATCAGCGCATAGGCCATCAGGATGCCGTAGATGAATCCCGACGCCCCCACCGTCGGGAACGGCGCCGCGCCGTTGCTGATCATCATGCCGGTCACCAGCAGGTGTGAGACAGCCGCACCGGCCGCACACACCAGCACGAATATCAGGTACCGCTGCTGACCGAGTGCGTATTCGATTCGCGGGCCAAACTGGAACAGCACGATGCCGTTGAAGAACAGGTGCGGCAGGCTGCCGTGCAGGAATGCGTAGGTCAGCAACTGCCAGGGCTGGAATCCGTAGGTCGAGCCGTCAGCATCAGGGAAGCTGCCCCAGGGCCAGAGCGCGAACCAGCGGATGAAAAGCGCCTCCTGCATGTTCTGCAGCAGGAACACGATGGCGATCGCCCAGAGCAGGTATTTGGTGACTGGCGGTAGCGGGGTCAAATGCGGTGTCCTTTTGGTGCCCAGATCAGTTCATCAAGCGTAGCCGCGGCACGCTGCCCGGTCACGCGGCCATTGTTGACCACCACGCCCTCGGCGCGCAGCCGCTGCGACTGCTCGGCGAAGTGCGGGTGATCGGCCGGAAAGGCAATGCGTCCATCCGATCGCAACACGCGGTGCCAGGGCAGCCCGGGGTCGTCGTTGCCCGACAGCAGCTTCGCCACCAGGCGCGCGCGCCCAGGCAGCCCGGCACGGCGCGCGATCTCGCCGTAGCCGGCGATTTCACCCGCCGGCAGCGCACGGATTGCGTCGAAAATGCGGTCGGCGGCAGACTTTCCGGGCATGCCGGTTTAGGATACGCCACGTACAGGCAGGAATCCCATGCAGAATTTCGAGCAAATCAGAAGCGCCATCGACCCGGCCCACAAGATCACCGCGCGCGAGCCATACATGGTTTGCGTTGAACTCTCGCTCGAGCAGGGCCGGCGCCACCAGAGCATCTTCCTAGCCGAAATCGAAGACGACGACGGCCGCAAGTACTTGCGCGTGAGCACCGTGGTCGCACCGATGACCGGCCTGGACGCGAAGAAAATGCTCGCCTTCAACTGGCAGAGCCGGGTCGGCTACATGGCCACCGGTGAGCTGGACGGCGTGCCCTACCTGCAGTTGTGCGAGAACCGGCCTTATGAGGGACTCAATGCAGGTGAAGTTGATCGCATGATCCTGGAAATCGGCGGAACCGGCGACCACCTGGAGCGCAGCCTCAGCGGCGGCGGCGACCTGCTGTAGCAACTGCCCGGATCAGGGCGTCGGCGCAACCGCGCCCGCGGCGCCGTAAGCCAGCAGCAGCTTCACCAGCAGCCAGGCAATAACGCCGGCAGCCGGGATCGTCAGGATCCAGGCCCAGATGATGCGCTCGATGATGGTCCACTTGAGCGCATTGGGATTCTTGGCGAAGCCGACACCCATGATCGCGGTCGAAATGCTGTGCGTGGTAGACACCGGCATGCCCAGTTTCGCGGCAAGTACAAGAATCGTCGCCGACGCCGTCTCGGCTGCAAAGCCATTGATCGGATGCAGCTTGACCATCTTGTGGCCAAGTGTCTTGATGATCCGCCAGCCGCCCGACGCGGTGCCCGCGGCCATGATCAGCGCGCAGCTCAGCACGATCCAGGCATCAATGTGGTCCTTGCCGCCGTCCGGATGCAGGAAGGCGAGCCACCACGGCAATGCGTCCAGCGTACCTTCGCCCTGGGCAACGAAAATCGCCAGCGCGATCACGCCCATGGTCTTCTGCGCATCATTGGTGCCGTGGGCGAACCCCATGTAGCCGGCGCTGAGGATCTGCGCCTTGCCGAAGAAGGCATTGACCCAGCGCGGGCGTGAAATGCGCGCCATCCAGCCACCGGCGTTGTTCATGCTGCTGATCAGCGCCATCAGCAAGCCCATCAGCAGCATGCCCAGCATGAAGCCGGCGATCGGCGAACTGACCATCGGCACGATGACTTTCCAGTACACGCCGGAATTCTTGGCCATGCTCGCGCCGCTCTTGGCCCAGATCAGGGCATGCCAGTTATTTCCGGAGGCTGCGAACGCCGCGCCTACAAGTCCGCCGATCAGGGCATGGCTGGACGAGGACGGCATCCCGCGCCACCACGTGAACAGATTCCAGATGATCCCGCCGAGCAGGGCGCAAATCACCACCTGCGAGGTCATGTTGACGACGTCGGTATTGACCAGCCCGGACGAAATCGTCTTGGCCACCGCCGTGCCCCAGAACGCACCGATCAGATTGGTGCTGGCGGCAAGGCCCACCGCCTGCATCGGCGACAGCACCTTGGTGGCAACTACGGTGGCGATCGAGTTGGCGGTGTCGTGGAAGCCGTTGATGAACTCGAACACCAGGGCGGTGACGATGACCAGCAGCAGGAGAGTCAGCACCGGGCGGGCCTCAGGAGTTCTTCAGGATGACCTGGTGCACCACGTTGCCGGCATCGCGGCAACGGTCGATGGCTTTTTCCAGCAGTTCGAACAAATCCTTCAGGATGAGGTAGCGCATCGGATCGGTTTCCTGCGCGTAGGTCTCCCGGTACAACTCCAGGATCAGGCGGTCGGCTTCGGCCTCGATAGCCTGCATCTTGTCGTTGAGGGCCTTGGAAGTATCGATGTTCATGCCCTTGCGCAGCAGGCCGATCATCTCCTCGATTACTTCGGTGGCGCGCTCGAGCATGGCTGCGCGCGGTGCGAAATCCACGTTGCCCAGCCTCGGCGCGGCGATCTCATAGCGCTCGGCGAACTTCTCGATGATCTTCGGAATCTTGTAAAGCGCGCTGGACAGCGCATCGATATCCTCGCGCTCCAATGCAGTCACGAAGGTGTTGACCAGTTCCTGGCTGATCTGCGCGGCCAGGTTCTTTTCGCGATGGCGGGCCAACTTGAACTTTTCCAGCGAGCGCTGGCCCTGGGGCGTGGACAGCAGCTCGACCAGGGCCCGGGCGCTTTCCCGCGCGGCCGCGGCACTTGCCTCGAGCAAACCGTAGAACTTGTCACCCTTGCCGAAAATCGTCTGCAGGGAAAACATGGGCCACCATCCTGTGCCTGGGTCGGCGGTGAGTATATCTGCCCCCGGGGCCAACCCTGTCGGCCGGGCGGGCCGGCCGGACTGCCTGTATGCTGGTCACCCACGGTTTCCCCACGGAGTGCGCGCTTGCGGTTGCCTGCCCTCGTCCTGCTGCCAGGCCTGCTGCTGGCAGCCCCGGTGTATGCCGCCGAGTCGCCCGCGGCCGCCCTCGCCCTGCATCCGGTCGGCATCATTTCGCTGGTCATCTTCGTCGCGGCCTACGTCCTGGTCATCGCGGAAGAGCGGCTGCAGCTGGCCAAGTCCAAGCCTGTGATGGTCGGCGCCGGGCTGATCTGGCTGCTGGTGGCTGCAGGTACCGCCGCCACCGGTGGCGATTCGGCCGGGGTCGCGGACGCCTTCCAGCACATCTTCCTCGAGTTCGCCGAGCTGTTCTTCTTCCTGATCGTGGCCATGAGCTTCGTGGTGGCATTGGGCGAGCGGAACGTGTTCGGTGCATTACGCTCGGCCCTGCTCTCGCGCGGTTTCGGATTCCGCTCGCTGTTCTGGATCACCGGCCTGATCGCGTTCTTCATGTCGCCGGTGCTCGACAACCTCACCACGTCGCTGATCATGTCGGCGGTGATCCTGGCGGTGTCTGGTGGCAATGCACGATTCACCACGCTGGCCTTCATCAACCTGGTGGTGGCGGCCAATGCCGGTGGCGCCTGGAGCGCATTCGGCGACATCACCACGCTGATGGTCTGGCAGGCCAAGCGGGTTGAATTCTTCCAGTTCTTCGCACTGTTCCTGCCATCGGTGGTGAACTGGCTGGTGCCGGCGGTCATCATGTCTTTCGCGCTGCCCCCCGGCGCACCCGGCGCCCGCGACGAAGACGGCGAAGTGCGCGATGGCGGCTGGTTCATGGCCGCGCTGTTCGCATTCACCATTGTCGTTACCGTCGCTGCCAAGCAGATCCTGCACATGCCACCGGTGTTCGGGATGATGCTGGGTCTTGCCTTGCTGAAACTGATCGGCTTCTGGATCCAGCGGCGCGAGCGCGCAATGGAAGGCGAGCCGCAGTACGATATTTTCCGGATCATCGCGCGCGCCGAATGGGACACGCTGCTGTTCTTCTACGGCGTACTGGTTTCGGTCGGCGGACTGGCGGCGCTCGGGTACATGCACATCGCTTCCGAGGGCCTGTACGGCACGCTCGGGCCCACCGGCGCCAATATCGCCATGGGTGTGCTGTCGGCGATCGTGGACAACATCCCGATCATGTATGCCGTGCTGCAGATGAACCCGGTGATGGACCACAGCCAATGGCTGCTGATCACTCTGACCTGCGGCGTCGGTGGCAGCCTGCTGTCGGTGGGCTCCGCGGCCGGCGTCGCGCTGATGGGCGTATCGCGCGGTCAGTACACTTTCTTCGGCCACCTGCGCTGGACCTGGGCGATTGCCCTGGGTTACATCGCGAGCGTCGCCCTCCAGCGCGGCTTGAGCGCCGCCATGCCGATACCCTGAGCCATGAACGATCTCCTCATTGTCGTGGTGCTGGTGGTGTTCAACGGCTTCTTCGCGCTGTCGGAGATGGCCGTCATCACCTCGCGCAGGGGCCGGCTGAAGGAACTGGCGCGGGACAGCCGCGGTGCGCGCAAGGCGATGGAACTGGCCGACCACCCGGAGAGCTTCCTGTCCGCGGTGCAGGTCTGGATCACGCTGCTGGCCCTGGTCACCGGCTACTTCGGCGGCGAATCGCTGGGCGGCAAGCTGGTCGAGCCGATCCGCGAGCACCTGCCCTTCCTCGCGCACTACGCCACCTACATCAGCACGGCGATGGGCTTCATCCTGATGGTGTTCCTGTATGGCGTGATCGGCGAACTGGTGCCCAAGCGCCTGGGCACGCTGCGGCCCGAGCGGGTGGCCAGCCTGGTGGCGCTGCCGATGCACTTCTTCGCCCGCCTGGCACGCCCCGGAGTGGTGGTGCTGGCCTGGAGCACCCGGGTGATCCTGCGCGCCGCCGGCCTGGGCTCGCTGTCGGAGGAAAAAGTGACGGAAGAGGAAATCCGCCATCTGGTCACCGAAGGCCACGAGCAGGGCGTGATCGACGAAGGCGAGCGCAACATGCTCAACCGCGTGCTGCGCCTTGGCGAGCGCGCCGCGGATTCGCTGATGACGCCGCGTACCCGCATTGCCTGGCTCGATACCTCTGCAAGTCTCGATGAAAACCTGGCGACGATGCGCGAAACGCCGTTCTCGCGCTACCCGGTCTATCGCGGGGACGATGGCGACGTGGTCGGCGTGCTCGAGGTGAAGGCGCTCGCCGGACGCTCGATCGAAGATTCCGAATCGCTGTTCCGCGACCTGCGACCGACCCTTTTCGTGTCCGACTCCACCAACGCGCTCAAGCTGCTGGAAATTTTCCGCGAGGAACAGCAGCGCATCGCTTTGGTGGTGGACGAGTATGGGGATATCCAGGGCATGGTCGCCGTCAACGACCTGGTCGGCGCCGTGCTTGGCCGGGCCCAGGCCAGCGAGAACGCCGATGACGAGCCGCTGCTGATCGAACGCGACGATGGCAGCTGGCTGGTGGACGGCCGCCTGTCCACCGAAGAACTGCGCGAGATGCTCAGCCTGGACGAACTTCCCAACGAGGAAGAAAGCGATTACAACACTGCGGCCGGCATGGCCGTGGCCTGGTACGGGCGCATCCCGCATGCGGGCGAGCATTTCGACTGGCGCGGCTGGCGTTTCGAAGTGGTGGACCTCGACGGCGCACGCGTGGACAAGCTGCTTGTCTCGCGCACACTGCTGTCCGCGCCACGCGACGAAGGCTGAGGCATGTCCAGGCAACGGTACACACCCGGCGCGCTTCCTCCCGCGCTCACCACGCGCGCATTGCTCGACGAGCTCGCAGTCGGCGACCCCGACGAGATGCTGAGCCTGGGCGAGCTACTGGATCGCTTCAAGGAGCGCAGCTTCGGCCTGTTCCTGCTGTTTGTGATGTTGCCGACCTTCATCCCGATCCCGGTCGGCATGGGTGCGATCAGCGGCGTACTCACGAGCCTGATCGGATTGCAGTTCCTGGCCCGGCTCGAACACCCCTGGCTGCCCCGCTTCCTCGCCCGCCGCGGCATCCACCGCTATCGCGTGGTGCACTTCCGCGACCGCATGGCGCGCGTCATCGGCTGGATCGAGCGCTTCACCAAGCCACGCACGCGCATCGTGCTGCTGCATCCGGTAGGGCATGCCTTCACCGGCCTGATTCTGGTGGTCCTCGGGCTGATGCTGGCCCTGCCGCTGCCGCTCACCAATTATCCGTTCGGCGTGGTCCTGCTGGTATTCGCCTTTGCCCTGATCGAACGCGATGGCCGGCTGATGTTGCTGGCCTGGGCGCTGGGGCTGCTGGAGATCGCACTGGTGGCGGGATTTTCGACCCAGATGATCGCCTGGGGCGCCAAACTGATGCACTGAGTCGTCGCCTTCGGGCGGCGATTGCACCGATGCATCTGGTCGCCGGTGACCGGTTGTTGCAGTGAGGCTGCTGGACTCAGGCGAACTTGCCGGCCATGTCGGCCGCCGACATCGGACGTCCGAACCAGAATCCCTGGCCCTGGTCGCAACCGCGCTCGCGCAGGATGTCGTACTGGCCTTCGGTCTCGATCCCCTCGGCCACCACGGTGATGCCCAGCGAATGCGCCATGGCGATGATCGCCGTTGTCAGCGCCAGGTCGTCGGGATCGCGCAGCACGTCGGCGACGAAACTGCGGTCAATCTTCACCCCGTCCACCGGGACGCGGCGCAGGTGGCTCAATCCGGAAAAGCCGGTACCAAAATCATCCAGCCAGACCTTGACGCCGGTGGCGCGCACGCGTGAGAGCAGCGCACTCGCCTGTGCCTCGTCCACCAGCACGGCTGTCTCGGTCAGCTCCAGGTGCAGTTGCTGCGGGGTCAGCCCGGAATTGCGCAATGCATTGCCGACCACGTCCGGCAGCTCGCCGCTGCGCAACTGGCGCGGCGAAATATTCACCGAAATGAAAGGACGCGCGCCGCCCGGCAACTGCCAGCGCGCGGCATCGGCACAGGCGCGCTCCAACACATTGCGCCCGAGGTTCTCGATCAATCCGCTCTGTTCGGCCACTTCGATGAACACCGATGGCGGCACCATGCCCAGGTGTGGATGCTGCCAGCGCAGCAGCGCCTCGGCGCCGCAGATCCGGCCATCGGAGAGTGTGTAGATCGGCTGGTAGGCGACGCTGAGTTCGCCGCGGTCCCAGGCGCCACGCAGGTCCTGCTCGAGTTGCACGCGGCGCTCCACCGCCTGGTCCATCGCGCGACTGTAGAAGCGGTAGCAGTTCTTGCCCGCCACCTTGGCCTGGTACATGGCGATGTCGGCGTTCTTGAGCAGCTGGCCAGCGTGGTAGGCATCGAACGGGAACATGGTGATGCCCACCGATGCACCCAGGAACACCTGCTTGCCCCCAAGCACCAGGGGTCGCTCGATTTCCTCGATCACTGCCTCGGCCAGGCGGGCCGATGCCGCACGGATGTCGTCGGCCATGTACAGGACGATGAATTCGTCGCCGCCAAAACGCGCGATATCCGCGCCGCGGGCCTCGAATCGCTCAAGGATCAGGCGCAGACGCGTGGCCAGCTGGCTGAGCACCTCGTCGCCCGCTTCGTGCCCCAGCGTGTCGTTGACCCGCTTGAAGTCATCCAGATCGATGAACAGCAGCGCCAGCTCGCCGCTGCTCGCGTGCAGGGTCAACAGGCGGTCGTCGAGCAACTCCCGGAAGCTCAGGCGATTGGCCAGGCCGGTCAGCGGATCGGTGTAGGCCATGCGCCGGATGTCGCGGTCGTGCTTGGCGATGCCGGCCCGCATGCGCGAAAACGCAGCCATGAGCTGACCGATCTCGTCATGGCGGTTCGGGTCCAGCGACAGGGGCTGCAGAGATCCCGGCTTGTCCTCCGACATGATCGCGGATAACCGCCGCAGCGGTCCGAACACGCGCCATTCCAGCAAGGCAATCAACGCCACGCCGAAGCACGCCATCATTACCAGCAACGCCACAGTCCAGCGATGATGCCAGCCCGCAGTGGCATCGAGGTGGCGATTGATCGGCTTGAGGATGTTGGCCTGGGTTTCGTTTGGATTGCCGACCGCCATGCCAATACGCACGCCGCCGATGCGCCTGTTGCCGGACAGGATCGGTGCGCTGACATCAAGCATGTCGTGCGACCACTGCCCGGTGGGATGCGATGCCTGCAATGCGGCTTCGGCCAACGGATCGACCATCGGCTTGCCGACCTGCCGGGTATCGCCACCCGCGGCCACGATCGTACCTGCACGATCAAACACGATGATGTACCGGATCTGGGCGTGGCGGATCATTTCGCGCGCCATCGCGCTGACGGCATCCATGTTGCCTTCGGCCATCGGCTGGGCCACGGCGCGGGCAAGCTGACTCGACATCCGCGAGCCGCGCTCGATCAGGCTCTCGCGTGCCAACTCGCGCAGCGCGGAATTTGACAGCTCAAGCACGTCGAGGTGGCTGGCACGTTCGCGCTGCCAGAATACGGCGAACAACCCGAGCAGCACGACGAACAACGCAAACACGACGACCACGAGTTGTCCGCGCAGGCTCCGCAGGAAAGGCCCAACTTGCGTCATCACCCTCTGCTACCCCCGCGCTATCGGCCGTGCAAGCCTAACTGAACATGATGCATTCTGCATCGGTCGTGGCATCAACCGCCGCCGCTGCGCAACAGGCGCTGAGTGTCGGAAAAAATGCCGCGCAGGATACGGAGTTCGCGCGGATCCGGCCGGGCACGCAGGAACAGGCGCCGCAGGCGCTGGGTGACCATGTCGGGCGCCTTGCCCTTGTGGAAGTCGATCTGCTCCAGGAGGTCGGCCAAGTGGGAGAAGAAGCTCTCCAGCTCGGCGTGGCTCGCGGGGTAGTCATCGGGGTCGACGGCGGTCGCTTCGGCGGGTCCGGACGCGCCCGAACCGGCGTCTGCGTCTGCGGAACCTGAGGCACCAGCGTCCGAACCGGCGTCGGCATCGGCATCGGCCAGCCCAAGCATGCGCCACTCGTAGGTCAGCACCTGCACGGCCGCCGCCAGGTTGAGCGAGCTGTAGCCGGGGTCCGAGGGAATCCGGATCGCTCCGTGGCACAGCTGCAGTTCTTCGTTCTCCAGGCCCGTGCGTTCGCGTCCGAACACCAGCGCCACATCGCGGCCCAGCGCCTGCTCCGCGCGAAGCCAGCGGGCACCGGCGCGCGGTTCGAGTTCGGGCATGGGCACGGTGCGGCGGCGTGCCGTGCTGGCGAGCACCAACTGGCAGTCGGCCAGGGCTTCGCCAAGGGTGGCCACCACACGCGCCTGGGCCAGCACGTCGTCGGCGCCCGCTGCCAGCGCCCAGGCTTCCGGGTCCGGAAACCGCTCGGGCGCCACCAGCACCAGCTGTCGCAAGCCCATCGTCTTCATCGCCCGTGCCGCCGAGCCGATGTTGCCCGGGTGCTGCGTTCCCACCAGCACCACCCGCAGTCCGCCTTCCATCGCAACTCTCCCGCCAGACCCAACTGGTATCATACGAGGCCCTCGGGCTCGACCCGATGTAGTTCTTCGACAACACGCGCGGACGGACAGACCCGATGCAAAAGCCGGTGGTCAATGTGATGGTCAAGGCGGCCCGCCAGGCAGGCAATATCCTGCTGCGGCACATGGGCAAGCTCGAGAGCCTCAGCGTGTTCGAAAAGGGCCCCCAGGACTACGCCAGCGAGGTGGATTCCCTGGCCGAGGCCGCGATCATCAAGGAACTGCGCCGCGCCCACCCCGATATCGCCATCCTGGCCGAAGAGTCCGGCGCGATGGGCAAGGGTCGCCAGACTTTCGTGATCGATCCGCTCGATGGCACCTCCAACTTCCTGCATGGCATCCCGCATTTCTGCATTTCGATCGCCCTGGTCGAGAACGGCGAGCCAACCGACGGGGTGATTTTCGACCCGCTGCGCAACGAGGTGTTCTCGGCCAGCAAGGGCGCCGGCGCCACGCTCAACGATCGCAAGATTCGCGTCGCCGACCGCAAGGACCTCAATGGCGCGATGCTGATCACCGGCTTCCCGCCACGCGAACGCGCACGCCTGGCCCCGCACCTGGAAGCCATCCGCGTCCTGCTCGGCGAAGCCGAGGACATCCGGCGCACCGGCTCGGCCGCGCTCGACCTGGCCTACGTGGCCGCGGGTCGCGCGGACGGCTACTTCGAGGCAGGCATCAAGCCCTGGGACATCGCCACCGGCATGCTGCTGGTGCGCGAAGCCGGCGGTCGCGTCTGCGATTTCCGCGGCCGCGGCGAGAAGCTGCTCGACTGCGGCCAATTGGTCGCCGGCAACCTGAAGCTTTGCGACGCACTGCAGAAGTCGCTCGTGCAGTCCGCCTACGCCAACGCCTTCAACTAGGCGTTCTTTGCGAGGACAAGGTCGCCGCGGTCGACGGTAGGCCGGTCGCGTCAACTCGAAAACGTCCTGTTTTCGAGTCGCCGCCGCTCCTGGCGTCCTGCCCCGCTCGACCGGCCTACCGCCGACCACGACGCCCTTGCACAGCCTGCCACGCCTAGCCACAGCGTGGTCGCGCCGGAATCACAGCCACGCTTCGTAGCAACGCGGCACGCTGCGCTGCCATGCGCCGACTGCATTGCACTGCATTGCGCGAGTGGTGGGTGTGCGGCCTGACGCGTGACGCTTCGAAGCCCCGGCTACGCGGAAGTTGTGCGAAGCGTTGCGCACGAACAAGGTCGCGCGAGTTCATACGTAGCGAAGGACGAGTGCCGTGATCGCGGCGCGGAGTGAACGGACCACTCGCGCGGCGGCCGGATTGATCGGGGGAGCGGAGGCTGGCGTCGGCTTGGGCGGGGGTCGGCGCCATGGTTGGGGCCGATAAGCCTACAAGGACGTATTCACCGCGTCCCGCGCCACCCCCTGCCA
>JBBRZU010000036.1:0-23390 GCA_038236425.1 Lysobacterales bacterium
CCGCAGCATCGGCGCCGCGCACACGCGGTGCGCTATTGCTTGCGATTGGCGCATCGTCCGGTGGTCCGGCGGCACTGGCGACGCTGCTCGGGGGGCTGCCGGCCGACCTCGACGCCGGCGTGGTGATCGTGCAGCACATCGACGAACAATTCGCGCCCGGCATGGCCGTCTGGTTGAGCCAGTTCTCACCGTGGCCGGTGCGCATCGCCGCCGAAGGCGACCTGCCGGAGCCTGGCAAGGTCCTGCTCGCCAGCACCGCCGATCATCTCGTGCTCGGCAGTGCAGGCCACCTGGGCTACAGTCGCGAGCCCGTGGCGCTGGTACATCGGCCTTCGGTGGATGTGTTCTTCGATACGGCCGGCCGTTATTGGCAGGGCGACATCGTCGCCGTACTGCTGACCGGCATGGGCCGCGATGGCGCTGCGGCAATGAAAGTGTTGCGCGACAAGGGTCACCACACCATCGCCCAGGACCAGGCAAGCAGCGCGGTCTATGGCATGCCCAAGGCTGCCGCGGACCTGCGCGCCGCCGTCGACATCCTGCCGCTGGATGCGATTGCAGCAAGGATCACCGAAGTCGTGCGGCAAACGGGCGGCTCCAGCCCGGCGCGCGGCAGTGCCACCGAACGCGCGGCTCGCGGTGCACCGAACACCCAGGGACGACGATGAGCAACGCATTCGACGCGGACGACACAGGCATTGGCATCCCGTCCGACCAGACTGCGATCGTGGTCCTGCTGGTGGACGACCAGACCATGATCGGCGAGGCCGTGCGCCGCGCGCTGGCCGCCGAAACCGATATCCAGTTTGAATACTGCGCGCGCGGCGAAGACGCCATAGACCACGCGCTGCGGGTTGGCCCGACCGTGATCCTGCAGGACCTTGTGATGCCGGGCGTGGACGGCCTCGATCTGGTGCGCGCGTACCGCCAGCACCCGGGGACCCGGGACATCCCGGTGATCGTGCTGTCGAGCAAGGAAGACGCGGCGGTCAAGAGCGAGTGCTTTGCCGCTGACGTCAGCGACTACCTGGTGAAATTGCCTGATCGCATCGAACTGATCGCGCGTATCCGCCACCAGCACAAGGCCTACCTCAACCTGCGCCAGCGCGACGCCGCCTATCGCGCGCTCAGCGAGAGCCAGCACAAGCTGCTCGACATGAACCGCGCGCTGCAACGGCTCAGCCATGTTGACGGCCTGACCGGCATCAGCAACCGGCGCTACCTCGATGAATATCTCGACCTGGAGTGGCGCCGCTCGGCGCGCGAGCTGGGCGAGTTCTCGCTGCTGATGGTGGACGTGGACAACTTCAAGCAATACAACGACAGCTTCGGCCACCTGGCCGGCGATGAAGTACTCAAGCGCATTGCGCAGACGTTGCGCGACTGCCTGCACCGGCCGGCTGACCTGGCGGCGCGCTTTGGCGGCGAGGAATTCGTGGTGGTGTTGCCCGGTACCGAAGCACGCGGTGCGCGCGTGGTGGGTGAGCGCATCCGGCGCAGGATCGAGGCGCTCGGCGTGCCACACGGTGCTGCCGGTGCCGGCCCGCTGGTGACCGTGAGCATCGGTGGCGCCGGCGTGATGCCGGCGCGCGGAATGGAGGCCAGCGAATTGCTGGCAAGCGCCGACGCTGCACTCTACGAAGCCAAGAACAATGGCAAGAACCAGGTGATCGTGCGCGAAGTGGTGGATCCGGCAGATAATGCCGACCATGCTTGAGTCCGTCGAACACCTCACCAAAGCCCGCCCCGCCTGGTCGATCGTCTGGTTGCATGGCCTGGGCGCCGACGGCCACGACTTCGCGCCGATCGTGCCCGAGCTGGTACTGCCTGAGTGGCCGGGCATCCGTTTCGTGTTCCCACATGCGCCGGTGCGCGCGGTCACCATGAATGGCGGCGCGCGGATGCGTGCTTGGTATGACATCAGCTCGGCCAGCCTCGAACAGCGCGCCGACGAAGTCGGTATGCGCGAGTCGATCGGCCAGGTGGATGCGCTGATCGGCCGCGAGCGCGACCGCGGCATCCCGCCGCAGCGGCTGATCCTGGCCGGCTTTTCGCAAGGTGGGGCGGTCGCCCTGGCTGCCGGTCTGCGCCGGGAAGCAGGGCTGGCGGGGATCGTGGCGCTGTCGGCCTACCTGCCCATGGCCGCCCAGACCGCCGTCGAGATCACCCCTGCGGGCCGCAAGACGCCGGTGTTCCAGGCCCATGGCCGGCAGGACCCGATGGTCCCGCTGGACTTCGGCAAGCGCAGCAAAGCGGCCATGGATGCGCTCAAGGTGCCGGTCGAATGGCATGACTACCCGATGGCCCACAGCGTCTGCGCCGACGAGGTCAAAGACCTCCAGGCCTGGCTGGGCATGCGTTTCTCCGGCGGCTGACCTAGACTCCGGCCATGTCCGGAGCCGAGCGTCGCCCCTGGTTTCCCGATTTCTGCCGGTTGCCGCGCATCGCCGCGGTGCTTGCGATCGCCGAATTGGTGGCGGTCGTGGTCGGGCTGGCACCCACCCAGGATCCGCGCTGGAGCCTGGGTGAGTTCGGCGCTGCCAGCGCGTTTGCCCTCTGGTTGGGACTGACGATCGCCATCACCTACTGCAAGGCCGGGCCGTTGGTCGAGCCGTTGCCGCGCCCCCTTGGAATCGCGGCGGCCTTGCTGCTGCCGTTCGTGATTGCCGCCTTTGGCGCATTCGCCATCCAGCAGATCGACCTCGGACTGGGCACCCACCTGACCCTGCCCGAGAGCCAGCGGGCCCGCTTCATCCTCTCGATCGCGCTGCTGTCGACGATGATCTCGGCGCTGAGCCTTCGCTATTTCTACGTGGCCGAACAATGGCGCGCGCGGCTCAACGCCCAGGCCAAGGCCGAGGTGGACGCCCTGCAGGCGCGGATCCGGCCGCATTTCCTGTTCAATTCGATGAACACCATCGCCTCGCTCGTGCGCAGTGATCCGGTGACTGCCGAGCGCGCGGTCGAGGACCTGTCCGAACTGTTCCGCGCCGCGCTGGGTGCGCAGGGCGAATCCACCCTTGGCGAGGAAATCCACCTGGCACAGCGCTATCTCGCAATCGAGGCGCTGCGCCTGGGCGAGCGCCTCGGCGTGGACTGGGAGATCGCGTCGGACGCGCCGATGACTCTGGTGCTGCCGCGCCTGGTGCTGCAACCGCTGGTGGAGAACGCGGTGCTGCATGGCATCGCGCGGCTGCCGCAGGGCGGGCGGATCCGCATCGCCATCGCCAGCATCACCCCGCATCGGTTGGGTATCGAGATCAGCAATCCTGCGCCGCGCCCCGGGTCGGCGGCGGCCCTGCCACTCGCTGGTGGCGGCAATCGGCACGCGCAGGAGTCCATCGCCCAGCGCCTGGCCTACCATTTCAGAACCGGCGTGGACCTGCGCCGGTCGCAGGACGAGGGCATTTACCGATGCATGATCGAATTGCCGCTGCCATGAGGCTGCACGGACGGAGGCTGGACGCATGAAGGTATTGGTGGTCGACGACGAAGCGCCCGCGCGCAGCCGGCTGATCGCGATGCTGTCCGAGCTCGGCGCCGACGTGACGGTGGTCGGCGAGGCCGCGAACGGACGCGAGGCGGTGGAAGGCGCGGCCGCCTCCGGCGCCGATGCCGTGCTGCTTGATATCGCCATGCCGGTGATGGACGGTCTGGAAGCTGCCCGCCACCTCGCCCGGCTTGAACCGCGCCCGGCGGTGATCTTCTGCACCGCCTATGACGAGCACGCGCTGGCCGCCTTTGAGGCCGCCGCCGTGGACTACCTGGTCAAACCGGTGCGTCGCGAGCGCCTGCTCGAGGCGCTGGAGCGCGCCCGCCGCGCCCGCGCAGGCGATGCGCCGATCGCCGCCGTGGTGCCCGAGCTCAATCCCGGCCCGCGCCAGCGCAGCCACTTGGCGGCGCGCATGCGCGGCAACCTGCGGCTGATCCCGATCGAGGACGTGCACTACCTGCAGGCCGAGGAAAAATACGTGCTGGTGCACCATGTCCGCGGCGAGGACCTGATCGAGGAGTCGCTGAAATCGCTGGAACTGGAATTCGGCGACCGCTTCCAGCGTATCCACCGCAACTGCCTGGTCGCCAACGACGAGTTCCTGGAACTGCGCCGGATGCCCGACGGCCAGGTGCAGGCGGTGCTGCGTCACGGCAAGGCTCCGCTCGAAGTCAGCCGCCGCTGCGTGCCGCTGCTGCGCGAGCGCCTAAAGCACCTGTGACACTGCGATAATGACAACATGAATCGTTTGAGACTCGCAACGCGCCAGAGCCCGCTCGCGCTATGGCAGACAGAACATGTCGCCGAGCGCTTGCGCACGGCGCATCCCGGCCTGATCGTCGAATTGGTGCCGATGACCACGCGCGGTGACCGGATCATCGATCGGCCGCTGTCGGAAGTGGGCGGCAAGGGCTTGTTCCTGAAAGAGCTCGAGGTTGCGATGCTCGAAGGCGCCGCAGATGCCGCGGTGCATTCGCTCAAGGACGTGCCGATGGAGCTGGACGGGCCGTTTGCACTGGCGGCGATCCTGGCGCGCGCAGATGCTTTCGACGCGTTCATTTCCTCGAAATTCAGCGATATCGATGCGCTGCCGAAAGGCGCACGCGTTGGCACCTCCTCGTTGCGTCGGCAGGCGCAGTTGCGTGCGCGACGCAAGGACCTGGTGCTCGTGGACTTGCGCGGCAACGTCAATACCCGCATTGCGAAGATGCAGGCCGGTGAGTACGACGCGATCATCCTGGCCTGCGCCGGTCTCGAGCGGCTTGGCCTGTACCAGCACATCCGCCACCGCCTCGATGCACCCGGCTGGCTGCCTGCGCCCGCGCAGGGTGCGATCACTGTCGAGTGTCGCGACGACGACGCACACACGCAGGAACTACTTGGTGCACTCGATCACAAGGCGACGCGCACCTGTGTCGAGGCCGAGCGCGCGATGAATCGCCGCCTGCATGGCAGTTGCACGGTGCCGGTCGGCGCCTATGCCACCCTGGACGGACGCATCCTCTCGCTCGAAGGCCTGGTCGGCGACGCCGAGACCGGCGAGTGCGTGCGTGCGAGCGAAGTCGGCCAGTCACGCGATCCCGAGGGCCTTGGCCGCCTGGTCGCAACCGAACTGATGCTCAAGGGCGCCGGCCGCCTGCTCGGCCTGCCCGACCACGACTGAGCCGCTTTTGCGGCTTGCTGGCAGGGCATTTCCCGACAGCAGATTCAATATTTCCGTGTCAATTCCCGCTTGACGCCGGGAGTAGAATCGGACCGTCCCGTGAAGGAGTCGGCACATGGCCACCAGCGACCTCAGCCTGCAAGTGCATCAACTCGCCGACCAACTTCCGGCCGATGCGACCTGGGACGATGTGATCGAGCAGGCGCGCTTTCGCAAGGCTGTGCAGGATGGTATCGCTGCAGCGGACCGAGGTGAGTTCGCGACCGACGAAGAAGTCCGGCGCGCATTCAAGAAGTGGGGCGCAAGTGTCTAGTGTCCGCTGGTCGAGGCAGTCGCTGATCGACTTCGACCAGGCACAGGCATACATCGCGAGGGAAAACCCATTTGCCGCGCAGGCGATGGCTGAGCGCATTGTGCAGGCGTCTCGTCGTCTGTCTGACTCGCCGGAGATTGGCGCGCATGGCCTCGAGCACGGGACTCGGCACTGGATCGTGGGCCGCACCCCCTACATGCTCGTCTATCGCATCCGGGATGATTCGATCGAAATTCTTCGGGTCTGGCACGGCCGCAGGAACTGGACTGCCGGCGTCGAGGATTTGCCTTTGCGGCTCAGTAGTACAGGGTGACGAGGTGCTTGGCTTCGGCGAAGAACAACCAGCGCTCGACCGCTGTGCCGGCAAGTGCACTGAGTGCAGCCCCGACCAGCCACGGCGTCGCATCGGCGTGCGCGAATAGCCAGACCGGCAAGGCCAGCAGCGCCGGCACCAGTGCAAACAGCAGTACCGCGATCGTGCGCAGTCGCGCGGCATGCTTGCGCGCCAGCACATAGCCCATTTCCTTGAGCAGGTAGTTGGCCTCGGTGTGCGGGCGCTCGAACACCCGCACGGTGCGGCCCTCGGGCAGGCCAAGCGCAGCGTTGCGGGTCAACGTCGGTGGCGCATCCACCAGCCGCCACGCCAGCCGCTTGAAGCGCCAGGCAACCACAGCGCCGATCATCGTCGCGAAGCCAACCATGTTGCCGATCGGCATGCCGGCCAGCCCGAGCACCGCGACCAACACCAGGCCGCCGGTGAACAGTGCGAACAACAGATACACCGGCACCACCAATGGATGGCGCCATGCGGGGATGGGCGGCAACGAGGCATAGATCATTGCGGTGCACACCACGCAGCCAAGCGACAGCGCGAGCAACAGGCCGCCGGCGATGCGCATGCCTGTCGAAGCCATGATCACGTCGAAGGTGCCGGGCGCCGCAGCAGGCGCAAGCCATAGCATCCAGGCCAGCCACAGCATCGGTGCAAAGCTGGCGACGGCGACGATGCCCTCGCGCGACAGCCAGGACGTGCGCCATTGACTGAAAGCACGCCACGCGCGCTGCGGCTGGCCGAGATGGCCAAGCGAGGCAAACAATCCCGCGCTCGCCAGCACCGCCCCAACAACGAGCGCGGCGAGCGATGCAGTGCGCGACGGCAGCGTTCCGCTCATCGCCAGGAAGCCAAACCAAGCCCACAGCCCGAAGCCGGCGCCGGACGCGGTGGTGAAAAAGATGACGGAGAAGGCGGGATGCATCAGCGGCTCAGGGCGCGGTCGAGCCAGCGCAGCAGGGGATTGAGTTGCGCCGGATCCAGCTCCGCGTCGTGCGCGTGCGTCGCTGTCGGCATCGGGTCAGCGGGCACATCGCCCTCCGCTGCGCGGCGTGCGCGTTGCGGCAGGTACTTGTTCACCGGCGCATAGCCAAGCGACGGCATCAGGTCGACGCCACCGCGCTCGGCCACCAGCAGCGACACCGCCGACGTCGGATCACCCAGATCGCCGAAATGCCGCGCGCGGGTCGGGCAGGCCTGCACGCAGGCCGGCTGGCGCGACACTTCCGGGATGGTCTCGTTGTAGATGCGGTCCACGCACAGGGTGCATTTCTTCATCACGCCCTCGACCGCGCTGTATTCGCGCGCGCCGTACGGGCAGGCCCAACTGCACAGCTTGCAGCCGATGCACTTGTCCTCGTCCACCAGCACGATGCCGTCCTCGGCGCGCTTGTACGACGCGCCGGTCGGACAGACCGCCACGCAGGCCGGCGTTTCGCAATGCAGGCAGGAGCGCGGGAAGTGCAGGGTCGTTGCCGGTTGCGCGGCGCGATCGTCCAACGCGTCCAGTGCCTCGATCTCGTAGCTGTGCACGCGGTTGAACCACACTCCCATCGGCTCGGCGCCGTACGGGTCTTCATCGGTCAGCGGGCCGGCCATGCCGCCCGCGTTCCATTCCTTGCAGGCCACGGCGCAGGCATGGCAGCCCACACAGGTGTCCAGGTCGATCACCAGGCCGAGCTTCTTCGCGGTGGGAGGCGGCAGTCCGGTCATGGATTGAACGGGAACACGGTCGGGATGAACATCACTGCCAGGATCCAGAAAATCAGATTGAGCGGAATGCCGATCTTCATGAAGTCACTGAAGCGGTAGCCGCCGGCGTTATAGACCATCGTGTTGGTCTGGTAGCCGACCGGTGTGGCGAAGCTGGTGGAGGCGGCGAACATCACCGCGATCACGAACGCCTTCGGATTGACGTTCATGCCGACTGCCGAGGTGATCGCGATCGGCGTCAGCAGGACCGCGGCCGCGGTGTTGCTCATCACTTCGGTCAGCACCATGGTCGCGCCATAGATCACCGCCAGCACCAGCAGCGGGCCATGGTCGCCGATGAGGGGCAGCAAGTAGGCGACCAGGATGGCCGCGAGGCCGGATTTCTGGATCGCCAGGCCCATTGGCAGCAGGCCGGCGAGCAACATGATCACGCGCCAGTCGATGGCGTCATAGGCTTCTTCGGAGGTCAGGCCGCGGAACAGCACCAGCGCGATGCAGCCGACGATGGCCGAGGCGACGATCGGCAGCCAGCCCCAGGCGGCCACGCCGATCACCGAGGCCATGATCGCCAGGGCGACCACGGCGCGACGCCATGACACCTTGGGCCGCTCCTTTTCGCTGACGATCACCACGCTGGGATCGCGGCGCAGCGCGGGCAGTGCTTCGGGAGGAACCGCCATCAGCAGCAAGTCGCCGACCGCCAGGCGCACATCGCGCAGCTTGTCGCGGATCACTTCGCCGCGCCGGTGCATGGCCAGCACGCTGATGTGGCGGACCGAGCGGAAGTCCAGTTCGGCCAGCGTGTGGCCTTGCAGATAAGCGTTGGGGGCGACCATCGCTTCCACCAGCAGCGCGTCGCCGCGACGCGGTGCGGTCCCGGCAATGTCGTGCGTTTCCAGGCGCAGGTCGAAGCGCTTGCCAAACTCCACCAGTTGCGGCCAGTCACCCTGCGCGAGCAGCACGTCGCCAAGCTCCAGCGGCGCGGAGCCGACCGCGCCCACGGTGCCGTAGCCGCGCATCAGGGCGGTGAAGCGCAGGTCCTGCGTCGCGCGCTCGTCCAGGCTGTCCAGGGTCTTGCCGAGCAGCGGCGAGTTCGGCCGCACGCGCAATTCGGTCAGGTATTTGCCGACTTCCGGCAACTCCTGGAAATCGTTGGCGCTGCGATCAGGCAGCAGGAACGGCCCGACCAGCACCAGGTACACGGTGCCCGCGCCCATCATCAGCAGGCCGAGCGAGGTGAACTCGAACAGGCCGAAGCCGGGCAGGCCGGCCTTGATCATCAGCGAGTTCACCAGCAGGTTGGTCGAAGTGCCGATCAGGGTGCACACGCCACCCATCTGCGACACGTATGACATCGGGATCAGGATGCGCGAGGCCGGTTTGCGGCTGGCGACGCTGGCCGCGAGCACCAACGGCAGGAACACGGCGACCGCGGCAGTGTTGTTGATGAAGGCGGACATCGGCCCGATCACCAGCATGACCAGCAGGGCCTGCAGCCAGGGCCATTTTACCCGGGCCAATCGCGAACCGAGCCCACGCAGGGCGCCGCTGCGTTGCAAGCCCGCGCTGAGCACGAACATCGCCGCGACGGTGATCACCGCGGGACTGCTGAAGCCCGACAGTGCCTCGCCCGGGGTGAGCACGCCGCTGACCAGCAGGCTGGCGAGCACCAGCAACGCCACCACGTCTACCGGCAACCGCTCGCTGATGAACAGGATCAGTGCGCCGGCGAGGATCGCGATGGTGAACCAGGCGTGGATGGTCATGCGGGCGTCCGCGGGACGCGCGCAGCGGCAACCGGCATCGAGTCCACGCGGCGCATCTGTGGGTCATCGAACAGGTTGCGGTCGCCCAGGAAGTTGCATGCCATGTCGGTGGCATCATTGCCCCAGAACAACTCCCCGTCGATCACCAGTGTCGGCACGCCGAATACGCCGAGCGCAATTGCCTCGCTGCCGTTTGCCGCAAGCTCCGCCTTCACTGCGGGATCGGCAATCGCAGCGGCGGGATCGGCAATCCCCAACGCCTGCGCGACATCGGCGAGCGCGGCGGCACTGTCGGCGGCGCGCCCTTGCTCCCAGACATGGCGAAAAATTGCATCCACGGCCGCGGTCCGGTCCGGCGCGGCAAGCGACAGGCGCAGGGCGGCAAGCGGATTGAACGGGTGCGCGGGCGGGAACTGCAGCGCAATCCCGGCTGCCCTGGCCTGCCAGAGCACCTGCCGGTAGGTATGCCGGCGCTTGCCCGGAACCTCCGCTGGCCCGAGTTGGCCCCAGTGGTTGAGGATTGCGGCGAGCAGCACCGGCTTCGGATTCAGCACGATATCTGCATGGTCGCGACGCAACCGACGCCATTGCAGGTAGGCGAATGGCGAGATGAAATCGAAGTACCAATCATATGGGCCGTTCATCGGGCCTTGCTCCGGAACTCGGCGCCGTAGCGCAGCGGACGATCATCCGCCGCGGGGCCGGGCAGCACCGGGAACTGCGGCTCGCTTTCGTCGTGCACGCCATCGGCCCTGCTGATGCGCACGCGCAAGTCGAACCACGCGCCCTGGCCGGTTACCGGGTCGGCATTGGCGTAATCGTTGCGCGGCGTGCGGTCGGAAATCAGGTGGTTGAGCAGGAAGCCATCCTTGCTTTCGGGTGCGTCTTTCGACAATTTCCACGCACCGCGGCGCTTGCCGATTGCGTTCCAGGTCCACACGGTATCGGGCTGCACGTTGCCGGCCAGGCGCACCGGCACGGTGATCCGGCCCAGGTGCGAATCCAGGTGCGCCCAGTCGTCATCGACCAGGCCATGCGCGGCTGCGGTGTCGGGATGCAGGTAGAGGTAATTGCGCGTGGTGATCTGGCGCAGCCAGGCATTCTGCGAACCCCAGGCGTGATACATGAAGGGCGGCCGCTGGGTGACGGCGGACAGCGGGAATGCGGCCTCTTCTATCTGCGCGCCTTCGAAGGGTTCGTACCAGATCGGCAGCGGATCGAAATAGCGCGCGACGCGCTCGCGTTCGCCATCTGGCGGTTGCACCGGGCCGTGGCCTTGGGCGGCGAGGCGGAATTTCTGCAGCGTCTCCGAATACAACTGCAACACAATCGGCTGATGTGGGAGCGGCTTCTGTGGGAGCGGGGAGGAAGCCCATGCGGACGGACCAGTCGAGGTAGTCGCGGTTAGCCATCTTGAAATAGCGCGCGGACTCGGGGATTTCGCTGCGCCAGAAGCCGCCGTTTTCAATGTAGCGCTGCATCTGCTCTGGATTGGGCGCGCCCTTGCCCTCGCTGGCGCCATCGGCACCGCGCCAGCCGGCCAGCAGGCCGACGCCGGGCGCGCGCTCGTGGTTGACGATGTAGTCGGCATAGTCGCGGTAGCGCGGCGCACCATCGGCGTCCAGCAGTGACGGCAGCCGCAGTCGCACCCCCAACTCAAGCAGCACGCTCTGGAACCCACGCACATCGCGGCCGTCACCAGCAGCATCGGGCTCGAGCACCGGATGCCGGATGCCATCGGCGGCGCCGTCGGCGTCGGAGATCGGGCGATCGAGCATGGACACCGCATCGAAACGCTCGAGGTAGGTCGTGTCCGGCAACACCAGGTCCGCGTAAGCCACCATCTCGGACGAGTAGGCATCCGAGTAGATGATTTTCGGGATCCTGTACTCGCCGGTAGAAGGATCCTTGTCGGTCAGCCAGTGCATGGTCTCGCGCGTATTCATCGCCGAGTTCCAGCTCATGTTGGCCATGAACAGGAACAGCACGTCCACCGGTGTCGGATCGGCCGCCCAGGCGTTACGGATTACCGTGTGCAGCATGCCGTGCACTGCCAGCGGATAGCGCCAGGAATAGGCGTGATCGATGCGCCGTGGCTGGCCGTTGGCATCCACCAGCAAGTCCTCGGGGCCATGCACGAATCCCAGCGGCGCCGCGTCGAGGCGACCATCGGCGTCGCGTTTGCGGCCGGGTCGGTTCGACGGCGGGATCGGCTTGGGAAATGGCGGCTGGTAGCGGAACGAGCCGGGCGCATCGACCGCGCCAAGCAACAGCTGCAGCAGGTGCAAGGCGCGGCAAGTATGGAAGCCATTGCTGTGCGCGCTGATGCCACGCATCGCGTGCATCGCCACCGGCCGGCCTTCCATGTCGGCGTGCTGGCGACCGTGCGCATCGGTCCAGGGAATCGGCAGGCGCAGGCCGCTGTCGAAGGCGGCAGCGGCGAGCTCGCGCGCCACGCGCCGGATGGTGTCCGCCGGCACACCGCAACGCGCAGCCACCGCATCGGGCGCATAGGCGTCGTCGAGGTAGCGCTCGGCGAGCAGGTGGAATACCGGCCGCGCCACGCCGCCACCGGGCAGCGTCACCTGGCCAACCACCACCGGCGACACGTCGGCAGCACCAGCATCGGCCAGCCCGCCGGTGCGGCGATCGGAACATTGCGGCTTGCCATCGGCATCGCGCACAAATAGACCGTCATCGGCCGTGCCCGGTGCAATGCGCACCAGCCAGTGCGCGTTGGTGTAGCGCACGAGGTAATCGAGGTCGATGCGGTCGGCCTTCAGCAGCTCATGCACCAGCGAGAACGCAAACAGGCCATCGGTACCGGGCCGGATACCGATCCATTCATCGGCCACCGCACCATAGCCGCTGCGCACCGGATTGACCGCGATGATCTTTGCGCCACGCGCCTTCAACTTGCCCAGGCCAAGCTTGATCGGATTGGAATCGTGGTCTTCGGCCACGCCCCACAGCATCAGGTAGCGGCAGTGCTCCCAATCGGGCTCGCCGAATTCCCAGAAGCTGCCGCCCACGCTGTACAGGCCGCCGGCCGCCATGTTGACCGAGCAAAAACCGCCGTGCGCGGCGTAGTTGATGGTGCCGTATTGCTGCGCCCACCAGCCGGTCAGCGCCTGCGACTGGTCGCGCCCGGTGAAGAAGGCCAGACGGTCGGGGTCTTTCGCCCGCGTTTCGCCCAGCCACTGCGTGGCCAGCGACAGCGCCTCGTCCCATTCGATTTCGCGAAACTCGCCGCTGCCGCGCTCGCCAGTGCGCAGCATCGGCTTGCGCAGCCGCGCCGGGGAGTAGTGCTGCATGATGCCGGCCGAGCCCTTGGCACAGAGCACGCCGCGGTTCACCGGATGCTCGGGGTTGCCCTCGATATAGCGCACCTTGCCATCGCGCAGATGCACATTGATGCCGCAGCGGCAGGCGCACATGTAGCAGGTGGTCTGGCGAAGCGCATCGCCCACCGGTTTTTGCGTATCAATGCACGGCTCGGCCATGCCGCTATTGTGCCGGAAGCACGGCTCCGGAGTGCCGGACCCCTACTTGGGCGCGGTGATCTGGATCGCCGGGCTGTCGAAATCGCTGTAGGCCACGCGCATGGCGTAGTCCCGGCCGCCACTCTTGCCGGAGGTTTCCATCATCAGCACATGGCCGCTGCGTACGCCGACCCAGGCGGTGCTGTTGGACTGGTTGCCTTTGCTGTCACTGGCAAAGCCGTACTTGATCGCTGGTTCCTTGCCAACCATGCCCGGGCCGATGCTGGTCACGCGCGTGCCCTTCTCGAGCTCGGCGATGGTGGCCTCGTTGCGGTACTGGCCGATCGTGCCCTTGGGCATCGGCACCTTCATTACGTGACCGTCGTGGTTCATGTACATCACATCTTCGATGATCACCGAGGGCTGCTGCCCGGTCACGGTGACCCGATACCGGTTCGGGGACTGGTATTCGACCGTCGACACCAGCCGGTTCGAGCGCAGGTCGGTCATCGTGGCCTTGTAGCTCTTCAACGCCAGGTTGTGCACGAAGGCCTTGTGCAGGTCCTGGCGCGGGTCGGCGGCGGAGCCGGGGGCTGCGGTCCCGGCAGCGAGGGCGGCGGCGAGCAACAACAGGGCAGGGCGGACAAAGTTGTTCATCCGGGAAGCTCACCCACGTAGCGGCCGACGCGCGGCGATGCCATTCTAGACGTACTGCCGGGCCCATCCCGGCCATGGACCCGCCCCCATGGACCGTTACGAACGCATCCTCGCCCTGCATCGCCACCTGAAAATGGCGCGCTATCCGATCTCGCTGGCCAAGCTGATGGATGAGCTGGCCTGCTCGCGCGCTACGCTGTACCGCGACATCGCCTTCCTGCGCGATGCGCTGGGCGCACCAATCGAGAGTGACGCATCCGGCAACGGCGGCTTCAGCTACAACGAAAAGGAATCCGAACGCTTCGAGCTGCCGGGCCTGTGGCTGAACTCCGACGAATTGCACGCGCTGCTGGCGACCCATCAGCTGTTGGGGCGCAGCGGCAACGACGTGCTCGGCTCGGCGCTGGCGCCGCTGAAGGCGCGGATCGAATCGCTGCTGGCGCAGCAGGCCGGCGGCAAGCAATGGCCGATGCAGCGGGTGCGGGTGATCGGCAGTTACGTGCGCCGGCGCGATGAAGTCGCCTTCCGTATCGTCGCCAGCGCGGTGCTGGAGCGGCGCCAGGTCGAGTTCGACTATCTCGCGCGTTCGACCAACGAGCGCACCCATCGCCGGGTGTCGCCGCAGCGGCTGACCCATTATCGCGACAACTGGTACCTCGACGCCTGGGATGGCGAACGCCAGGCCCTGCGCAGTTTTTCAGTGGACCGGATCCAGCGCGCCAAGCTGCTTGAGGAAGCCGCCCGCGACCTGCCCGACGAGGAACTCGACCAGCACCTGGCTTCCAGCTACGGCATTTTCTCGGGTGCGCCCAAGGGAATTGCCACGATCGTGTTTTCGCCCAAGGCGGCGCGCTGGGTGGCCGATGAGCATTGGCACTCCAAGCAGGAAGGTCGCTTCCTGCCGGATGGCCGCTACCAGCTCAAGCTGCCTTTCAGCAACGCCAAGGAATTGCTGATGGACGTGCTGCGCTATGGCGCGGATGCCGAAATCGTCGAGCCGGTAAGCCTGCGCGAGCAGGCCAAGACGTTGTTGCAGCTCGCGCTGACCGTCTATACCTGAGGACTGCGCGTTGCGCGGCCCGCGGCCTACACCGCTTCTGCGGCTTCCGCAGGCTGGGGATCCGGCAGGCGATGCCGCGGCAGGTCGATGGTGAACACGCAGCCCTGCCCGGGCAAATCACGAACGCGCAGCTCGCCGGAAATCGCGTTGATGCTGGCGCGCGAGAAGGACAGGCCCAGGCCAAGTCCCGAGGTGTCGTGGCCGTTCTGGACGAAGGCCGTGAACATGGTTGCAATCGCGCCCATGGGCAGGCCGCCGCAGTGGTCCTCCACGTCGATCAGGATGCGATCGCCCGCGGCATAGGCGCTCAGCATCACGTCCGAATGCGGATGGGTGAACTTGAAGGCGTTCTGCAACAGGTTACCGACCGCCGAGAACAACAGCTCGCGATCGGCATCCACGGCCAGGCGCGGATCCACGGTCGAGACCACCAGGCCGCAGCCGCGCATCGAGGCTTCAAGTCCCGCAGACAGCTTGATCTCGGCGATGAATTCGGCCACCGAGAACAGGACGTTATGCAGTGGCAGGCCGGCCGACACGCGCACTTCAGCCAGCGAGCGGTCGATCAACGAACGCATGCCAACCAGGCTGCGATCCAGCACCGAGCCGGTGGCACCGACCACGCCGACATTGCCGGTCCTGATCGCATTGAGTGCGAGCATGGCGGTGTTGAGATGGTTGCGCAGCTCGTGCGCGAAGATACCCAGCCGCTCGTTGACGGCAATCGCCTGGCGATCGGCCAGCACGAAGTCGCGCTGGTAGTTGAATTCGGTGACCGCGCCAGCAATGGCATTGTCCAGGCAGCGGTTGAGCGTGCGGAATTCGTTGGTCTCGATATGCTGGTTCATCTCGAACGCCAGGTCGGTCACCGCCTGGCACACGTCGCCATAGTCATGCACCACCTGCTCGATGGTGTATCCCTTCTGCAGCAGTTCGCGGCCGTGCATCGCCGCGCTTTCGCCCATCTCCGACTGCGAATCCAGCGCACCGCCCGCAGGCCCCGAGACACGTCGGCTTTGCTCCGGATTGGCGCCCTGCTCGACTCTCAGGGTCTTGATCAGCTCATCCAGGAACACCGGCACGCCGAACAGGAACTCGTCTTTCGCGGAATACGGCGCGGGTCGCAGCGACGCTTTTACGCGGCACCGGTCGATCAGCTCGCGCCGATGGAGGGTCAGGAATTCATGCATCACTCAGTGAGCCTACGCGGTTTGCACGGCGTGTGAAGGTTTATTCACGCGTTCTGAGCGGCCGTCGCGTGTCGCGTTCATTCGATCGGGCGTTGCGCCCGATTGCACGCTCTCAATCCATGAGAAAACCCGCGTGCACCGTTCAGCTTCACCCGACCGGAAGCGCCTGCCATGTCCTTTTCCGCGAATACCTCCAGCTCCAGGTTTGTTCGATCACCGCAACGCAACCAACGCTTCATCGGGGAGCAGGCCCAGCCCCATGTGCTGTTGGCGCCTGCCGCCTGGCAGTTGCTGGCCTTGGGCGTGCTGGCTTTTGCTGCCCTGCGCCTGTTCTCCGGCACAGCCATGAGCGTCTCGGATGGCCGCCTTTGGCTGATCCTGGCGCCCCTGGCGTCTTTGCTGGCGTTGTACCGGCACCAGCTTGCCGCGCGTTGAGCCCGTCCTGCAGCAAGCGCCCCGGCCCGCCGCAGCATGGCGGCGGTGCGCGCGGCGCAGTCGCGGGTTCCGCGTCGCGCGGTATCGCGGTTGCGCCGCGCCGCCTGATCCGCGCCGCCCGCTCCCGACTTCGCCCGGGCTCGACTTCGCCCGCTCCCGCCTTCGCCCGCTCCCGCCTTCGCCCGCGCGGAGTTCGTGCTAGCGTTTCGCTTCCAATTTCCGGGAGCCCCGCGTGAAGGCTCGCGTCGTCGCCAACAGGGCCGGTCCTGTTGGCCCGCGCAGCCCGCGCCTGCACGATGAGCAACACCGATCCCTACCTGTGGCTGGAAGACGTCAGCGGTGAGCCCGCCCTGGACTGGGTCCGGGCGCAAAACGCGGTCTCGCAGGCGCAGCTGACAGCCGACCCCGAATTCGAACGCCTGCGCAGCGACCTGCGCGCCATCCTCGATTCCGACGCGCGCATCCCCGAGGTGACCGTGCGCGGCGGCCATTGGTACAACTTCTGGCGCGACCAGGCCCATCCTGCCGGCCTGTGGCGGCGCACCACTCTGGACGAATTCCGCAAGCCGGCGCCGGCCTGGGACGTGCTGCTCGACCTGGACGCGCTCAACGCCGCCGAGTCCGCCAACTACGTCTGGCACGGCGCCGATGCACTCAAGCCCGACTACGACCGCTGCCTGCTCGCGCTGTCGCGCGGCGGCGCCGATGCCGATGAAACGCGCGAGTTCTCGATCAGCCAGCGCGCCTTCGTGACGGATGGCTTCGTCCGTCCGGAGGCCAAGGGCTCGCTGTCCTGGCGCGACCTGGACAGTGTTTACGCCGCCACCGACTTCGGCGACGGATCCATGACCAGCTCCGGTTATGCGCGCATCGCCAAGCTGTGGCGACGCGGCACGCCGCTGGCTGAGGCGACGACGGTGTTCGAAGTGCAGCCCGACGACCTCGCTGTCGCGGTGTATCGCGACCACGACACCGGCTTCGAACGCGATCTCGCCGTGCGCGCCATCGCCTTCTACAAGGACCAGATGTTCCTGCTCGGTCCGGTCACGGGCGCGCCGCGGCAACTCGACTTGCCCGACAGTGCGAACAAATCGGTGCATCGCGAGTGGCTGACGATGGAACTGCGCGAGCCGCTTGCGACCACTGGCGTGCAGTTTCCGGCCGGCTCGCTGCTGGTGATTGACCTCCAGCGTTTCCTCGCCGGCGCGCGCGACTGGACCGCGCTGTTCACGCCCGATGCGCACAGCTCGCTGGCCGGCGCGACGTGGACGCGCCATCACCTGCTGCTGAACGTGCTGGAGGACGTCAAGAACCGGATCATCGTGCTGACCCCGCAGGCGTCCGGCGCGTGGGTCCGCGAAGCGCTCGCAGGCGCGCCCGCGCTCGGCGCCATTGCGGTGGGCGCGGTGGACCACGAGGCGAACGACGACTACCTGATGTCGGTCACCGACTTCCTCACGCCAAGCTCGCTCCTGCTGGGCACGGTCGGCGAAGCGCCGGCGCTGCTCAAGCAGTTGCCCGCGTTCTTCGACGCCACCGGCTTCGAGGCGACCCAGCATTTCGCGACCAGCAAGGACGGCACCAAGGTCCCGTACTTCGTCGTTGCGCACGAGGACATCAAGGCGAACGGTCGCAATCCCACCCTGTTGTATGGCTATGGTGGCTTCGAGATCTCCTTGCTGCCCGGCTATTCGGCAGGCGTCGGCCGCGGCTGGCTGACCCAGGGCGGGGTGTACGTGTTGGCCAATATCAGAGGCGGCGGCGAATACGGCCCGCGCTGGCACGCTGCGGCGCTTCGCGAGAACCGCAACAAGGCCTACGAGGACTTCGCGGCCGTGGCGCAGGACCTCATCAATCGCCGGATCACCTCACCGCCGCACCTTGGCATCCAGGGCGGCAGCAATGGCGGCCTGCTGATGGGCAATATGCTGGTGATGTATCCACAGCTGTTCGGCGCGATCGTGTGCCAGGTCCCCCTGCTGGACATGAAGCGCTACAGCCACCTGCTGGCCGGTGCCTCCTGGATGGCCGAATACGGCGACCCGGACAAGCCCGAGGATTGGGCGTTCCTGCAGCGCTATTCGCCGTATCACAATGTACGCGCCGAGGCCCTGTATCCGCCGGTCCTGTTCACCACCTCCACCCGCGATGATCGCGTCCATCCGGGCCATGCGCGTAAGATGATGGCGCGTATGGCCGGGCAAGGCCATGACGCGCTGTATTACGAGAATATCGAGGGCGGGCATGGCGGCGCGGCCAACAACGAACAGGCCGCTTTCATGCAGGCACTGAGTTGGACTTTCCTGAAACAGAAGCTGTTCTGACCCCTGGGGGAAGCATGACTGCTGATCGATCGACCCGAATTTTCCTCGCCGCGGCAGTGCTTGCCGCCGGCTTCGCACAAACCGCTGGAGCCACCGCCATGAGCGCAACACCCAACGCCAATGCACCGGCGCCGCCGATCGCCGCGAAGAAGCCGCACGAGGTGAAGGCACCCTTTGGTGCGGTACGCCAGGACGAGTACTACTGGCTGCGCGATGACACCCGCAAGAACCCGGAGTTGCTGAGCTACCTGGCTGCGGAGAACAGTTATGCCGATGCGCTGCTTGCCTCGAGCAAGCCGCTGGCCGATACGCTGTACAAGGAAACCGTCGCGCGCATCAAGCAGGATGATGCGAGCGTGCCGTACATGCTGCGCGGGCACTGGTATTACAAGCGCTACGAAACCGGCAAGGACTATCCGATCGAGGCGCGCCGCAAGGGCGACATGTCGGCGCCCGAGCAGATCCTGCTGGACGAAAACACGATGGCTGCGGGCCATGAATTCTTCCAGGTCGGCGACGCCGAGATCAGCCAGGACAACACCATGTTGGCCTGGGTGGACGACACCATCGGCCGCCGCCAGTACATCCTGCGGGTCAAGGACATCGCCAGCGGAAAATTGCTGGCGGACGAAGTGCCCAATGTCGAGCCGAACATCGTCTGGGCCGATGACAATCGCACCATCATCTACATCGAAAAGGATCCGGTCACGCTGCTGTCCAAGCGCGTCAAGGCGCATGTCCTCGGCACCCCGGCAGCGGACGATCACTTGTTGTACGAAGAGCCCGACGACACCTACTACATCGGCGTATCGCGCACGCGCTCGGACAAGTTCATCTGCATCACCTCCGACAGCACCGTGAGTACCGAGGTGCGCTGCACCCCCGCGGCTGCGCCCGGCGCATTCGCGGTGATTGCGCCGCGCCAGCGCGACTTTGAATACCAGGCCGACCACCTCGGCGATCGCTGGGTGATCCGCACCAACTGGAATGCGCGCAACTTCCGCCTGATGCAGTTGGCCGGCGATGCACCACTGGGCGACCGCGCGCGCTGGACCGAGCTGGTGCCGCATGACGAGAAGGTCTATATCGAGGACTACGAACTGTTCGATGGCTTCATCGCCATCGAGGAGCGTTCCGGTGGCCTGCTGCGCCTGCGCACGCTGGGCAATGACGGCAAGAGCGAGCACGTCGCCTCCGACGAACCTGCCTACACGATGCAACTATCCACCAATGCCGAGCCCAATACGCCGTGGCTGCGCTACAGCTACACCTCGCTGACCACGCCCAACACCACCTATGAAGTCAACGTTGCCAGCGGCGAGCGCAAGCTGCTCAAGCGCGACCCGGTACTGGGCGGCTACGACCCGGCCAACTACGTCACCGAACGCCTCTGGGCGACGGCGCGTGATGGCGCGAAGATTCCGGTATCGGTGGTGTACAAGAAGGGCTTCAAGCGCGACGGCACCGCGGCGATGCTGCAGTACGCCTACGGCAGCTATGGCCTGTCCACCGATCCGGGCTTCAACGTTGCCAATGTCAGCCTGCTTGATCGCGGCGTGGTGTATGCGATCGCGCATATCCGCGGCGGCCAGGAAATGGGTCGCGCCTGGTATGACGACGGTCACCTGATGCACAAGATGAACTCGTTCACCGACTTCATCGACGTCACCCGGTTCCTGGTGAAGGAAGGCTATGCAGCGCCGGGGCGCGTGGCTGCGCGCGGCGGCAGCGCCGGCGGCCTGCTGATGGGCGGCGTCGCCAACATGGCGCCGAAGGACTACCGCGTGATCATTGCCCAGGTGCCGTTCGTGGACGTGGTCACCACCATGCTCGACGCCTCGATCCCGCTGACCACCAACGAGTACGACGAGTGGGGCAATCCGAACGGCAAGGCTGCCTACGACTACATGCTGTCGTATTCGCCCTACGACCACGTCGCCAAGCAGGATTATCCGGCGATGTTCGTCGGCACCGGCCTGTGGGATTCGCAGGTGCAGTACTACGAGCCGACCAAGTGGGTGGCACGCCTGCGCGCGCACAAGACCGATGCGCATCCGCTGGTCTATCGCATCAACATGGAAGCCGGGCACGGCGGCAAGTCCGGACGCTTCCAGCGCTATCACGAGGGCGCGGAGTACTACGCGTTCATGCTCGAGCAGCTCGGCGTTCACTGAGCAAAGCACTATTCGGCGGCTGCGCTGCGCATTCGTGCGCAGTGCATGCCTTCCATTCAGTTTCGTGGTGCGTTCTCAGAGGGGGTTCATTCGCCCAGCCGTAGTGTGGGCGCGTCAACTCCGATTGAGGAAACGCCATGGACATCCGCATTTCACGCCCACTTCTAGTCGCCTTCCTTGTTGGCGGGCTCGCGCTCAGCGCGCCGCCGCAGTCGCAGGCCCAGTCGCGGCACCAAAAGCAGGACCAGAGTGCGGAGGACAGCGCCAAGGCCGCGCAGGATGCCAAGGCCGCCAAGGACGCCAAGGGCGGCAAGGGCAATGCCGACCGCAAGGGTGATCAATCGCAGCCCGATCCGCGTGCCGCGCAGCAGGCTGCTGCCGCAGCCAGGCAGAATGCCGACCACGCCCAGCGTGACGCGCAGCGCGCCAGCCAGCAGGCGGAAAACGCCCAAGCGGCTGCGCGTAAGCAGGATTCGCGCAAGAATGACCAGCGTGATCGCCAGCAAGCCCGCCAGCAGCAGCAGGCCAGCGAGCGTGCCGACGCCAACCAGCGTGATGCCGCCAGGCAGCGTGGAGCGCAGCAGCAGGAAATTGCCCGCGCCAAGCAGCAGGAAACCCATGATCGCCAGGACCAGCACAAGGCCGACCAGCGCCAGTTCCAGGCCGATCACCGCGATGCGAAGGCGGTCGAGAAGCAGGCCAAGGCCAATGACCGTGCCGATCGCCGCGATCGCCGCATCAGCCAGGACGAGCAGCGCAAGCTGATCACCCAGCAGCAGAGCCGCGTGGTGGAGTATCGCCGGTACCGCAGCAGCCAGCAGAACTTGGCGATCCAGGTCGCGGCGCAGCTTGCCACGCAGAACCGCACTGCGCAGTCGCGCTATATCTCCAACTACCAGCGCGATCTGCTGCGCCAGCAGCAGGGCTGGAACAACAACTACAACTACAACAACGACCCGTACTTCTACTCGGCGCCGATCTATCGCTACCAGCGCGCCGGCAGCTATTACACGGTCAACCAGTACGGTGCCAACCTGCTCAAGCAGGCGGTGAATGCCGGTTACCAGGAAGGCATCCAGGCCGGACGCGCCGATCGCATGGATCGCTGGAGGAACGATTACCGCAATTCGTTCGCCTACCAGGATGCCAGCTACGGCTACAACGGCTACTACCTGAGCCAGGACGACTATTCGTACTACTTCCGCCAGGGCTTCCAGCGCGGCTATGAGGACGGCTACAACAGCCGTTACCAGTACGGCCGCAATTCCGGCGGCAACTACTCGATTCTGGCCACCCTGCTGACCACGATCCTGGGCCTGCAGTCGTATTGATGCGGAGCTGTTGATGCGGGGCCGGGTCCGCCGCTGAGGCGGACCGCGAAAACCATGGGGCCGGACGCATTGCGCGTTCGGCCCCGTGCATTTGTGCCGCCGAGTCGAACCCTGGGCCCGCGCGTGGGCGCATGGCCGGGCGATATCAGCCCGCGGCGGCGGGGCGGGCCTCTCCCCGATGACGGCGGGCGGACTATACTCAGCGCCATGAACGCCAACCGATTCCGCGTCCTCGCCCTGGCCATCGTGCTGGTCGCCGTCCTCGCCGCTTGCGGCAACAAGGGCGACCTCGTTCGCCCGGCCCCGCACGCGGTCGCGACCGCCAGTTCCTGATCGGCCGATGGGCTTGCGTTTCAGCAAGATGCACGGGGCCGGCAACGACTTCGTGCTCCTCGACCTGCGCGGCGGCAAGCCGAGCCCGCCCGACGCACTGGTACGAGCGATCGGCGACCGCCATCGCGGCGTCGGCTTCGACCAGTTGCTCAGCATCGAAGACAGCCGACGAGAGGATTGCGTCGCCAGCTACCGGATCTGGAACACCGACGGCAGCCGCGCCGAACAGTGCGGCAATGGCGCGCGCTGTGTCGCGGCCTGGATCGTGCGCGCCGGCATCGCGTCGCCGCCCCGCTTCATCCTCGACAGTCCCGCCGGGCCGATCGTCGTGGATTGCCTGGATGACGGACGATTTGCGCTCGACATGGGCGCGCCGATCTTCGCCCCCGCTGCAATTCCGTTTGATGGTGGCTCCGAAGCCGACGCATACGACGTGCAGCTCGGCGATCGCATGCTGCGCATCGGTGCCGCATCGATGGGCAATCCGCATGCGCTGATCGAAGTGGAATCGGTTGACGCCGCCGATGTCGAAGGCATCGGTCGCGCGTTGCAGCAGTCGCCCTTGTTTCCGGCCAGTGTCAACGTCGGCTTTGTCCAGGTGATTGATGCCGCGCACATCAAGTTGCGTGTGTATGAGCGCGGAGCCGGCGAGACGCTTGCCTGCGGCAGCGGCGCCTGCGCTGCGGTTGCCGTGCTTGCGCGGCAAGGCCGTGTCGGCACGCACGTGGACGTGGACCTGCCGGGCGGCCGGCTGAGCATCGATTGGCCCGGGGGTGATGCGGCAATCCGCATGGCCGGGCCGGCGACATTCGTATTCGAAGGGGAGTGGCAGGAATGAGCGAAGAAAAAAAAGAACGCTTGAGCGCGCATGAAGTCGCGGTCTGGTTGCGCCGGCATCCAAAATTCCTCGGGCAGTATCCGGACCTGGCGCTGTCGATGGTGGTGCCGCGCGAAGACGGCCCCGCCGCGTCGCTGGCGAGTTATCAGCTCGATGTGTTGCGCGACAAGAATCGCGAGCTCAACAAGCGCCTGGCTGATCTGTTTGCCAATGCGCAGGTCAACGAGCGCCTTGCCGTGCGCACGCACCAGCTCGCGCTGGCGCTGATGCGCGCCGACAGCGCCGCC
>JBBRZU010000037.1:0-23053 GCA_038236425.1 Lysobacterales bacterium
CCCTGGTGCAGGCAATCACCATCGAAGACCACCGCTACGCGCAGGCGCTCACCTCGGTGGACTTCATCAAGCGCCACGTCTTCCCGGGCAGTTTCATCCCCTGCGTCAGCGCGCTGGTCGCTGCGGCAGCACAATCGGGACCATTGCGGTTGCTCAACCTCGAGGACTTCGGGCACAGCTACGCGTTGACGCTGCGCCACTGGCGCGACCGCTTCGCGCAGCAGCGGGAAGCGGTGCGCGCGCAGGGATATGACGAACGCTTCGCGCGGATGTGGGAGTTCTACCTGTGTTACTGCGAAGGCGGCTTCATCGAGCGCGCCATCAGCGACGTGCAGCTGTTGTTCTGCACCCCGGGGCAACGCCGCGCCGACTACGTGCCCGGCCTGTGAACAAGTCAGCCTTCCCCGGTCCACGCCTGCTCAATGCAGTGGGCTATCAGTTGGTATGGATTGCCGCCGTGGCGGGCGCAGGCGCGCAGCAACGGTGGCCTGGCCCATTGGCGGCGATCGCGTTCGCGATCGTGACGCTCGCCTTTGGCGGCAAGGCACGCGCGGACCTGCGCACGCTCGCACTCGCCTTGCCGATGGGATTCGCCCTGGACAGTGCATTCGCGGCGTCCGGTTGGATGGTCTATGCCCAGGGTTGGGCCTGGCCGTGGACCTGGGCGGCGCCGCTGTGGATCTGGGCAATGTGGTCGGCATTTGCGCTGACGCTCAATCATTCACTTGCTTTCCTTGGCGAGCGACTGGGCCTGTGTGCCCTGCTTGGCGCGGTTGGCGGCCCGCTGGCGTACTGGACCGCTGCGGGTGCCTTTGATGCCGTGGACTTTGCCCGACCGGTGTTGCAGGTCATGATCGCCCTCTCGGTGGCCTGGGGCATCGTCCTGCCCGTGATGGTGGGGCTCAACCACCGCTGGTCCCCTGCCCTTGCCTGGAGCACCCGATGACCCTGCTGCCCTTTCTCGGCCTGTGCTGGATCGTATCGGCGGTCGTGATGACGCTGGTCTGGATGATCTCGATGCGCGTCCGCAACCTGGGCTACGTCGATGTCGCCTGGGCAGGGCTGCTGGCCCTGTGCGCACTGCTGGCGGGCGCACTGGCGCCGGGTGCCGAACTGCCCCGTGGCCTGGTTGCGCTGTTTGGCAGCGTCTGGGGCGCGCGCCTGAGCCTGCACCTGCTCACGCGGGTGCTGCACGAAGCCGAAGACGGTCGCTACCAGGACCTGCGCGCGCGCTGGGGTGACAGCCCGCTGCGCTACTTCGCCTTCTTCCAGGCGCAGGCGGTGGTGGTCGTACTGTTCAGCATTCCCTTCTTCGCGGCCGCGGCGCATCCGGGTTTTTCCAGCCTGGCATTGCCGCTGGCGGCGGTCGCAGTGTGGCTGGTGTCGGTGACCGGTGAGGCCGTCGCCGACCGGCAGCTGGCACGATTCCGCCGCGATCCCGAGCATCGCGGGAAGACCTGTCGGGTTGGACTGTGGTCCTGGTCGCGACACCCCAACTACTTCTTCGAATGGCTGCAGTGGTTCGCCTATGTGCTGCTCGCGACCGGGGGACCCCTGTTCGGCTGGAGCCTGGTTGGCCCGGTGGTGATGCTGCTGTTCCTGTACCGGGTCAGCGGCATTCCGTGGACCGAAGCGCAATCACTGCGCTCCCGCGGCGACGACTACCGTCGCTACCAGCGTGAAGTCAGCGCCTTCATTCCCATGCCGCCACGCGGCGGCCACGCCTGAGGAGGCGCGATGTCCCTGATTGACCTGAGCGAACGTGGAATGGTGCCGGACGCACTCATCCGCACCGGCATCCGCCGCCTGTGCGCCCGCCGGCTCGAAGAGGAAGGCGCGGGTGACATCGCGCGCGCCGATACCCGTTTCCGTGCCTTGCTCGACGAACTTCGCCGAAGCCCGATTGCGATCGAAACCGCAGCTGCCAACGCACAGCACTACGAGTTGCCCACGCGCTTCTTCCAGCTGTGCCTCGGCAACCGGCTCAAGTACTCGGGCTGCTTCTATCCGACCGGGGCGGAAACGCTCGACCAGGCCGAGGCCGCGATGCTGGCGCTGTATGGCGAGCGCGCAGAGTTGGCTGACGGGCAACGCATCCTCGAGCTCGGCTGCGGCTGGGGCTCTCTGACGCTGTGGATGGCCGAGAAATTCCCGGCGGCGCGAATCACCGCAGTCTCCAACTCGGCAACCCAGCGCGCGCACATCGAAGGCCAGTGCGCGCGGCGCGGATTCTCCAACGTGCAGGTGCTCACGCGCGACGCCAACAGCCTGGAACTCGAGCCAGCATCGTTCGACCGTTGCGTGTCAGTGGAGATGTTCGAACACATGCGCAACTACGACAGCCTGCTCGGCCGCATCGCTGGCTGGCTGGCGCCTGGTGGCAAGCTGTTCGTGCATATCTTCTGCCATCGTTACCTGATGTATCCGTTCGAGACCACTGCGGGCGACGACTGGATGGGGCGGCATTTCTTCACCGGCGGACTGATGCCCTCGGCCGATACGCTGCTGCACTTCCAGGCAGCGCTGGAGCTCGAGCAACGCTGGATGGTGGCGGGCACGCACTACCAGCGCACGGCGAACCACTGGCTGGCAAACCAGGACGCAAACCGGGACGAGGTGCTGGCCGTGCTCACCGAGGCCTACGGCGCCGACGAAGCGCCGCGCTGGGCGCAACGCTGGCGAATGTTCTGGATGGCCTGCGCGGAACTGTTCGGCTACAGCGACGGCAACGAATGGCAGGTGGCTCACTACCGATTCGTCAGGCGCGGCTGACCGGACTGGATCAGCGCGCGGGCAACGCACCCGCAGGCACGGCCAGGCGCCGCGACTACGGGTCAGGGTGTCGCGGTCGTCGGCGTCGAATCAGCGTTCGCAGACGTGCCGACCGCATTGCCGCCAGTCCCATTGGGGACCGCCGCCTTGCCGGTCGCGACGTGAATGCCCTTGGCCTTCATCCAGGCATCGAATTCCGCTGCCGTCATCTGCCGGCCGTTCTGGCGCATGTCGAAGCGCCAGGGCGTGTTGTCGTCCTTGGTCAGCGGCACGTACGCACCGGGCGTCGCAGACGCCGGCAAACGCAACAAGGCCAAGGCATCCGCGGCTGCAATGCAGGACGGATCAATGACCGGCGCCCGGATCATTTCCGGAGCGACCGTGCTCATTCCGGTTTCCGGCTGAAGCAGTGCGGGCGCAAGGCAATCCGACGCATTTGCAGCCGACGCCGCAACCAGCAGCGCGAGCATTAGCATGGATCGAATGGGGGTCATGCGCGCAGTCCGGCAAGGCAACGCTGGAGGATAGTCCGCGCCGTGGCGCCGGGGCAACGATGGAAACCTGAAGTTGGTGAAGCAAAGGCGCAAGAAAAAAAGCCCGGCGCAAGGCCGCGCTTCGGGTATTGCAGCCGTAGACCAGATCAGTTCTGGACGTTCAGCTCGGTGCGGCGGTTCTTGGCGCGGCCTTCCGGATTGTCCGAACCATCATCATTGGTGTTCGGGGCAATCGGACGGCTCTCGCCGTAGCCATTCGGACCCTGCATGCGGCCGGCATCAATGCCGTGGCCGGACAGGTAGCCGTACACGGCGCGGGCGCGACGCTCGAACAGGCCCTGGTTGTACTGCTCGGTACCGATCGAGTCGGTATGGCCGGCGACTTCAACGCGCAACTGCGGGTACTTGCCGAGGATGGCGACGGCCTCATCGAGGATCGCAACCGCGTCAGGACGCAGGGTGGACTTGTCGAAATCGAAGTTCACGCCCTTCAGGTCGATGGTCAGCGGCACCGGGCAGCCGTCCGGGCCATGCTCATGCCAGCCAGCAGGGCGCAGCACAGAAGTTTCTTCTTCATGTTCAACTCCATATTTACAGTAGAAAAATTTCACTCTGGTCATCGGCTGGGCAAGTGCCACGCCATACCAAGCAACGTCCAGGTTCGAGTTGAAATTAACGACATGATAACGTGGCGTGTCGTCTTCCTTGAGCGGGGGACGCGTCGGTCGCGGCCACGACCACGACCTGCTGCTCGGCGAGAATGCGCACGAGCGATTGGACGATCGGCATGCAGCACGCGTCGATTGGCGCGCGTTGTTGTCCCGGCGCAACCGCGGCAGGCGGAGCGAATCCTCATGTTGGCGGAAGACTGGCGCTCGCTGTTGAGTTGCCAGGCAACTTCCATCACCGGCAGGGATTCGGCGGGCGCCTGAGCTTGACCAAAGCGTTCAATTCGCGTTCAGAAACGAAAATTACGAAGCTTCCGACCCGCGTGTCGAAATCGGACTCACGTCGCGCAACGGGGCCATTCCGAACCTGCGCAGACATGACGTATGATGTTGCCTGAATCCATAACCGCGGATTTGCCGCAACCAATCGCATGCAGATTCCGATTCGACCGATAGTCCTGGGCTTGCTGCTTGCATCCAGCGCAATGCCTGTTCGTGCTCAACCGAAGGCTCCGGCAGTGCCGCTGCCGAAGTCTTCGGCAGCCACACCGCAATCGACCCCGATCGATCTGGCGCTGCATCCGTCAGTCGCACCGCAATCGACCTCGATCAATCTTGCGCTACCGCCGTCAATTGCACCGCAATCGACCGTGATCAATCCCGCGCTGCCGCCGTCAGTCGCACCGGAATCGACCCCGGTCGATTCGGCGCGGCCGTCGGCCTCGGCGGAATTGCAGCGCGTTGCGCGCTGGGTCATCGATTCCGGTGACAACTCCAGCCTGCCGTACCTGCTGATCGACAAGGTCAACGCCCAGGTTTTCGCTTTCAATCCTGCCGGGCAGCTCCTGGGCAGCTCGCCGGCGCTGCTCGGCATGGCGCGCGGTGATCGTTTGATCGTTGCAAACGACACCAAGATGGCAGCGATGAAGGCGCAAGATCGCGTTACGCCCGCGGGTCGCTTCGTGTCAAGACTTGCCATCGACTCGCACGGCAAGGAGCTCCTCGTGCTCGACTACGACGCATCGATTTCGCTGCATGCGGTTGTGAAGGGAACACCGGCCGAACGACGCGCCGAGCGACTCAAGAGCGCCACGGCGCAGGACAATCGCATCTCCTTCGGCTGCATCAACGTTCCGGCGGAGTTCTACGCGACGATGGTCAGTCCCACCTTCGCCAAGACCAAGGGCATCGTCTACGTTCTGCCGGAGACGGGCGCGGCGAGTGAGCTGTTCGGGTTCAACCCCGGCGGCGCAGCGGTGTCTGGGTCACAACAAGGCTCGACAGCATTGAACGCGCGCGCCGCCCAGATGGTGCAGGCCCCCGACGCCGGGCAGCCCAAGCTCTCGCAGTAGGGCGCTGATGCCCGGCGTTCCGCGTCCCCGCAACGAGGGCGCGGGATGTTTGTCCGCAGTGTTGAATTCGGTGGAAGCGACAAGCCCGCCCTGACGCTCCTGCTTTTCGGGCATTTCCCGGATGCGGTTTCAGGGCGAGCGCCGGGTTTTTTCCGTCACGGATAATCGAGCCCAAAGTTGGGATCCCCTGCGACGCGTAGCTGCGTGTCGCTGCACCAGGCAAGCAGCGTCCGGCCAGGCTGCTTTGGTTTTGCGCGTTCAATCCAGTGCGGCGCTTCTCGGCCCGGCTCCCCGGACTGTCCGAACCATCTTCGTTGGCGTTCGGAACAATCGCACGAGTCTCGTCGTCTCGGTTCGGGTACAGCCCGGATCCAAAAAAACGAAGCCCGGCTTGCGCCGGGCTTCGAGAGTCGCGATGCGGCAGCGATCAGCCCTTGAAGGGCTTCGGCTCCATGACCGGCTCCGGCTCCGGGGCAGGCAGCGCGCAGCCGTCCGGTCCGATTGCCTGGCCAGCCGGCGTACCGGGGCACTTGTCGTCGCAGTTGTTCACGCCGTCGCCGTCGTCGTCCAGATCCGCGCAGGTTTTCTGCGGCATCGGGGCGGGCTCGGGGGCCGGGGTGGCTTCCGGACCGATCGGGAACAGGAACGACACGCCGAGGTAACCATCGACGTAATAGTCGTTGCTGACACCCTTGTCGTCCATGTCGAAGCGGGCGCCGATTTCTGCGCGCATGCTGGCGTAACCCAGATCCTTCTGGATACCGGCGCCGGCAAGCAACAGCAGGTTGGTACCAACGCGGCTCTTGTTGAAGCCAAGGGCCTGCGGCTGCGTGCGGGTGCCGTCGTGATGCTCCTGGGCGCCAATGCCGAGGGCCAGATACGGGTTCCAGCTACGCCCTTCCTCGATGAAGTGATAGCGGCCGGTGATGGCCAGGCTCATCAGTTCCCAGTTGCGCTCGGTGATCGTGGTGGAGAGGAAGCTGCCAGCGACGCCAGACTGGTTCAGATCCGGATTGGAATGCCACAGCTCGGCGTCAATCGAGACGTTCGGCGAAATGAACTTGCCGAAGCCCAAGGTGCCGTACACGTCGTCAGAGACGGCGCGGTCCTTGTCGAAAAAGCCAACGCCGGCACCGGCGGTGATGTAAAAGCGATCGTCATAGCTCTGGGCCATCGCAGACTGGGCCATGCTCATTCCAGCAAGCAGGGCGCAGCACAGAAGTTTCTTCTTCATGTTCAACTCCATATATCCGTGAGAAAAAAGTTCACTTCGGTAATCGGCCCGGCTGGTGCCATGCCATACCACGTAACGTCCGTGTTCGAGGGGGCGTTAACCTGAATATAACAAGTCGCGATGAACCGCACAATAACCTTAGAGGGCGAAAAGATCCATGAACTCATGGATCGGGGTCGCATCCAGGCCGGCTGGGTCGGCTGCCAGGGCCTGGATGCGCGCAACCCGGTGAGCCGGAAGCTGCCCGGCGATCGCCGCTGCGAACTTCGCCAGCAGCACCGGGACGCCTTCGGCGCGACGACGACGGTGCCCGATCGGGTAGTCGATCGAGACCAGGTCAGTGCTCGTCCCGTCCTTGAAGTGAACCTGAACGGAGTTACCGATGAACCGTTTGTCCGGATCGAAATAGTCAGCCGTGAAGCGCGGATTCTCGGTCACGACCATCTTTTCGCGCAAAAGATCAATGCGCGGGTCGGCGGCGACGGCATCCATGTAGTCCTCCGCCGTCAGGCGGCCGAACAGCAGTGGCACGGCGATCATGTACTGCAGGCAGTGGTCGCGGTCGGCGTAGTTGGCCAGCGGACCGGTCTTGTCGATGATCCGGACCCCGGCTTCCTGGGTCTGCACGTCAATCCGGGCGATCTGGTCGATCCGCCCGGCGACCTGCGGATGCAGCTGCATGGCGCATTCAACCGCGGTCTGGGCGTGGAACTCGGCCGGGAAGCTGAGCTTGAACAGGACGTTTTCCATGACGTAGCTGCCGAAACCCCGCTCAAACGCGAACGGCTGGCCCTTGAACGCCACGTCGTAGAACCCCCAGGTCTTGGCGCTGAGTGCGCTCGGATAGCCAACACAGCCCTTCACGGCGTTCAGCGCATGGGTGACGGCGCGACGGCAGGCATCGCCGGCGGCCCAACTCTTGCGCGGGCCGGCGTTCGGCGCGTGGCGGTAGGTGCGCAGCGCCCCGCCGTCGATCCAGCTGTGCGAGACGGCATTGACGATTTCATCCTTGCCACCGCCGAGCATGCGCGTGGCGACCGCGGTGGAGGCCAGGCGGACCAGGATCACGTGGTCCAGGCCAACCCGGTTGAAACTGTTCTGCAAGGCATAAACGCCCTGGATTTCGTGCGCTTTCACCGCGTAGCCGAGCACATCCCGCACCAGCAGGGGCTGGCCGCCCTCACCGACGGCCTTGCGGCTGAGGTAATCGGCCACCGACAGGATGGCACCGAGGTTATCCGAAGGATGGCCCCATTCCGCAGCCAGCCAGGTATCGTTGAAATCCAGCCAGCGCACCTGTACACCGATGTTGTAGGCGCCCTGCACCGGATCGAGCACATGCGAGGTGCCGGGCACCTTCACGCCGCCGGCCAGGTTCGCGCCAGGCACCAGGGGGCCCAGGTGCTTCACGCACTCGGGGTGCTTCATCGCCAGCATCGCGCAGCCCAGCGAATCCAGCAGCATGTAGCGCGCAGTATCAATGGCCTCGGCCGAGGTGACATCGAAGTCCACCACGTAGTCGGCGATGTCCACCATCGCCTGGTCGGGATCGGGGCGGACGGCGGAGCGGATATCGGCGTGGCTCATGGGATTGGGCTCGATTCTGGTGTGGAAAGCCGGTTATTTTGCCAGAACCGCACCCGCTCGGCTTGTGTGCTCGTCGGGGCTCGGGCATGGTTCCAGCATCCCGAACGCACAGACGACGCATGCCCGCCAACGCCTATCCGCACCTGTTCGCGCCCCTGGACCTCGGCTTCTGCACCTTGCCCAACCGGGTCCTGATGGGCTCGATGCACACCGGACTTGAGGATCGCAGCCGCGATTACCCGCGCCTGGCAGCATATTTCCGCGAGCGCGCAGAAGGTGGCACCGGGCTGATGGTGACCGGCGGCGTATCGCCGAACATCGCAGGCTGGCTCAAGCCGTTCGCGGCCAAGCTCAGCTGGCCCTGGGAAATCCACAAGCACCGCATCATCACGTCTGCGGTACACGCTGCGGGTTCGCGCATCTGCCTGCAGATCCTGCATGCGGGCCGTTACGGCTACCACCCGCTGACCGTCTCGGCATCGGGTATCCAGGCGCCGATCAACCCGTTCAAGCCGCGCAAGCTCACGTCCTGGGGCGTGGAGCGACAAATCAGCGCCTATGTGAATTGCGCCCGGCTGGCGCGCGAGGCCGGTTACGACGGCGTCGAAGTGATGGGCTCGGAAGGCTATCTGATCAACCAGTTCCTGTCGGCGCGCACCAACAAGCGTAACGACGCGTGGGGCGGAACTCCCGAAAAGCGGATGCGCTTCGCGGTCGAGATCGTCGATCGCATCCGCGAGGCGGTCGGGCCCGACTTCATCCTGATCTACCGTTTGTCCATGCTCGAACTGGTGCCCGAAGGCACGGCCTGGGACGAGATCGTGCAGCAGGCCAAGGCAATCGAGGCGGCCGGCGCCAGCATCATCAATACCGGCATCGGCTGGCACGAGTCGCGCGTCCCGACGATCGCGACTTCCGTGCCGCGCGCGGCCTTTGCCGGCGTCACCGCCAAGCTCAAGCCGCATGTCAAGTTGCCATTGGTGGCGACCAACCGGATCAACATGCCCGATGTGGCCGAAGCCATCCTCGCGGCCGGCGATGCCGACATGATCTCGATGGCGCGCCCCCTGCTGGCCGATCCGCAGTGGGTCGCGAAAGCGCGTGCCGGACAGCCGCAACGGATCAACACCTGCATCGCCTGCAACCAGGCCTGCCTGGATCATGCCTTCCAGAACAAGATCGCCAGTTGCCTGGTCAATCCGCGCGCCTGCGCGGAGACCGACCTGGTGTACCGCCCGACCACGACGCCGCGCCGCATTGCCGTCGTGGGCGCTGGCCCAGCGGGACTGGCCTGCGCGAGCGTGGCCGCCGAGCGCGGTCACCACGTGACCCTGTTTGATGCCGCGCCGGTGATCGGCGGCCAGTTCAACCTGGCGCGCCGCATTCCCGGGAAAGAGGAGTTTTCCGAGACCTTGCGTTATTTTGCCGATGCGCTCGAGCGCCACGGCGTGGAACAACGGTTGGGGCAGCGCGTCGATGCCGCGGCCCTGCTCGCCGAATCCTTCGACGAGATCGTGCTGGCGACCGGCATCAGCCCGCGCAAAGTGGACTTTCCGGGTGCCGACCATCCGCGGGTCGTCAGCTACACCGATGTCATCGAAGGCCGCGCGACGGTCGGACCGCGGGTGGCCCTGGTGGGCGCGGGCGGCATCGGCTACGACGTCGCCGAATTCCTGGCCCAGGATCCTCCGTCACCGACGCTGGACACGGCTCGCTGGATGGCGGAATGGGGCGTCCGCCCCGACTTCGAAGGACCGGGCGGCCTGCGCAAGCCGAATCCGGAGCCGTCCCCGCGGCAGATCTGGCTGCTCCAGCGCAGTGCTGGCAAGCCGGGTGCCCGCCTCGGCAAGACCACGGGCTGGATCCACCGGGCAGCATTGAAGGGCAAGGGCGTTGTCGCGCTGGGCGGGGTGGAATACCTGGGCATGGGTGATGCAGGCCTGCGCATCCGCGTGGATGGGCTGGAACAACTGCTGCCCGTGGACACCGTGGTCATCTGCGCCGGCCAGGAACCGCTGCGCGCCCTGCTGGAGCCGCTGAAGGCAGCGGGGCGGCAGCCGCACCTGATAGGCGGCGCCGACATCGCCGCGGAACTGGACGCAAAGCGGGCCATTGAGCAGGGTTCCAGGCTGGCCGCCGCGTTCTAGCTGAACGGGAATTCATGCAGTCTGCTCAGGCATAGGTAGAATGCCGCCTCGCCGGGGGCCCTGATCCCCGGATTCTTTGGCGCCCGCCCTGGCAGCGTGGCGATTCCCCGACCGGCCCGAACGCCGCCGGCGGGAATGCGGACCCACAATCCGTCCCCTCCCTCACGTAGTCCGGCCCACGCTCCGCCCCTCGGGCGCGCGCGGCCGCCCAACTGAGCACGAAAACGCCATGAAACTGTCCTTCCTGTTGTGGTTGTCCAGCCTGTTGCCGCAGACTGCGGCCGACCCGCTTTGCCTGGCAACCACGGTTTACCTCGAGGCCCGCGACCAGCCGGCCATCGGCCAGCGCGCCGTGGCCGAAGTCGCCCTGCGCCGCCAGTCCGACGGACGCTGGGGTGACTCCACCTGCGACGTGGTGACCGCGCCGCACCAGTTTGCCCCGAGCATCGTCAGCCCGAACTTCCGGGTGGACTCGCTCGAGGCCTGGCAGAAGGCGATGGACATTGCCTTCAGTGCCGAAGACGACTGGTTCTCCCCGGAAGGTCCGCGTCGCGAGATCGTGCCCGGTGCCAGCCACTTCGCGCTGACCTCGGCAACGCCGTCATGGAAGACCTACCCGGCGGTGGCGACCATCGGGTCGCACACCTTCTACGCCGTGGATCGCCTGCAGTAGCAGGCCGCCCCGCCGTACCCGCCGCCGCCCGATCGGGCAACGGCGATTGCTGCGTCAGACGCGCTTGTCGATCGGCACGTAGGCGCGATCCTCGGGTCCAGTGTAGTTCGCGCTGGGCCGGATGATCTTGCCGTCATTGCGCTGCTCGATCACGTGCGCGGACCAACCGCTGGTGCGCGCGATGACGAACAGCGGCGTGAACATCGCCGTCGGCACGCCCATCATGTGGTAGGCCGAAGCGCTGTACCAATCCAGGTTCGGGAACATCTTCTTCATGTCCCACATCAACGTCTCGATGCGCTCGCTGACGTCGAACAACAACTGGTTGCCGCCCTCGGCGCACAGTTCGCGCGAGATTTCCTTGATGATCGGGTTGCGCGGATCCGACACCGTGTATACCGGGTGGCCGAATCCGATCACCACTTCGCGGCGCTCGACGCGCGCACGGATGTCGGCTTCGGCGCCGTCGGCATTGTCGTAGCGGCTGATGATTTCCATCGCCACTTCGTTTGCGCCGCCATGCTTGGGCCCGCGCAATGCACCGATCGCGCCGGTGATGCAGCTGAAGATGTCCGAACCGGTGCCGGCGATGACCCGCGCGGCAAAGGTGCTGGCGTTGAACTCGTGCTCTGCATAGAGGATCAGCGAACGATCAAGCGCGCGCGCATGCATCGCACTGGGCGCGTGGCCATGCAGCAGGTGCAGGAAATGCGCGGCGATCGAATCATCATCGGTCTCGCAGTCGATGCGGCGACTGTTGCGGGTGAACTGCCACCAGTACAGCAGCATCGAAGCAAAACTGGCCATCAGTTTGTCGGCGATGTCACGCGCTTCCCAATCCGCATGCCCTTCCCGCTCCGGCAGGACGGTGCCAAGCACCGAGCAACCGGTGCGCAACACGTCCATCGGATGCGCGTTGGCGGGAATCAGCTCGAGCGCATCGGTGACGATCGCGGGCAGGCCGCGCAGGCGCTTGAGCTTGGTGCGATAGGCCTCGAGTTGCGACGCAGTCGGCAGCTTGCCGTGCACCAGAAGGTGCGCGACCTCCTCGAACGTGCTGCGCTCGGCCAGGTCCTTGATGTCATAGCCACGGTAATGCAGGTCGTTGCCGCTGCGGCCGACGGTGCACAGCCCGGTATTGCCCGCAGGGGTGCCGCTGAGGGCAACCGACTTCTTGACCCTCGGGGCGGGCGTGGCTCCGGTCGCGCCGGCCTGGTCGATCTCGCTCATGGTCAAAGCTCCTTTTTTTCCTGGGCAAACAAGGCATCGAGCTTGTCTTCGTAGGCATGGTAGCCAAGGAAGTCATACAACTCGGCGCGCGTCTGCAGCGTGTTGATGATGTTTTTCTGCGTTCCGTCGCGACGCACGGTTTCGTAAAAATGCAGAGCCGCCTTATTCATGGCGCGATAGGCGCCACAGCAATACAGCGCGATGTCCACGCCGGCCTCGCGCAATTCGTCCACGGTGTAAAAGGGCGTGTCGCCGAATTCGGTGAGGTTGGCGAGCACCGGCACCATCACCGCCGCCTTGACCTTGCTGAAATCATCCAGTGAGCGCATCGCTTCCGGGAAGACCATGTCGGCACCAGCCTCGACGTAGGCAACGGCACGCGCGATGGCAGCATCCAGGCCTTCGACCGCGGCGGCGTCGGTGCGCGCCATGATCACGAAGGATGGATCGGTGCGCGCGTCCACGGCGGCCTTGATGCGATCGACCATTTCGGCGGTGCTGACCACTTCCTTGCCAGGCCGATGGCCACAGCGCTTCTGGCCAACCTGGTCCTCCATATGCACGGCGCCGACGCCTGCGTTCTGGAAAGCGCGGACCGTGCGCCCGATGTTGAAGGCGCCACCCCAGCCGGTGTCGATGTCCACCAGCAGCGGCATGCCGGTTGCGTCAACGATGCGACGCGCATCGGTTAACACGTCTTCCATCGTGCTGATGCCCAGGTCGGGCACGCCAAGGGAGTTGGCGGCAACGCCGCCACCGGACAGGTACAGCGCCTTGTATCCGGTGCGCTTGGCCATGAGGCCGGCATAGGCGGTGATGCTGCCCATCACCTGCAACGGCGACTCGGCGGCAACGGCAGCACGGAAGCGCGCGCCGGCGGAACTGGATTGCATCATCGTGGGTCCTTCATGCGCAAAGGCGGCCCGGAGGCCGCCTTTGCGTGGTTCTTACAGGAGGCTGGCGACGCCGGCGCGCTCTTCCTCGAGCTCGGCCAGGGTCTTGTCCATCATGCCGCGGCTGAACTCGTCGACGTCCAGTCCCTGCACGATCGTGTAGTCGCCATCGGCACACACCACCGGGAAGCCGTACATCACGCCCGCGGGAATGCCGTAGCTGCCGTCGGAGGGCACGCCCATCGTGATCCACTCGCCGCCAGTGCCAAGCACCCAGTCGTGGATGTGGTCGATGGCGGCGTTGGCAGCGGAGGCCGCCGACGACAGGCCACGCGCCTCGATGATCGCCGCGCCGCGCTTGCCGACGGTCGGGATGAAGGTGCCGCGGTTCCATGCTTCGTCGGCGACGGCGTCCTTCACCGACGCGCCGCCGATGGTGGCGAAGCGGTAGTCCGGATACATGGTCGGGCTGTGGTTGCCCCACACAACCAGGCGCTTGATGTCACCGACCGCCTTGCCGGTGCGCAGGGCAAGCTGGCCGAGGGCACGGTTGTGATCGAGGCGCAGCATCGCGGTGAAATTGCGCGGATCGAGATCCGGCGCGGACTTCATCGCGATGTAGGCATTGGTGTTGGCCGGATTGCCGACCACCAGGACCTTGCAGGTGCGTGAGGCGACGGCGTTCAACGCGGCGCCCTGGGCGGTGAAGATTTTCGCGTTTTCCAGCAGCAGGTCCTTGCGCTCCATGCCCGGGCCGCGCGGGCGTGCACCGACCAGCATCGCGACGTCGGCATCCTTGAATGCAACCAGCGGATCATCGGTACCGACCATCCCGGCCAGCAGCGGGAACGCGCAATCTTCCAGTTCCATCATCACGCCCTTCAGCGCGGCCTGGGCTTTGTCCATCGGCAGCTCGAGCATCTGCAGGATCACCGGCTGGTCCGGGCCAAGCATTTCGCCAGAGGCGATGCGGAACACGAGGGAGTAGCCGATCTGGCCAGCGGCACCGGTGACGGCGACGCGCATTGGAGTCTTGGTGGTCATCTGATTTGTCCGTGATCGCTATCTGGATTGGGGATTGGGGATTGGGGATTGGGGATTGGGGATTGCGGATTGGGGATTGGGGATTGGGGATTGGGGATTTAAAGTTCGGGGCGGACGTCATCACCTGGGGCGGCGAAGCGAAAGGCGCAAGACCGGGGAGGAAGTTGAATCCCTGATCCCCGATCCCTGCTTCAAACCAACTCTGCGAAGAATTCCTGGAATCGTCGCAGGCCTTCGGGCAATTGCGCCGTCGGACAGGTGTAGGAAATGCGCAGCGCACGCGGTTCGCCAAACGCGGAGCCTGGCACGCAGGCCACGCCCTTTGCCTCGAGCAGCGCGCTGCACAGTTCCACGTCATTACCGATGGCCATGTCGCCATGCCGCTTGCCAAAGGCGAAGCTGACGTCCGGGAATACGTAGAACGCGCCCTCCGGCTTGGGGCAAACCAGCCCGGAAATGGCATTCATCACCGCCATCACCTGGTCGCGCTTGGCCTGGAACTCGGCGCACTTCGCCACCGGGATATCCTGCGGCCCGGATAGCGCGGCGATCGCGGCTGCCGTCACGATTTCGGGAATGTTGGTGATGTGGTTGGAGTTCAGCACCGTCACTGCCTGCGCCACCGACTCCGGTCCGAGCATGAAACCGACCCGCCAGCCAGGCATGCCGTAGGTCTTGGACAGCGAATCCACGAAGATCATGCGCTCGCGCAGCGACGGCTGGCTGTGCGCGAAATTGTGGTAACCGATGCCGTCGAACACCATGCGGTTGTAGATGTCATCGCAGATGATCCAGGTGTCGGTGTGGCGCACCAGCACATCGGCCAGCGCCTCGATCTCGGACTTGGTGTAGGCCATGCCGGTCGGGTTGTTCGGATTGTTGAACAGGAAGATCTTCGGCTTCTGGACCAGCGCGGCATCAAGCTGCGCCGGCGTCAGCTTGTAGCTCTGGCTGGCCGGGCAAGGCAATTCGAGGCGCTTGGCGTTGCAGATGTCGGCGATATCGGCATACGTGGTCCAGTACGGCACCGCGTAGGCCATGGTGTCGCCTTCGTCGAGCAGTGCCTCGGCAAGGTTGTACAGCACGTGCTTGGCGCCGATGCCGGTGGAGACGTTCTTGCGCCCGTAGCCGGCCAGACCGACACCTTCGGCGTGCTTGAGGAAGGCATCAAGCAGCGCGTCGGCGCCGCGATTGGATCCGTACTGGCCCGAATCATGATCGAGGGCGTCGCGCACCGCGGCGTAAACGTGCGAGCCGGGCAGGAAATTCGGAACACCGATGGAGAAACTGATGATGTCGCGGCCGGCGGCCTTCAGGGCCTTGGCTTTGTCTGCGACGGCCATGATGGCGCTGGGCTTGGCGCGGCCCATCCGGCGGGCAAGCTGGGGCATCGGAACCTCTGTCGAGTTGGACGTGGCGACCGCGGCGAAAACGCCGTTATCGAGCCCCGCAATGATATCACCGCCCTCCGGCACGACGCCGCCCACCCGGGCCTGGCGGCGCCGGGCGTGCAGTGCGCGGACCGTGAGTCAGGCGCTCAGGACCTTGTTCCACTCCGCCACGCGGTCAGCCTGCGCGGCCAGCAGCGCGTCAGCGTCGCCGGAAATGCGGATGCTCTCGATCTTGTCGCCGCCGCGGATGGCATCGACCACGACCTGGTCTTCCGGCCCGACGATTTCGCCGAACACAGTGTGCTTGCCATCGAGCCATGGCGTGGCCACGTGGGTGATGAAGAACTGGCTGCCATTGGTGCGCGGGCCGGCATTGGCCATCGACAACACGCCGCCGCGCTCATGGCGCAGGTCGGGGCGGGTCTCGTCCTCGAACTTGTAGCCAGGGCCACCCGTGCCGGTGCCCTGGGGGCAGCCGCCCTGGACCATGAAGTCCGGGATCACGCGGTGGAAGCTCAGGCTGTCGTAATAGCCGCGCTTGGCCAGGTTCACGAAGCTGGCAACGGTCACGGGGGTCTTGTCGCCATGCAGGCGCAGGTGAATCGGCCCTTTGGACGTGGTGATGGTGGCGGTCAGGTCGGACATGGCGGGCTCCTTGGGGGTCGAGTGAGGTCGACTGGGGTCGAGCCGACAAGGATAACAGCCGACGGGCGTCCAGCCCCGGTACCAGCTATACTTGCGGGCTACCCAATTCATCCGCGTCCCGATGCCCAGGGGCGTCGCCAGCCATGTCCATCGAAAAGCTCCGCAATGTCGCCATCGTCGCCCACGTCGACCATGGCAAGACCACCCTCGTTGACCAACTGCTCAAGCAGTCCGGCACGTTCAGCGAGCGCACCGTCACCACTGAACGGATGATGGACAGCAACGATCTGGAAAAGGAACGTGGCATCACGATCCTGTCCAAGAACACTGCCATCCGCTGGACCTCGCCCGCCGGCGAGGACTACCGGATCAATATCGTCGATACCCCGGGCCACGCCGACTTCGGCGGCGAGGTCGAGCGCGTGCTGTCGATGGTCGACTCCGTGCTGATCCTGGTTGACGCCATGGACGGCCCGATGCCGCAGACCCGCTTCGTGACCCAGAAGGCCTTCGCGATGGGCTTCAAGCCGATCGTCGTGGTCAACAAGGTCGACCGGCCGGGCGCCCGCCCGAGCTGGGTGCTGGACCAGACCTTCGACCTCTTCGACCGCCTCGGCGCGTCGGATGAGCAGCTCGACTTCCACACCGTCTACGCCTCGGCGCTGCACGGCTTCGCCGGCCTGGAGCCGGACGTGACCTCGGGCGACATGACCCCGCTGTTCCAGGCCATCGTCGACCATGTGTCGCCGCCGCCGGTGGACATGGACGGCCCGTTCCAGATGCGCGTCACTTCGCTGAGCTACAGCAACTACGTCGGCATCATCGGCATCGGTCGCGTGCAGCGCGGCAAGGTGCGCGGCAACATGCCGGTGTCGATCGTCGATCGCGAGGGCAAGGTCCGTACCGGCAAGGTGATGCAGGTGATGGGCTTCCTCGGCCTTGAGCGCCTGGAAGTGGACGAAGCCAACGCTGGCGACATCATCGCCATCTCCGGCATCGAGAACCTCGGCATTTCCGACACTGTCTGCGCCCTGGACACGCCGGAGCAACTGCCGGTGCTGACAGTGGACGAGCCAACCATCAGCATGACCTTCCAGGTGAACAATTCCCCGTTCGCCGGCAACAAGGATCGCAGCGGCGGCAAGTTCCTCACCTCGCGCCAGCTGCGCGACCGCCTGATGCGCGAAGCCATGCACAATGTCGCGCTGAAGGTCGAAGAGACCGACGATGCCGACAAGTTCAAGGTCAGCGGCCGTGGCGAGTTGCACCTGTCGATCCTGATCGAAACGATGCGTCGCGAAGGCTATGAGCTCGCCGTGTCGCGTCCGGAAGTGATCGTGAAGATCATCGATGGCCAGAAGATGGAGCCGATCGAGAGCCTGGTGGTGGATCTCGAGGAGCAGTACCAGGGTGGCGTCATGCAGCGCCTGGGCGAGCGTCGCGGCCAGCTCACCAACATGGAGCCGGATGGCAAGGGTCGCGTGCGCATCGACTTCATGATCCCGGCACGCGGCCTGATCGGCTTCCAGACCGAGTTCCGCACGATCACCGCTGGCACCGGCCTGCTGTTCCACGTGTTCGACCATTTCGGCCCGCGTTCGGAAGGCGCCATTGCCGAGCGCCAGAACGGCGTGATGATCTCCAACGGCACCGGCCCCTCGCCCGCCTACGCCCAGTTCTTCATGCAGGAACGCGGCCGCCTGATGGTCGAGCCCGGCGAAGAAATCTATGAGGGCCAGATCGTCGGCGTCCACGCCAAGGACAATGACCTCACAGTCAACGCCCTGCGCGCCAAGCAGCTGACCAACTTCCGCGCATCCGGCAAGGACGATACCGAAGCGCTGATCCCGCCCTTGAAGCTGTCGCTGGAACAGGCGCTGGAGTTCATCGCCGACGACGAGCTGGTGGAAGTCACGCCGGTGGCCATCCGCCTGCGCAAGAAGGATCGTACCGAGCAGGATCGCAAGAAGGCCTCACGCGGCTAAAACGTCGCCTCGCTATACTCGAAGGCCCGGGACGGCAACGTCCCGGGCCTTTTTATTTCTCGGGGAATGCCATGCGTCGTTTTGTCCTGCTGATCGCGATCGCCGCCGCTCTTGCGGCCTGCAAGCCAACGCCGCCGTCCACGCCCGCCGGCTCGACCGCCAATCCGCCGCCCGCCGCCAAGACTGGTCTGGATGTTGCCGAGCTGTCAGCCACCGATGCTGCGGCCAAGCTCGCCTCGGGCGAGGTCAGCTCGCACGACCTCACCCAGGCCTACCTGGATCGCATCGCGGCGATGGACAAGAAAGGGCCAGGACTCAATGCCGTCATCGAGCTCAATCCCGATGCGCTCAAGGAAGCCGACGCGCTCGACGCCGAGCGCAAGACAGGCAAGGTGCGTGGCCCGTTGCACGGCGTGCCCGTGCTGCTGAAGGACAACATCGATGTGGTCGGCATGGCCAATTCGGCCGGCTCCCTGGCGCTTGCCGACAACAAGCCTGCCGCGGACGCCTTCGTCGCCGCTCGGCTGCGCGCCGCGGGTGCCGTTATCCTCGGCAAGACCAACCTCAGCGAGTGGGCCAATTTCCGCTCGACGCGCTCCATCTCCGGCTGGAGCTCGCGTGGCGGGCAAACGAAGAATGCCTATGTGCTCGACCGTAATCCGTGCGGCTCAAGCGCCGGCACCGGCACGGCGATCGCCGCCAGCTTCGCCGCTGTCGGCGTGGGTACTGAAACCGACGGCAGCATCATCTGCCCTTCGTCGGTGAACGGCCTGGTCGGCCTCAAGCCGACCGTCGGTCTGGTCAGTCGCAACGGCATCATCCCGATCTCGATCAGCCAGGACACCGCCGGCCCGATGGGTCGTAGCGTGGCCGACGTTGCGCTGCTGCTCGGCGCCATGGCATCCGTGGATGAAGCCGACCCCGCAGCGCATGCCGCCGCCGGAAACATCCCGCCGGACTACACCAGTTTCCTCAAGACCGACGCACTGAAGGGCAAGCGCTTCGGCTTGCTGCGCCAGACCATGGGCTACCACCCGGACGTGGATGCAGCGATGGACAAGGCCGTCGCCGCGATCAAGGCCGCTGGCGGCGAAGTGGTCGAAGTCAAAGTCCCGACCTTCGGCCAGTGGGACAAACCGGAATTTGAAGTACTTCTTTACGAGTTCAAGAACGGCCTCAACAGCTATCTTGCAAAAAGCCCCTCGGCGCAGAAGTCGCTGGAAGCGCTGATCGCGTGGGACACGGCCCACGCCGCCGACGCCATGCCGTTGTTCGGGCAGGAGCTGTTCGAACAGGCGCAGAAAAAAGGGCCGCTGACCGATGCTGCCTACCGCCAGGCGCGCGATGACGCGCGACGCCTGGCCGGCGCGCAGGGACTCATCGCAACGCTCGACAAGGACAAGCTGGATGCACTGATCGCACCCAGCATGGCGCCGGCCTGGCCGACCGATCCGGTGCTGGGTGATCACTTCCTCGGCGCTGGCTACGGCATTGCTGCCGTCGCGGGCACGCCCAGCATCACGGTTCCAATGGGCGACGTGCGCGGTTTGCCGATTGGCCTGGCCTTCCTCGGGCGTTCCTATTCCGAGCCGGAGCTTCTCGGCTTCGCGTACGCCTACGAACAGGCCACGCACCTGCGCAAGCCGCCGCAGTACCTGCCCACGCTCGTCACTCCCTGATCCGGGCAGCCGCGCCCAGGGCGCGGCAACTCCGCGGCAGATCCAGGATTCGGGATCGCGCAGGTTGCAGGCCTGCGCAGGTTTCAGGCCTGCGCAGGCTTCGCCAGTGCCGCCTGCTTGCGCACGATGAGCATCGCGATTTCCATCGACTGCTCATAGTTCAGGCGCGGGTCCACGGTCGAGCGATAGGCGCGCTCGAGGTCCAACTCGGTCAACTCGCGCGCACCGCCCAGGCATTCGGTCACGTCTTCGCCGGTCAACTCCAGGTGCACGCCGCCCAAGCGTGAACCAAGTGCGGCGTGGATGTCGAAGCTGCGCTCGAGTTCGTCGCGGATATTGTCGAAGCGGCGCGTCTTGAACCCGTTGCTGGTGCTTTCGGTATTGCCATGCATCGGATCGCAAATCCACAGCACGCGCCGGCCCTCGCGCTGCGTCGCCTGCACCAGCGGAGGAAGGCGATCTTCGACCTTGCCCGCACCCATGCGCTGGATAAAGGTCAGGCGCCCGGGTTCGTTGTCCGGATTCAACACGTCGGCCAAGCGCAGCAGTTGCTCGGGCGTCACCGACGGACCGATCTTCACCGCGACCGGGTTGCGGATGCCGCGGAAATATTCCACGTGCGCGCCATCGAGTGCCGCCGTGCGCATGCCGATCCACGGGAAGTGCGTACCCAGGTTGAACCAGCCCCACTGGCGCGGAACCTGCCGCGACAGCGCTTCTTCGTAAGGCAGCAGCAGCGCCTCATGCGAGGTGTAGAACTCGGTGCGATTGAGATTGTGCAGTGATGCACCGCTGATGGTTTCCATGAAGCGCACGGCGTCGCCCACGGCGCCGACCATGCGGTGGTATTCCTCGGAGAGAGGCGAATGGCTGACCCAGGCCAGGTCCCAGTACTCGGGATGGTGCAGGTCGGCGAAACCGCCATCGATCAGCGCGCGGACGAAGTTCATCGTCATCGCCGAGCGCGCGTGGCCCTTCACCATCCGGCGCGGATCCGGCATGCGTGCGGCCGCGGTGAATTCAGGCTGGTTGACGAAATCGCCGCGGTAGCTCGGCAGGGTGATGCCGCCACGCGTCTCGTCATCGGTCGAGCGCGGCTTGGCGTACTGGCCGGCGAAGCGCCCGACCCGCACCACCGGCAGGCGCAGGCCATGCAGGAGCACCAGGCTCATCTGCAGCAGCACCTTCAGGCGGTTCGAAATCAGTCCGGACTCGCAGTCGCTGAAGCTCTCGGCGCAATCGCCTCCCTGCAGGACGAAACGCTTGCCCTCCTGGGCCTCGGCAACCTGCCGCTTGAGTGCAAGGATTTCCCACGACGTCACCAACGGTGGCAGGTGGCGGAGCTCGCCGAGCACAGCCTCGAGGGCCGCTGCGTCGGGATATTGGGGCTGCTGCGTGGCGACCTTGGCACGCCAGCTCGCCGGCGCCCACCCTTCCGGGAGGCTGACGGGATGGACGGTGCGGTCGGAGGCATTCATGGCGTGGGAAGTACAGGAAAAAAGTGGGCCATCATCATCGCATAGGCGGCAGGCGGCGGCCTCCTGCTGCGATCAGCGGCGGCGGCAGGCGGCGGCCTCCTGCTGCGATCAGCGGCGGTGGAAACCGGCGACCAGCGCACCAGCGGCAAGCATCACGAAGCACAGCAACGTCCACTCGGGCATCGAGAATCCACCGAGTGTCCAGTTGACCTCCGCGCACTCGCCCGACCCCTGCAGGACCTTTTTCACGACCGCCAGCCAACTCGGCATCGACTCGACCATGTACGACAGGCCAGGCCCGCAAGCGGGCACCTGGTCGGCGGGCAGGTGCTGCAGCCAGACATGGCGCCCGGCGATGGCAGCGCCCCCGACAGCCGCCAGGAAGGCGAGCACGCCCCAGATGCGACGTCCCAGGCTGCCGCGGGGATTGTGCAGCGCGGCCAACAGCCCGATCACCCCGACCTTCGCCATCGCCACGCGCTGGAAGATGCAAAGTGGGCACGGCTCGAACATCTGGCCGTACTGCGCGAACACTGCATAGGTGAGCAGGGCAGCGCAGACCGCAAAGCCGAACAGCATCTGGCTGCGGAATGACCAGGCAAAGGGATTGGGATTGATGCTCATGGGAATCCAGGCGGCAGGCTCGCTGCCATTGACCTTAGCGCAGCGGCGGAAGTTTCGAAACCGGGTCCGTTGCCCCGGCCCAGCGCGAACCCGGGCCGTCGGGCCCGGCAAACGCGCGGCTCCGGGACACCTGGCTCCGACAATCGAACCCGACAAACGAAAACCCCGGCGCGAAGCCGGGGTCGTCGAAACAACTGTGCGCGGAGCGCTTACTCGGCGGTTGCCACCACGGACTGCGGACGATCGACCAGCTCGACATACGCCATCGGCGCATTGTCGCCGGGGCGGAAGCCGCACTTGAGGATGCGCAGGTAGCCGCCGGGACGAGCCTTGTAACGCGGACCCAACTCGACGAACAACTTGCCCACGGCTTGGGCGTCGCGCAGGCGGGACATCGCGAGACGGCGGTTGGCAACGCCATCCACCTTGCCGATGGTGATCAGCGGCTCGGCGACCCGGCGCAATTCCTTGGCCTTGGGCAACGTGGTGCGGATCAGCTCGTGCTTGATCAGCGAGGCAGCCATGTTGACGAACATCGCTTCGCGATGCGCGCTGGTACGGCTGAATTTACGGCCCGATTTTCTGTGGTGCATTGTCGTGCTTCCTGATGTTTGTCCGGGCCTCTCAGCCCATCATGCCCTGCTGCAGGCCGGCCGGCGGCCAGTTCTCCAGCTTCATGCCGAGCGACAGGCCGCGCTGTGCCAGCACTTCCTTGATCTCGGTCAGCGACTTCTTGCCCAGGTTCGGGGTCTTGAGCAGCTCGACCTCGGTGCGCTGGATCAGGTCGCCGATGTAATAGATGTTCTCGGCCTTGAGGCAGTTGGCCGAACGCACCGTCAGCTCGAGGTCGTCGATCGGGCGCAACAGCACCGGATCCACGCCCGCGACGGACGGCTTGGCCGCACCGCGCTCGCGCTGGGTGAAGTCGCCGAACACCGACAACTGGTCGGTGAGGATGTCAGCCGCAGTGCGGATGGCGTCCTCGGCGTCGATGGTGCCGTTGGTCTCGATGTCCAGGACAAGCTTGTCCAGGTCGGTACGCTGCTCGACGCGCGCGGCTTCCACGGCGTAGGCAACGCGACGGACCGGGGAGAAGCTCGCGTCCAGCATGAGGCGACCAATGGTGCGGGTCTCTTCATCCGGACGACGACGGGCGG
>JBBRZU010000038.1:0-22074 GCA_038236425.1 Lysobacterales bacterium
AAGTCGGCCAGCTTGGCCAGCGCGCTCCAGTGCGGGCGGAACGCCCATCCCAGCGACGCATCCGTCTCGGTGCCAAAGCGCAGGTTCCCGCGCGCCGCGCGGAAGTCGTGCCGGACAACGGCCGCCTGGAACTTGCCAAACTTGCGATTCCAGCCCAGGTAGCGATCGTCGAGGCCATCGGGCGGCGTGGCCAGGAACCGGTCAGCCCAGCCGTTCAATGCGTGCAGGCCGGCCAGCGGCGTGGCAAATCCGAGCCGCCCATTGCCGCCCAACCGTTCCCAGCCTGCCGTGATCGTGTTCCCGCGCACGATCCCGCCACCTTCGAGCAGGAAATAGTTCGCGCCGAAGTTGGCGCTGCCCTCGCCATGCGGATCCTGGCGGGCAAACTCCACGCTGGCCAGCCAGCCGATGCCGCCGGGACGCTCGCGGCGCGCGCTGTAGCGCAGGCCAAGGTCACGATGCGAGGCCAACGGCTGGCTGCGGCTATCGATGAAATAGGCATAGCCGGTGAGCGTACCGGGTCCAAGCGCATGCGCGGCCGAGAACAGGTTTGCGTCCAGCAGGGTGCGGGCCAGGTTGATGTTCGGGTTGTCCGAGCCGTTGACGCGCCGCGCGCTGGCCAGGTGGCCGTAGCGCCACTGCCAGCCGCCCGCGCCGTGATGTTGCAGTTCGAGTGCGTCGAAGGTCTGCTCGTTCTGGCGCCAGCCCGAGTTGCCGATGAAGCGCTGGTTGTCCCAGGTCAGGCGCTGCCGGCCGACGCGCAACTGCGTCGCAGCCGAGGGCGCCCACTGCAGGTAGGCCTGGTTGATCTCGGTATTGTCGGGATCCACCACCAGCGGATAGCTGCTGCGCCCGTTGGCCGAACTGTTGAAGTCCTCGCCGCCAAGATGCTGCGTGGCCTCGACTTCAACCAGGGCGCTGACATGCGCATGCGCTGGCGTCCGGTAGCCCAGGCGCATGCGCAGCGTGGTCGCGTCGGCCTGGCGCGCGAAGTTCGCGTCGTCAACCCGCTCATTGCGCAGGCGCAGCTCCAGGGTCGGCCCCGGCGCGGGCGCAGGGGGCGCGGTGGGCGCCGGAGGCGCGGCAATGGCGGGGTGGCTTTCGACAAGCGCCAGCAGCGCAGACAGGATCAGGGCAGCGGCGGGACGATTACGCATGGACATGTGCGGGCCTCCGTGGACTGTCCGCAGGGTCGGGTATTACGCGCAAACTTCACATGATCCAGGTCATGCGCGACGGTCATCGGAACCGACTTGACCTCGATCAAGTGCCACCGGCCCCGCGCTGCCGATACTGGCCGATGACGACAGGCAGGGGCGAATAGCGATGAATGCAGCGGTGGAGACCTACAACGACACGGTAGTGCGCCGGTTTTCCGTGATGACGGTGGTCTGGGGCATTGTCGGCATGCTGGTCGGGGTGCTGCTTGCCGCCCAGCTGTACTGGCCCGCCCTGAACTTCGACATCGCCTGGCTCAGCTTCGGTCGCCTGCGCCCGCTGCATACCAATGCGGTGATCTTCGCCTTCGGCGGCAGCGCCCTGATGGGCACCAGCTTCTACGTCGTGCAACGCACCTGCCACGTACGCCTGTTCGCCGACAAGCTGGCCAGCTTCGTGTTCTGGGGCTGGCAGGCGGTGATCGTGCTGGCCGTCATCACCCTGCCCCAGGGCATGACCCAGGGCAAGGAATATGCCGAACTGATCTGGCCGATCGACGTGCTGATCACGATCGTGTGGGTCGCCTACGGAATCGTGTTCTTTGGCACCATCGCCAAACGGCGGGTAAGGCACATCTACGTGGCGAATTGGTTCTACGGTTCCTTCATCATCGCCGTGGCCATGCTGCACATCGTCAATTCGCTGGCCATTCCCACCTCGCTCACGCACAGCTACCCGATCTATTCCGGCGCCGTGGATGCGATGGTGCAGTGGTGGTACGGGCACAACGCGGTGGGCTTTTTCCTGACAGCCGGCTTCCTCGGGATGATGTACTACTTCGTGCCGCGCCAGGCCGAGCGCCCGATCTATTCCTACCGGCTGTCGATCGTGCACTTCTGGGCGCTGATCGCCATCTACATGTGGGCCGGCCCGCATCACCTGATGTACACCGCCATCCCGGACTGGGCGCAGTCGCTGGGCATGGCCTTCTCGCTGATCCTGCTGGCACCCAGCTGGGGCGGCGCGATCAATGGCGTGATGACGCTGTCGGGTGCGTGGCACAAACTGCGCACCGACCCGATCCTGAAATTCATGATCGTGGCGATCTCGTTCTACATGATGAGCACCTTCGAAGGGCCCATGATGTCGATCAAGACCGTCAACGCCCTGAGCCACTACAGCGACTGGACCATCGGCCACGTGCATTCCGGCGCGCTGGGCTGGGTGGCGATGATCTCGATCGGCGCGATCTACATGCTGATCCCGCGCACGCTCGGCCTGAAGGGCATGGCATCGACCAAGATGATCGAAACGCACTTCTGGGTGCACACGATCGGCGTGGTCCTGTACGCCGCCTCGATGTGGGTCTCGGGCATCGGCCAGGGCCTGATGAGCCGTGCGACCAATGTCGATGGCACGCTGACCTATGCCTGGATCGAGATCGTCAAGTTCACCTATCCGTACTATCTGGTGCGCCTGGCCGGCGGCCTGCTGTGCCTGAGCGGCATGGTCATCATGGCGATCAACGTGGCGCGCACGTTTGCGATGGCCCGCGGTGAACATGCCGTCGTCATACCACCGGCACCCGCCGACAACGCACTCGGCGGTGCGCATCCCGCCGCCCCCACCGCCGCCTGAGGTCGCCATGAGCCACGAGAAACTCGAGACCAATATTGGCTGGATGGCCATCCTGATCGCGGTGGTCATCACCTTCGGCGGCCTGGCCGAAATCGTGCCACTGATGTACCAGGCCGAGGCGATCGAGCCCCTGCCGGGGGTCAAGCCGTACCAACCGCTGGCGCTTGCCGGCCGCGACATCTATGTGCGCGAGGGCTGCTACAACTGCCATTCGCAGATGGTGCGCACGCTGCGCTTTGAAACCGAACGCTATGGCCACTATTCGATGGCCGGCGAATCGGTGTACGACCGTCCGTTCCAGTGGGGCAGCAAGCGCACCGGGCCGGACCTGGCGCGCATCGGTGGCCGCTATTCCGACGACTGGCACCGCGTGCACCTGGGCAATCCGCGTGACGTCGTCCCGCTGTCGAACATGCCCGGCTATCCGTTCCTGGCCAAGACGCCGGTGGACGTGGACTCGGTGATCTCCGACATGCATGCGCTCAAGACCATCGGCGACCCGTACAGCGACGCCGATATCGCCGGCGCGCCGGCCGCGCTGGCGAACAAGACCGAACTGGATGCACTCATCGCCTACCTGCAAGGGTTGGGCACGCACGCGCCGAGGGGCTGAGGCCATGATTTCCGGAATCGTCACCGCCATCCTGCTGGCCGCCTTCATTGGCGGCACGGCCTGGGCCTACAGCAGCAAGCGCCGCGCCGAGTTCGAAGTCGCGGCGCGGATGCCGCTCGATGACCTGCCGCTGCCTGCCGAAACCGAGGTCGCACTCGCGATCTCGAACCAGGAGCATCGCTCGTGACCGGCCCCTGGTCCTGGTACGTGATCGCACTGGTCGCGCTGAACATCATCGGTGCCACCTGGCTGCTGTGGTGGACCGCGCGCCAGCGCCCCGGCGACCCCGCCTCCGACGCCACCAGCCACCACTGGGACGTCGACCTGACCGAGTACAACAAGCCGCTGCCACGCTGGTGGATCAATCTGTTCTACATCACCATCGTGTTCGCGATCGGCTACCTGATCTGGTATCCGGGCATGGGCAACATGAAGGGCATGGGCGGCTGGACCTCGAAAGGCCAGCTCGCGGCCGAACAGCAGTCCGCCGAGCACTTGCTGTCGCAGCGTTATGGCAATTTCGCCAATGCACCGATCGATGTGATCGCCGGCGACGCCGCCGCGGTGGCGACCGGAAAGAACATCTTCGCCAACAACTGCGCCCAGTGCCACGGCTCGGATGCGCGCGGCGCAATCGGCTTTCCAAACCTCGCCGATAAACTGTGGCAATGGGGCGACACGCCGGACAAAGTGCTGGAAAGCATCGTGGCTGGTCGCCAGGCAGCGATGCCGCCATTCGCCGCCATCCTCGGCAGCGAAGCCAATATCACCGCCACTGCGGTGTACGTGCAGAGTCTGTCGGGCCAGGAAGTCGATCCTCAGCTGGCGGCAACTGGCAAGGCGACATTCTCGGGCATCTGCGCTGCCTGCCACGGGCAGGACGGCAAGGGCAATCCAACCCTGGGCTCGGCCAACCTGACCGACAGCTACTGGCTGTATGGCAACCGCTTCGAAAACATCCGCGCAGCAATCGAGCTCGGCCACAACGGCCAGATGCCGGCGCAAGGCGAGCTGCTCGGGCCGCTGCGTTCGCGCCTGGTTGGCGCCTATGTCTGGTCGCTGTCGCACCCGGCAACACCGCGATGAGCCCGGACAAACTCGATGACACCATCGCCGAGGGCGTGCGTCGCGCTGCCGAACCGGTGTTCGACCATCCACCGCGTCCGCTGGCACAAAAGCTCGGCGCGATCCTGTGGCCGTCCTTCTTCGCCGCGGGCGTGGCCACGATGGTGTTCTTCGCCTTCGTCGATCCGCTGGCGCTGCGCGACATCAGCATGCCGGACCTGCCGCTGACCCGCGAGGCCGGCTACACCATCGCCTTCTTCCTGTTCTGGGCCGCCACCGCGGCCTCCAGCCTGTTCACCTGGATCCTGTTGCGCCCGGCGAGCCGCTTCAACGCGCCGCTGCGCGACTGACGCACGCATATGGCACGCGACATCCCCAGCGCCCTGGTCACCGACGGCGCACCGCTCTACGTCTCCGAACGCAAGGTCTACCCGCGCGAGATTTCCGGTCGCTTCCAGCGCCTGCGCGTGCTTGCCGTGGTGGTGTTGCTTGGCCTGTATTACATCGTGCCCTGGCTGCAATGGGGCCACCGCCAGGCGGTGCTGTTCGACCTGCCGGCGCGCAAGTTCTACATCCTGGGGCTGGCTTTTTGGCCGCAGGACTTTTTCTTCCTCGCCATGCTGCTGGTGATGGCGGGCCTGTCGCTGTTCTTCTTCACCGCCGTTGCTGGACGCCTGTGGTGCGGCTATGCCTGCCCGCAGACGGTGTGGACCGAAGTCTTCCTGTGGATGGAACAGTGGACCGAAGGCGACCGCGCGAAGCGCATGAAGCTGGACGCAGCGCCGTGGTCGGCCAACAAGCTGCGCCGCAAGGCGTCCAAGCACGCGTTGTGGCTGGTGTTCGCGCTATGGACCGGATTCACCTTCGTCGGCTTCTTCACTCCGATCCGCGAACTCACGGATCGCCTGGTTCCCTTTGCCTGGAGCGGATGGGAAACTTTCTGGGTGCTGTTCTACGCACTGGCAACCTGGGGCAATGCCGGCGTGTTGCGCGAACAGGTGTGCAAATACATGTGCCCGTATGCGCGCTTCCAGAGCGCGATGTTCGACCGCAACACCCTGATCATCAGCTACGACCCGATGCGCGGCGAACCGCGCGGAGCGCGCAAGAAGTCTGCACTTTCGAGTGTGCTTGAGCGCGCGCGCGGATTGCTCTCACCAGAACTGGCCGAAGCCTCCGTGGTCGCAGCCGCGCACAACCGCAGCGCCGCCGACCTGCGCGCCGGTGCCCGCGCCACCACGGCGCTGGCAGTGGACATGCCAATCGGCGGCATCGTCGCGCCGCTGGTCAGCGGACCCGAGGACCTGGGCGACTGCATCGACTGCACCATCTGCGTGCAGGTCTGCCCAACCGGCATCGACATCCGCAATGGCCTGCAATACGAATGCATCGCCTGCGGCGCCTGCGTGGATGCCTGCGATTCGGTGATGGACAAGATGGGCTACCCACGCGGCCTGGTGCGCTATGCCACCCAGAACGCGATGGACGGCAAGCCGGTGCGCCTGCTGCGGCCGCGGGTCATCATCTATTTCGTGCTGCTGGTGATCCTGCTGTCCGGCACCGTTGCCGGCATCGCGCTGCGCAAGCCACTGATCGTGGACATCATCCGTGACCACCAGCTGTACCACCTCGATGACAACGGCCAGGTAGAAAACGCCTACACCCTGCGCCTGGTCAACAAGGACGACGTGACCCATCGCTACGCGCTGTCGCTGCGCGGCGACAAGGCGCTCCGGCTGGACGACGTGCCCGAGGTGATCACCGCCGCGCCCGAGGAAGTGCTGACCATCCCGGTCACCGTGGCCGCTGAAGCCGGCACCGTGCGCGGCGGCACCGACCTGCGCTTCATCGTGCGCGACCTCGACACCGGCCTGGTGATGCACGAGGAGACGCGCTTCTACGGTCCCGTTGAACAATGAGTCGCCCGCGCTGGCTACAGCCGGAGCTCGGTCTGGTGTTGCTGATTCCGCTCGCCACCGTGATCGGCGGACTGTGGACCCTGCACCTTGCTGATATCGACGATTCGGCTGACGGCCAGGCCGAAGGCGCGCGGCACACCGCACAAGTCCAGACAGCCGAGATCGCACCCGACCAGGAAGCGTCGCGACTGGGCTTGCGCGCCACGCTGCGCGTTGACCCGGCGTGCGGCTGCGCGCGACTGCAGCTGTCCGACCCACTTGCCGCAGGCAACGGCGCATTGCAGTTGGCACTGGTGCATCGCCTGTATGCGTCGCGTGATGTGGAACTGCCGCTCACGCGCAATGGCGCCGGTTGGAACAGCGCGCGCCTGCCCGCATCCGACAACGGCTGGCGACTGGTCCTGACGGATGCAGCGCGGCATTGGCGCCTGGTCGGTCGGCTGGAGCACGATGCAGGCGACACCACCCTGGTTCCTGCCCTGCCTGCGCCGTGAGCTCCATCGCAGCCAATGTTGCAGCGCGTGATTGCGCGCCCGAGGCGACGACGTCGAACTGCGCGCACTGCGGCGAATCGTTCGCGGATATCGGCGCGGCGACGGCGTCCGCAACGAGTCCCGTGACAGGTTCTGCGACAGGATCTGCAACCGGCGCAACGCCGCGCTACTGCTGCAGCGGCTGCGCCGCCGCCGCGGACTGGATCCGCGCCGCCGGCCTCGACGACTACTACCACCTGCGTGCAGACCACGGCAATCGCGTCGGCACCGAGCCCGCCGACTTCGCCGCCTGGGACCGCGCCGACCTGCAGCGCGAGCACGTGCTGGTGCTCGGCGAAGCGCATGAAATCCAGCTCGCGGTCGAAGGCATGCGCTGCGCCGCCTGCGCCTGGCTGATCGATCGCGCCCTGGTGCGCGAGCCGGGCGTCATTGAAGCCTCGGCCAATGCCATCACCGGCCGCCTGCGCCTGCGCTGGTCACCCGCGCGCGCGCCGCTGTCGCGCCTGCTGGCGCGGCTTGATGCACTCGGCTACCGGCCCTTCCTCGCCGGTGGCGAGGCGCTGGAGCGCGAGCGGCGGCGCGAGCGCAATGCACTGCTGCTGCGGCTGGGTGTTGCAGCGCTGGCCGCGACCCAGGCGATGATGTTTTCCGAAGCCAACTACCTCGACAGCGCGCACCAGATGGCGCCGGCCACGCGCGACTTTTTCCGCTGGCTCACCCTGTTGGCCTGCACGCCGGTGGTGTTCTATTCCGGCATGCCGATCCTGTCCGGCATGCGGCGCGAGCTTGGCTTGCGTCGTCCCGGCATGGATACGCTTGCCGGCGCGTCCATCCTGCTGGCCTACGTCGCCAGTGTTGTCGAGACGCTGCGCGGTGGGCCGCAAGTCTGGTTCGATGCAGCGGCGATGTTCGTGCTGTTCCTGCTGGGTGCGCGCGTGCTCGAGCGCTCGGCGCGACTGCGCGCGAGTGCGCGCCTGGACTTGCTCGCGCGCGCACGGCCGGAGTTGGCCTGGCGCCGGCGCGATGGCCACCTCGAGCAGGTGCCGACGTCGGAACTGGCCGTGGGTGACGACATTGATGTGCCCGCCGATTGCGTCGTCCCGGCCGACGGCGCTCTGCTCGATGCGCACACGGCCTTCGACGAAGCGCTGCTGACCGGTGAATCCACGCCCTGCGACAAGCATGCCGGCGATGCCGTGCACGCCGGCAGCATCGCCCTCGCCAGCACCGCGCGGCTGCGCGTCACCGGCGTCGGCGCAAGCACGCGTCTGGCCCAGATCCAGCGCCTGGTCGAACGCGCACAAACGCAAAAGCCCACCCTGGCCCGCGCCGCCGACCGGTTTGCAACAGTCTTTGTGCTGGCCATGTTCGCCGCCAGCGCGCTTGCCTTCCTGGCCTGGTGGCCGCAGGGCGGCGGACAGGCATTCAGCGTTGCCCTGGCGGTGCTGGTTGCGGCCTGCCCCTGCGCGCTCGCGCTCGCGGTGCCCGCCACGCTCAGCTCGGCCGTGGATGCGCAGGCGCGTCACGGCGTGCTGGTGCTCGGTCCGGATGCACTCGAACGCCTGGCCGATGCCGATACCGTGCTGCTCGACAAGACCGGCACGCTGACCCGCGGCCGGCCCACGCTGCAGTCCGTCGATCTGCAAGCAGCCGATCCGCAGTCCGTCGATCTGCATCGCGGCACGAACGCAGATGCATTGCGCATCGCCGCGTCGCTCGAGCAGGACAGTCGCCATCCGATCGCCGCCGCCTTCGACGGCCCGGTGACTGCGATGGTCGATCGCGTCCTGCATCCGGGCCTGGGCGTGGAAGCCATGCAGGACGGCCGCCGCTATCGCCTCGGGCGCGCCGACTTCGCTGCAGGGCAAGCCGATGACGGCGCGATCTGGCTCGGTTGCGACGGTACGCCGATGGCGCGCTTTGTGATTGCCGATCCACTGCGCGACGATGCCGGCGCGGCGCTTGCGCGCCTGCAGTCGCTCGGTGTCCACGTGGAAGTGGCAAGCGGCGATGGCGCCGACGCGGTTGCACAAGCCTGCGCCACGCTTGGCATCGCCGACTGGCGCGCCCGGCTCTCGCCCGACGCCAAGCTCGATCGCGTGCGTGCACTGCAGGCCGCCGGCCATCGTGTGCTCGCTGTGGGAGATGGCATCAACGACGCGCCCCTGCTCGCCGGCGCCGATGTGTCGATTGCTCTTGGCTCCGGCTCGGCACTGGCTCAACGCAGCGCCGACCTGCTCCTGCTCGGCGAGCGACTTGGCCCGATCGCCGATGCGATCGCACTGGCCCGCCGTGCGCGGCGCATCCTGCGCCAGAACTTCGCCTGGGCGGCCGGCTACAACGTTGTGGCGATCGCGGTTGCGGCCAGTGGCCTGGTGCATCCGGGCTGGGCGGCGCTGGGCATGGCCGGATCTTCGTTGGGCGTCACCCTCAATGCGCTGCGCGTCGGCCGCGGCAACGCAACTGGAAATGCGCTGCAGGTCGGCCGCGACAACGCCGATGGACAACCGCTCGCAGGTGCAAGCTCGTGAGGATCCTGCTCGCCCTGATCCCGATCTCGCTGGCCTTGCTCGGCATTGCGATCGCGTTCTTTGCCTGGGCGGTGCGCAGCGGGCAATTCGAGGATCTCGACAGCGCCGCGCTCGACGTGCTCACCGATGACACCAAGCCGGCGCCGCCGATGACGGATGGCGACGCTGACGATCACGCCGCGCGCGCGCGCGTTCGCGGGAACGACGATGCCGCTTGACCTGCTTACCCTGTCCGCTGCGTGGCTGAGCGGCCTGTTCGGCGGCGTGCATTGCCTGGCGATGTGCGGCGGGCTGGCGGTGGCCTTCGCCACCCCGCGCGGCCAGGCACCGTTGCGCAACGCACTGCTGCTCAATGCTGGCCGGATCGGCGGCTACGTGCTGGCAGGCGCGCTGGTCGGCGCCTTGGGTGGTGCACTGCTCGGACTGGTACGCACGCCAACCCTGGCGATCGTGATGCGCTCGCTGGTTGGCGCCATCCTGCTGCTCGCCGCCTGGCGGCTCTGGTTTCCGAACCGCGCGCCGGCGTTTGCCGGTCCCGGCCTGGCTGCGTGGCGCCGCTTGCAACCAGCGCGCGAGCGCCTGCTGGCGCGTGCAGGTCCGGCGCGGCCGCTGGTGCTTGGCCTGTTCTGGGGCTGGCTGCCCTGCGGATTGAGCACCACCCTGCTCGCTGCAGCGTGGCTGGAATCGAGCGCACTGCATGGCGCGCTGCTGATGCTCGCGTTTGGACTGGGCACATTGCCGCTGATGCTGGGCCTGAGCTGGAGCGGCGCGCGACTCGCGCGCCGGCTCGCTGCGCCGGGCATGCGCAAGCTCGCGGGCGGCATGGTGGCGCTGGCCGGCGTGCTGACATTGGCGGCGCCATGGATCGCGCCGACTGCCGCGGCACACACCCTGCTCGCCGCGTTGGGCTGCCGCGCGCTGGGCTAGGGGTGATCGGCTGGCAGTGCTCGGCTGGCAGTGCTCGGCTGGCAGTGCTCGGCTGGCGGTGCTCGGCTAGCGGTGGTCGACGCGCCCAACTTCGTGCGCCAGCGCGTTCAATCGCGCCGCGTCGAGGATCCGCACCTCGCGTGCGCGCACCGCGATCAGGCCGTCATCCTGCATCTTGCCCAGCGTCCGGCTGACCGTCTCGATCACCAGGCCCAGGTAACTGGCGATGTCCTCGCGGCTCATCGGCAGCAGGAACACTTCTCCGGAGCGGCCGAGCGCGCGATAGCGCTCGGACAATTGATGCAGGAATACCGCCAACCGCTCCTGTGCGCTGCGCTTGCCCAGCAACTCCACATGCGCCTGATGCAGGTTCATCGCCTGGCCCATGATCCGCAGCAACTGATGCTGCAGTCCCGGCACTTCGGCCGCGACAGTCTCCAGCTGCGACAGCGGAACCTCGCAGACATTGGCTTGCGTCAAGGCAGTCGCCTCGCAAGCATGGCTGCCGCTGCCAAGTGCATCCAGGCCAAGCAGCTCACCGGGCAAGTGGAAGCCGAGCACCTGGGCCTGGCCATTGGCGTCGAGCGCGGTGGTCTTGAATGCGCCCTCGCGGGCGACGAACAGCGAGCCGAGCGGCTGTCCGGGCCGGTACAGCGCATCGCCAGGCTGCAAGGGGCGGCGATTCAGGACGATCTTGTCCAGGCGCTCCATGTCGGACATCCCGATCGTCGCCGGCAGGCACAGCACCTGGAGCGAGCAGCGCGAACAGCTCTGCCGTAGTTTTTCGAGATCAATCCTGCTGCCGTCGCTCATGTTCTGGTGTCATCCAATGACGTGTCGCTGCTCGGGCGCCCGGCGTTCATCGGCGCAGCCAGGTGCCCGGGTCGGCCGGGTGGCCGTCGTGCCGCAGCTCGAAATATAGCGCCGGACGGCCCTGGCCGCCTGAACTGCCCACGGTGGCGATCGCCTCGCCCGAACTCACTGTGTCCCCTGTTGACTTGAGCAGGGTGTCGTTGAAGGCGTACAGGCTCATCCAGCCACTACCGTGGTCCACGATCAGCAGCAGGCCATAGCCCTTCAGCCAGTCGGCATAGGCCACGCGCCCGTTGCGTACCGCATGTACTGGCGCGCCTGCGGCTCCGCCAATCAACAAGCCCTGGCTCTTGTGGCCGTCCGGCATGGTGCCGCCGTAACCAGCCAGGACGCTGCCGGTGAGCGGCAGGCTCATCGGCCCGGACGGGATCATCGCATTGCCCGGGGTCTTGCCCGGCGACGTCCTGGGTGGCGGGCGGCGACCCGGCGTGACCGGGCGCGGAGCAGGCTTGGGCAGGGCCGCCATCAACTTGCGCAGCTTCTCGAGAAGGGCAACGGTGCTCTTCTCATCCCGGCCGAGTGCCTGCATGCGGGCATTGCGGTCGCGGTAGCGCGCGTCGAGCGAGGCCACCAGCTTGCCGCGCTCGCTGCGCTGCGCCGCGAGCTGTTTCAGTTCGCCCTGGCGTTTCGCGCGCGCCTCGACCAGCGCTTGCTGCTTGCCTTCGATCTGCGACTGCACCTGGGCCAGCTCCTGCAACTGCGCGTCCAGGCTGCCGATTTTCGCGCTGCGGCTGTCCTGGAAATAGCGGTGGTAGGCCAGCACGCGGGCCAGGTCGCCGATCCGGTCCTGCTCGAGCAGCAGCTTGAGCTCCTGGTGCTTGCCCAGTGCATAGGCCGAACGAATCAAGGTGGCCAGTTCAGCACGCTGGCGGGACAGGCTGTTTTCCAGCGCAGACTTGCGTTGCCGCAGGTCATCGAGCGCACTCGACTGCGCGGCAATGTCGCCATCGAGCTGGGACAGGCTGCGTTGCTGCAGCGCCACTTGCCCATCCGCCTCACGCAGCGCCTTGGCCGCGCTGTCGCGCTCGGCCTCAATGCGCTTCTGCTCGTCGGCCAGGGCCTTGATCCGGGCGCGGGTGTCGGACAGCGCTTTCTGCGCAGCGGCGCTCTTCTTCTGCGCCGCGGCCTTGGCCGCCACCGGATTGTTCTGCGCCTGGTTCTTCTGCGCCTGGTTCTTCTGCGCCTGGTTGTTCTGGGCTGGTGCTGTCAACGGCGCCGCAAACAGCAACAAGGATGCCGCGCACAGGGCGCAACGCAATGCCAGTGCGCGCATCGGCACTCAGCCAGACTCCAGCAGGCTGCGGCCGGTCATCGCCTCGGGCGCCGGCAGGCCGAGCAGGTCGAGCAGGGTCGGCGCGATGTCGCGCAGGGCGCCGCCGCTGCGCAAGTGCGCCTTGCGTTCACCTACGTAGACCAGCGGCACCGGACCGACGGTGTGCGCGGTGTGCGGCTCGCCGGTCACCGGGTCGCGCATCATCTCCAGATTGCCGTGGTCGGCGGTGACGATCATCTCGCCGCCGACTTCGTGCAGGGCCGCGCGCACTTCGCCCAGCGCGACGTCCACTGCCTGCGCGGCGAGGATCGCGGCAGGCAGCGATCCGCTGTGCCCGACCATGTCCGGGTTGGCGATGTTGCAGACGATCAGGTCGTGGCGTTTTGCGCGGATGTCCTCGACCAGCTTGGCGGTGAGCTCGGGGCAGCTCATCTGTGGCTGCAGGTCGTAGGTCGCGACTTTCGGCGACGGGATCAGCACGCGGTCCTCGCCCGGCTCGGGCGTCTCGCGGCCGCCACTCAGGAAGAAGGTCACGTGCGCGTATTTCTCGGTCTCGGCGATGCGCAATTGGGTCAGTCCATTGCGCGCGATCACCTGCGCCAGCGTGTCGTGCAGGTCGTCTGAAACGAAAGCCACCGGCGCGGGAATGGTCGCGTCGTATTCGGTCAGGCAGACAAAGCGTGACAACGCGATCGCACGTGGGCGCTGGAAGCCCTTGAAATCCGGCAGCACGAAGGCCGAGGTCAGCTCGCGCGCACGATCGGCGCGGAAGTTCATGAACACCACGGCATCGCCATCCTGCACGCGCGTGCCGTCGCCGATCACGGTTGGCTTGACGAATTCGTCGGTCTCGCCGCGCGCATACGACGCATCGAGTGCGATCAGTGCATTGCTGGCGTACTGCTCGCCCGCGGCTTCGGTGATCGCAAGATAGGCCGGCTCGACCCGCTCCCAGCGATTGTCGCGATCCATCGCGTAGTAGCGGCCAGTGACCGTGGCGATGCGCGCATCTCCGGCTGCGTCGCAGGCGCGCTGCAGTGCTTCCAGGCTGGCGCGCGCGGATTTTGGCGGCGTGTCGCGCCCGTCGAGGAAGGCGTGCACGGCAATGCGCGGCACCTTTTCGCTCGCCGCCAGCGCCAGCATCGCGAAGATGTGCGCTTCATGGCTGTGCACTCCGCCCGGCGACAGCAGGCCCAGCAGATGCAGTGTGCCGCCACTGTCGCGGGCGCCGGCACAGGCGGCCAAAAGTTCCGGGTTACTGCGGAAGCTGCCGTCTTCGATCGCTGCATCCACCCGGGTCAGGTCTTGGTAAACGATCCGACCCGCCCCAATGTTCATGTGGCCGACTTCGGAATTGCCCATCTGGCCGTCCGGAAGGCCCACGTGCCGGCCTTCGGTGTGGATCAGGGTGTGCGGGAAATCGCGCAGAAGCGCGTGCCAATTGGGCAGCTCAGCCTGCGCAATGGCGTTGTCGGCGACCTCCTCGCGATGGCCCCAGCCGTCCAGGATCAGCAGCAACAGGGGCTTGGGACGGGGCGTTGGGCTGGGCTGTGGCTGGGGCACGGGGGGAGTCCTGGTGACATTCGGCACGGGCGGATTGTAGCGAAGGCCGATACAAGGCCACTTAAACCTTTTCCGGCGTTGGGGCATCCCAACGTCGAACCCAGGGAGATACAGCATGAAACTTACCCGCAGCCGATTGTTGCTGGCCATGGTCCTCGGCCTTGCCGTCGGCACCGCGCAGGCCCACGACGACAGCGACCACGACCGCCATGGCGGCGACATCAGCCACGTCAACGGCGGCATCACGGCCGACGCCGGCCAGACCTACGGCAATCTGGACACCGTCAATGGCGGGATCCGCGTCGAGCGGGGCGCGACTGCCGGCAAGGTGGAAACCGTCAACGGGGGCATCAACCTCGAGGACGAGGCCAGCGTGAAGAGCGTCGAGACCGTCAATGGCGGCATCAAGGCCGGGCAGCGCGTGCGCGTGGCCGGCGGCGCCGAAACCGTCAATGGCGGGATCAATTTCGGCTTCAATTCGTCCGTCGGCGACGGCATTTCGACAGTCAACGGCGGCATCACCATCCAGCAGACCCAGGTCGGCGGCAAGCTGGAGACAGTCTCCGGCGACATCACGGTCGGCGCGAAGTCGGTGGTGCATGGCGGTATCCACGTCGATAAGCAGCATGGAATGAGCTGGGGCAAGTCGCGCACGCCGCGCATCGTGATCGGCCCCAATGCCGTGGTCGATGGCGAGCTGCGCTTCGACCGCGCGGTCGAGCTGTTCGTGCATCCCAGTGCCAAGGTCGGCCCGATCACCGGCGCGACCGCGCAGAGCTGGACCACCACGCTGCCAGCGCGCAACGACTGACTGGCCTCCCGCCGGCGCCCATATCCGGCGCGCCGGCCCCTTGGCGTCGATCGCGTTCATAATGCGGGTATCCGACTGGAGACCCGCATGAGCCATTCCGGCACGTCCCTGTTCCGCCTGCCAGCAACCGCGCTGCTGTTGCTGGCGCTCTCCGCCTGCCAGCACGATCAGGCCGAACACGGCGCCCCGCCCGCCCTATCGAGCGTCGATGACGCGTCGATCGCCACCACCGAAGCCTCCCTGGTCGCAGCCAACGAGCAGGCCGGCCATGCCTTCGGCCCCGAGATCTCCGCCGAGGACTTCGCCGCCCATATCCGTGTGCTCGCCTCGGACGACTTCGGCGGCCGCCAGCCAGGCAGTGCCGGCGAAGACAAGACCGTCGCCTACCTGCGCGAACAACTCCTGCGCCTGGGCCTGCAACCCGGCAACGGCGACAGCTTTTTCCAGACCGTGCCGATGGTCGAGACCAAGGCCGATACCAGCGCCAGCCACCTGCAGGTCAACGTCGCCGGCAAGGCGCATGCGATGGCGTTCGGCGACGACATGGTGATGGGCACGCGCACCGGCCAGCCCGATGTCGAGGTCAAGGCCAGTCAGATGGTGTTCGTCGGCTACGGCGTCAATGCGCCCGAGGTCGGCTGGAACGATTACGCCGGCGTCAACGTCAAGGGCAAGACCGTGGTCATGCTGATCAACGACCCCGGCTTCCACAACAACGACGCCAGCCTGTTCGAGGGCCGGCGCATGACCTACTACGGCCGCTGGACCTACAAGTTCGAGGAAGCCGCGCGCCAGGGCGCCGCCGCCGCGATCATCATCCACGACACTGCGGGCGCTGCGTACGGCTGGGACGTGGTGAAGAACAGCTGGAGCGGTTCGCAGTTCGACCTGCGCGCCGAAGATGATCCGGCGCCGCGTCTGCCGCTGCAGGGCTGGATCACCGGCGACATGGCCAAGACCGTGTTTGCCGACGCAGGCCTGGACGTGGACAAACTCCGCGATGCCGCGGGCAAGCGCGGCTTCAAGGCCGTGCCGATGCGCAAGTCAACCTTCACCGCCAGCGTGTACAGCAAGATCACCCAAGGCTCCTCGCGCAACGTCGTGGCCAAACTGCCCGGCAGCAAGCGCCCCGACGAGGCCATCGTCTACAGCGCGCACTGGGATCATCTTGGTACGCATGCCGACGAAACCGGCGACAACGTCTACAACGGCGCCATCGACAACGCCACCGGCGTCGCCGGCGTGCTCGAGATCGCCGAGCAGTTCACCGTGCAAAATCCAAAACCCGAACGCAGCATCGTGTTCCTGTTCGTCACCCTGGAAGAATCCGGCCTGCTCGGCTCGGCCTACTACGCCGCGCATCCGGTGGTGCCGCTGAACAAGACCGTCGCGGTGGTCAATATCGATGCCATGCCGATGGTCGGACCCACCAGGGATCTGGTTGTGGTCGGCCTGGGCAGCAGCGAGCTCGATGACATCCTCAAGCCGATCGCCGCCAAGGAGGGTCGCGTGCTGGTCGAGGAAAGCGCGCCGGAAAAGGGCCAGTTTTTCCGCTCCGACCATTTCAGCTTCGCCAACGCCGGCGTGCCTGCGCTGTATGCCAAGGGCGGCATCGACAGCATCGAGCACGGCCGCGACTGGGGCATTGCCCAGCTCGACGACTACACCGCCAAGCGCTACCACAAGGCCGCCGACAACTTCGATCCGGACTGGGATTTGCGCGGCATCGTGCAGGATCTCGATGCGCTGTACCAGGTCGGCAAACAACTGTCCTTGAACGATGCCTGGCCCAACTATCGCGCTGGCAACGCCTTCCGCGCCATCCGGGACAAGTCGCGTGCCCCTTGAGGTGTCCGCACTGACCTCGTCGATCTCTGTCCCCGCTGCCAAGGCGCTGGCCGAGGACGCGGCCAAGCGGGTTGGATGGGACTACGTGCTGATCGAAGTCGGCAAGACGCCGATCACGCTGGGCGGCGTGATCACCGTCGTGGTGTTCGTGATCGGCACCTGGTGGCTCGCCGCGCTCACCGAGCGGCTAGCGATGCGCGCATCGCGGCGCCTGGGTGACGAGCCGTGGAAGCGCGCGCGCGTGTACCTGCTCTCGCGCCTGGCCCGCTATGCGGTCTGGATCATCGGCACCATCGTCGGCCTGAACCACCTGGGCGTGGACTTCAGCAGCCTGGCGCTGCTCGGTGGCGCACTCGGCGTCGGCATCGGCTTCGGCCTGCAGAACATTTTCAGCAACTTCATGTCCGGCATCATCATCCTGCTCGAGCGCAGCCTGAAAGTCGGCGATTACGTTGACCTGGCCTCGGGCGTGCGTGGCCACGTGGTCGAGATCGGCATGCGCTACACGCGCATCACCACCAATGATCACATCGATATCCTGGTGCCCAATTCCGAGTTCATCAACGGCCGGGTCACCAACTGGACGCTCGACGATTCCGCACGGCGCATGCACGTTCCATTCGGCGTGGCCTACGGCACGGCCAAGGAAAGCGTTCGCGAGGCCTGCCAGGCAGCCGCCAGCCGCATCGATGGCGTCATCACCGATGCCGGGCGCCAGCCCGACGCCTGGCTGATCAGCTATGGCGACAGCGCGGTCAACTACGAGCTGGTGTTCTGGGTTGGCCGTGCGCTGTGCACGCATCCGGCGTCCTGCCACGCGCGCATGATGTGGGCGCTCGACGACGAACTGGCGGCGCGCAATATCGAGATTCCATTTCCGCAGCGCGACCTGCATGTCCGGTCGGGCACGCTACAGGTGCAAATGCTGGGTGACAGGCCGGACGAGGCCGACCACGAGGCTTCCTGAGGGAAACCTCGCAATGGCGTCGTGTCGACGCCGTTTCGCGTTTACCGCTTGCCGGTGCCGAAGGCGAGCAGCAGTCCGCCAACCACGATCGCGCCGACGCCCGCCCAGACCGGGACGTTGACGTTCTTCTTTTCCTTCGCGGTGATCTCAAGCGGACCCATCTTCACCACCGTGGTGTCCTTGGTGTAGCTGAAGCCGCCATACACCAGCGCCACCAGGCCTGCGACGAGCAGGATGAGGGCCGCGATCTTTACAGGATTCATGCCGTATTTCTCCGGGTAGCTGCGGTGTTGCTTGCGCGGCGACGCGATGTCGACGGCTCGTCCGGATTAAACCACAGGTCCGCACGCAGGCTTGGGTTTGGGCTGCGAACCTACAGCCCTCGAACCCTGCAGGCAACGAGCAGCAAGCCGAAGCCGATGATCCAGGAATACACCGCAATCTGCGCATCAATGTGCACGAAGCCGAAGTGGGCAGCCAGCGCAACCACATACAGGACAAGACAGATGATCCATATCACCGTCGTCGGGGCTTTTCCGGAGTTGCGCATGGCGTTCTCGATTGTTTCGTCAGGACTGACCCATCGAGTGTACGCGCCTTGCCAGCGCTGGACGCCTTTGAGCGGGAAGAAAATATCTCGTTGATTGGCTCGGAGGTTACTGCCCCGCAGGCGGCTCCCAGAGCTCGACCTTGTTGCCCTCGGGATCGATGACCCAGCCAAACTTGCCTTGCTCGGATTCATCAGTGCGGTCGATGACGTTGCAGCCTTCGTCCTTGAGCAACGCGAGAAGCGCGTGCAGGTCAGCGACCCGGAAGTTGACCATGAAGCTGGCGGTTCCAGGGTCAAGGTAGGTCGTGTCGCTCTTGAACGCGCTCCAGATGGTCATCCCCGGCTCGCTTCCGGGGCCACCCCAATTGAAAATGGCGCCGCCCCACTCGGTCACGTCCAGTCCAAGGTGATCCCTGTACCAGGCGCCAAGCGCGACCGGATCCTTCGACTTGAAGAAAATTCCGCCGATGCCTGTTACGCGCTTCATGGTCTTCTCCAGTTGAGTCGGCAGCATGTACTGCGTTCGAATTTTTACACGATGGACTTGCGACTGAAATCCATCGTCCAATTGGTCTCCCAGCTCAGTCCACCGTCTGCCGAAAACGCCTGCTCCCAGCGCAGCGTGTCTGCATCTGAACCAGACCAGAGAAAGCGCACTTTCACCGCAACGCCGTTGATGGTGTCGTCTGCATGGAAGCTGCCAACGCCATCCTTGAACCGACCCCTGACAGGCACGTCCAGCTGACCGGGAAAGCGGCCATCCAGCCACCAGATCGACCATGTCTGCGTACTCCTGTCGAAGGAGCGCAGGGCAATGGCGCGGAATTCACCCTCCGGGAAATGCAGCCAGTTGTCTTCAATGTTGCCGAACCCGCCAAGGATCCTGGTAGTGGACATCGCGCCTGCAAATTCGGTCCAGTCCTGGCAATCAACAAGGCGCGCATTGAGACGGCGATGCAGTACGTGCCAGTCCCCCAGCACAAAGTCAAAATCATCGGGGGCGGAGCCAATCACGGGCAAGGCCATGGTTAGGGACTCCCTGGGTTCGACAAATCACGTGCGCGGATCCAGCCCAGACCATCGCAGCGCGGACACATCCAGGTGACAGAGAGCTGGCCCGAACCACCGCAAGATATGCAATCGGTCGCATCCGTTTCGCGGATTGGCAGCAGCCCGGACAGCCAGTTGAATCGGCGAGCGCCCCAGACCAGGGCCTGTGTTTCGCAGTCCGATGGCAATGGCGCCAGCTCAACATCGAAATCACTGTCGAACATCCAGAACGATCCGTCCGGGCGCAGTCCCCAGATCATCCCGATCGTCCCCATCAGTGCGATTGCGCCATGTGTCCTGGCTTCTTCATCAATCGCGGCATTCGGGCCCTCGTTGCCGAGGACGCAGTGCCCGATTTGCATCGCAATGGCCGGTGGAAGTTCGATCATCGGGGCCTGGCGTTACACCCACCTGCCCACTTGTGCCCGGTACGCGCTGTAGGCCGCTCCGAACTTCGCAAGCAGTGCCCTTTCCTCCGGTGCAATTTGAAAACGGCTGATGTAGAGAACGAAAACGACTGGACCGGCGAGCGCCAGGGCAGAGCACAGGAAGGTCGCCCAGCCGACGATGACCAGCGTCACGCCGACGTACATCGGATTGCGCGTGCGCCGAAAGATGCCCGAAGTCACCAAGGCAGTGGTGCTCTCCGGCTTGAACGGATTGGCAGTTGTCTTCGCTCGCCTGAACTCCCGGTTGCCGGAAATCGCAACCCCGGCACCGATTAGAGCGATGCCGACGAACACAGCAACGCGGACTGAAAATGGCAGCTCGAGGACCGGCCCGAAGCGAGCAATAAACCACATTGCAGTTCCAACCAGGACCGCCACGGCCGGCGGGGGAATCTTCAGCTCGAGTCCACTCATTGATGCGCTCCGCAAGGCCTGCCGACTGAGCCGGGCGGTGCCGTCCTGGCAGCCGACTTTCGCCGAGAATACCACCGCGCCGCCCCGGCAAGCAGCGCTGCAACCGCAGCCCGGCGGTGGCGGCCGTGACTTCGCGAATAAGGAAGCCGATGCAACGCCCAGCAGGATGATTTGCGTGAACTTGCTGGTCCATGGCGCAGTCGATCCATGGGCTCTCTTTCATTCGTGGCTGCGAAGACGAAACCTCGGCATCAGGGCGAAGTAAAGCAATGCCTGGCGAATGGTCTTCAGCATCGGGTCGGGGTGCCAGACGTGGACTTCCCGGCCGCGACCGGACCGCTGATTTGGCGCATCAGCGTCCCCGTATCCCAATATGCCCAGAGCCTGGTGATCTTGCCGCCTTCTATTTCGTGGATAGCACATCCAGGCAGATCAAAGCCCAGGTTGGTCGGTGATAGCGCGTGTTCCATGCTGTTGGTGCCACGAAAGCGGAACTCACCACGGTGCGTTCCGCGCATGCGCAACTGCAGCACCACGCGTTCGGCTGATGAGATGACTCTCAGGATCTCGAACGCAAAATCCGGGAAGGCGACGAACCACAAGCGCCATGCCTCCGCGGAAACATCGGCCCCTTGGGTTGAGGATCCGCCCAGCTCCCAAATGAAATCATCGGCGAGGACAGCACGAACGGCAGCAGGGTCGTGCGCATTGATCGCGTCAATCCAGTTTCGGCTGATTGTCTCGTTCACGAATTTCTCCATGGTCGAACGTTCGAATCCAGCGGGCGGCGGCGGCGGGCAGCGGCATCGGCCTGGATGAGAGGTGAACGGAGAAGTTGGGATCTCCTTAAGACTTGTCGCCTGCGTGAAGCGACCAAGCGGTATCGGCGAGGACAAATCACCAGGCCTTACTGCTCCGACGGCTTTACCGGATGACTGTCGATGTCCTTGATAAGCAGTTCCATCTCGCCGATCTCGCGCCGCTGGGCCGCAATGATTCCATCCGCCAACTGCCTGACCCTTGGGTCACGGATCCTGGCCCGCTCGCTGGTGAGGATTGCAATTGAATGATGCGGAATCATGGCTTTCATCCAGGCAATGTCACCGACCGTGGATTGACTGCGAACCAGCCATAGGCCAGCGCCCATCAGGGCAACGCTGCCGATCACGATTGCCAGGTTGGCGTTCTTGTCCTTGTACATGTGACGCATGAAGAAAAGCATCACCAGCGCCATGGAGCCGGCCATGATAAAGGTCATGAACAGGCGGGTCTGGCTGAACCAGACGTGGCTGAGCTGGTAGGTGTTGAGATACATGAGGCAGAACATCAGCGTGGCAGACACCACGATCATCAAGACGAAGTTTCTGTACGGATGCATGGTTTCCTCCTGTGACGACCAATGATTGAGTCAGCCGGCGCCATGGTGGCAGCCGGCTTCAACCGAGAATACCACCGCCCCGTTTGAACGAATGGACAGGTACTGCTCAGGAGAACGAAGACGGCAGGGTGTCATGTAGAGCACTTATTTCGCCTCGTCAACCATCTGGATGGTTGCTTCCTCAACCTCTTTGGCAACTTGAACCAATGCTGCATCCTGGGACAGAGCAGAAAGCATTTGCGCTGGCTTGATAAGGCCAATCATCGTTTTGCCCTTCTCCGTAAACACCGAGATGCGGCAAGGCAGCGCCATGTTCAGGCGCATATCGGCCGACAGGACCTTTGCGGCCTGCCCCGGATTGCATACTTCAAAAACCTTGCACTGCTCATCAAATGCAATGCCTTTGCTGCGAAGCGTGGCACCCAGGTCATGCACATGCAGCACTCCGAAGCCATGGGCTTTGACCGCCGACTCAAGGGCTGTCGACGCCTGGTCGAATGATTTTTCGGTTTCAATGATGTAATACACGGATCACCTCGATTATTGTGATTGA
>JBBRZU010000039.1:0-21882 GCA_038236425.1 Lysobacterales bacterium
CGCTGATCGCAAGGCGTCCGGCCAATCGGCAGTGGTTGCAGCGGGCAAAAAAAGCGCCGCCTGCGTGAGCAGGCGGCGCGGCCGCTGGCTTCCATGCCAACTCGCTTTCCTCTGGAGGAAAACGTCAAGCGATCGTCTTGATCTGGGCGCAGGTTACCGGTGAGCGTCTGGCACCTCCGTTCGCCAACGTACAGACAATCGCGGGGTTGTACGTGGGTTCATGCACCTGAAGCGCAGCCATCCCCCTCGTCATCATCTGTCGCGTCGTCGCGACCGTTGAATCCTGCCCCTCGCGCCGCGTCCCGCGCTATCAGCCAAGACCCGGCACACGAACTGTGGTTGGGCGTCGACGGCGATGCCATCGCTTCTACGAGCGGCTCGGTTTCAGCGGCAGTCACATCGGGATGAAACTGGACTTGTCCGGCACGCAATGAGTCGCCCCGCCGCGCACCCGGACAGGGGGCCGGATGGCCGATCCACGGCAGATCGGGCGGATCGTTTGGAATCGAAATCGCGCCGGTCCTGTCCGGCCCCGTACACCAGTTGCGTTACGCGCGGGGAGGGTAATTTTTCACCATCCGCGAAAAAAACCTGCACTTTCTCGGCGAAAACACTTGGCGCGAGGCGTTTCTTGGCCTACATTTCCCTTGCCTAGGGGAATTCCAGGTAAACCTTTCCACTCACCCACGAACACCGGGACCTTTCCATATGAAGAACAGCAAGAAGCCTGCGCCGAAGAAGCCGGCTGCCAAAGCCGCCGCCAAGCCTGCCGCCAAGCCCGCCGCTGCCAAGCCGATCAAGGAAGCGCTGAGCAAGTCGGGTTTGGTCGCCCACCTGTCGGAAACCAGTGGCGTCATCGCGCGTGATGTCCGCGCCGTGATGGCCGCGCTGGAAAGCGCAGTCGCCAACTCGGTTCACAAGAAGGGCGCTGGCGCCTTTACTTTGCCGGGCCTGCTGAAGATCACCGCTGTCAGCGTGCCGGCCAAGGCCAAGCGCAAGGGCATCAACCCCTTCACCAAGGAAGAGCAGTGGTTCGCCGCCAAGCCCGCCTCGGTCAAGGTCAAGGTGCGCCCGCTGAAGAAGCTGAAGGACGCCGCCGCCTGAGTCAGTTCCGCGCCCTGTGCGCGGATGCTGCATCCAGCGCGACATTCAGGAAAAAGGGCCTCGCGAGAGGCCCTTTTTTTGTTGCCGCGGTTGCGTTTGCAGGTCAGTGCTGAGCTGGCTCGATCGGCGATCGCGGAGTGGGCCGCACGTCCTGCCGCTGCTGCCCGGGATCCTGTTCTGCGGCCTTGTTCCAGCCAACGCCGGGCGGGAAGAAGTCGCTGGCCTTGAGGTGATCCGCCAGACTGTCATGCTTGCCTTTGCGCGGCGACTGGCCGTCGATATCCATGCTCATCTGACTCTCCTGGTGGCTTTGGCTACGGATGGGGGAACGTCCCGCGTCCTGCAAATCCAAGATGTACCTGCGGCGGTTAATTCCCGCTGAAGGCAAGCGCGTGTTCCAGCTGTCGTGAAGCTGCGCTTCAGCCCTGTCAACCAACTGCGAACCTGGCGTCGGGAATGCGTTGTGCCCCGTGTGCGATGATTGCCGCCCACGCACTTCAAACGCTGCTTGCCATGGCCTTGATCGATCGCCTGCCGCGCTTCGCGCAACTCCAGTTCCTGGGCAAATACCAGGAGCCGGGACGGTTCGTGGTCGCAGGCATGGTCGTCGGCCTGCTGCTGTTCCTGGCGTGGTGGGCGTTCCAGCCGTCGCTGGGAGCACATGCCGGCATTGATGCGACGGCGGGCGGCGGGCTGTCCGCCGAGCCGGCAATCGGCGATGGCAGCGGCGTGCTCGATGGCATCACCGGCGCCCCGGAGCCTGGACGTAGCGTTGCCGAGATTGGCCCGGGCGACGCCACGGGAGAAGGGGTCGATGATGGCAGTGCCGGCGTTGATCCCGATGCAAGTCCGGATGCAACCGATGGCTCGCTTGTCGGTCCCGACGCGCAGGATTCCAGTCCGATCGATGCCAATGCCGGCCCGTCCGACGCACAGGGCAGCGCGATGCCGCCGGCTGCACGCGTCACGCTGGTGCCGTTCTATGTGGAGGTTGATCGCGGCCAGGGCGTCAGCGAAGTGCTGCGCATCGACGCTGTCTCGCCCGAACAGGCGCTGGCCATCCTGCGCGATTACCGCGGCGATCCGCCGGTGCTGCGCGGCCCATCGACGCAACCACTCGATTGAAGCGGTGCTTGCCGTAGCTTCCGACCGGAGTTTCTCGCGCGGTGTTTTTCGCGCGGTGATTTCCGCGCGGCCGTTTCCCTGCGGCGCGGCGCTCACGCCTCCGGCGGATGGCTCAGCTTGAGCATGCGCGCACCGCTGCCATCCTCCAGCAACATCACCGTGCCATCCGGTGCCTGCTCCACTTCGCGGATGCGCTTGCCCATCGGATAGCGGGCCGCCTCGCGCGCCCGGTCACCATCGAGTTGCAGGCGGATCAGTGCCTCGGATTTCATGCCGGCGATCAGTGCTTGGCCCTGCCACTGCGGGAACTGGCTGCCGGTGTAGATGATGAAATCGCCGGGCGCGATCACCGGCGTCCAGGCAATCGCCGGCGCGTGGAATTGCGGCGCCGTGGCGTGGGTTGGAATGGAGCGACCGTCATAGTGCGAGCCCTCGGATACCAGCGGCCAGCCATAGTTGTCACCGCGTACGATCACGTTGAGTTCGTCGCCGCCCGCTGGGCCCATTTCCAGTTCCCAAAGCCGGCCGGACGAATCGAAGGCCAGCCCGAGCGGATTGCGATGTCCGATCGTCCAGGCCTGCGCCACCGGCCCGCCACGGGCGACGAAAGGATTGTCGGCGGGCACGCTGCCATCGTCGTTGAGGCGCAGGATCTTGCCGAGGTTGCCGGTCATGTCCTGCGCGGGATCGAAGTGCTGGCGTTCGCCCGAACTGATCCACAACTTGCCATCCGGCCCGAACGCGATGCGATGGCCGAAATGACCGCGGCCATCCACCTTGGGCTGCTGGCGCCAGATCACCTGCAGCCCGTCCAGTCGCGTACCCGTGGCGTCTTCGATCAGGCGGGCACGCGCCACCGCGGCGCCGCGCGTGTTGTTTTCGCCTGCCTCGACGAAGCTCAGGTAGATCCAGTGGTTCTGCGAAAATTGCGGGTGCAGCGCAACGTCGCCGAGGCCGCCTTGCCCGCCGTAGTCCACAACCGGCACGCCGGCAACCGGCTGCGTCGTTCCGGCCGGTTCGACCAGCAGCAGGCGGCCTTTCTTTTCCGTCACCAGCATGCGGCCATCGGGAAGGAAGGCCATCGCCCAGGGCTCATCGAAATTTGCCACCTCGGCGATTGCAAATGGCGGGCTGGCGCTGTCGTCCGGCGACACGGCAGCGGTCCACGGCGCAGCGGGTCGGGCCTGGGATGCCGGCGCGGCACCCGCAGCCGCGAGATCGCCAGGGCTGCAAGCGCACAGCGACAGGGTCAGCGGGACGAGGGTGAGCAATCGACTGGCCATTTCAGTGGACTCCGGGAGTTGGCGTAACCTGGATGCGCCTTGCAACGCATTATGATGGAGTGCGCCAATCGCAAGGAGTGACCGATGACGACTTTTGACCTGACACCGCCAACCGCCGCCCAGCGCAACATCCTGGAGGCCGGGCTGGATGCCGACGAGCGTCGGGTACTGCTTGAGCATGGCACCGAGGCCGCATTCTGCGGCGTCTTCGTGGACAACAAGCTCGAAGGCGTCTATGGCTGCCGTCTGTGTGGCCTGCCATTGTTCCGCTCGAGCGCGAAATTCGATTCAGGGACCGGCTGGCCCAGTTTCTTCGCGCCCTACCATGATGCCCACGTGCGCACCATCCGCGACACCAGTTACGGGATGATCCGCACCGAGATTGTCTGCGCGCGTTGCGACAGCCACATGGGCCACGTGTTTCCCGACGGCCCGCCGCCCACCGGCGAGCGGCATTGCCTGAATTCCGTCTCGCTCGGCTTTACCGAAGCAGGCCAACCCTTGCCCGATGTGCTCGGGCGCGGAGAGTCGCAACCCGCCTGACGCGTCAGCGGTTCATTGCCAGGGGATCGAGGCGATCCAGTGTCGAACATCCAGCGGCGATCAGCGGTCGCGCCTGAAGCCAGCTCAGTCGCGACTCGCCGCGGATCCGATCCCAGTGGCGTTCGAGCAGCAATTCCTGTTCCTGGTCGAACGCCACGCACATCGCCGCGTGCGCGGACAGAGCGACGGCATAGGCCGGGCAGGCGTCGTCCCATTCCAGGCTCGGGTGCAGGCGGCGGACTGAGGCGAAATGCGCCCGGCAAAACCGTTCGTAGGCCGGTGGCACATCCATCGGCGCAAGTTCGGGCGCGCGCCGGCCGAGAACGTGCAATTGCAATTGGTTCTCGCGTCCGAACAGCACGGCGCGGCAGTGTGCGAGCGATCCCAGGTCAACCAGCCAGGTCAGCCGGTCGGATGGAGTCGCCAGCCGCGTCGGCGGATTGACGATCCCCGGTTCGCGATGGCGCGCCCGCGCTGCCTGGGGGAATGGATGAATGCTTGCAGACATGACGGCAATCCTTTGCGCGCAGGTTTCGCAGCCTGACAATTGCAGGTCCGGGAGGTCAATCTGGGCCGCGCTGGTTTAACGGTGACTGAAGACGACGCCCTCCGCAGCGCGCAGCGCCTTGCGGGTGCTTGCGCCGCAGGCCCGCCGCGGCCACCATCGATTCGATTTCCGCCGCAGGAGCCCGTCATGCATCCGGTCACACAGATGAGTCCCGTAATCCCCGACCGGCGGCAGTACCGTGCGATCCGGCTGACCGGGCTGGCGATATTGGCTGGGCTGTGCGCCTTGCCAGCCTCTGCCGCGGGTGACAGGCACGCCTTGTACAAGTGCGTGGACAAGGGGGGAGTGATCAGCATCCAGTCCAGCGCTTGCGCGGCCGGTTCCACCCAGGCCTGGCGCAGGGATGCGACCCCGGAAGCGGCGCTGACCCCCGAACAGCTCGCCCAGGCGGACGCCAAGCGGCGGCACGATCAGCAAGTGGTGCGCGAGTTGTCCGCACAGTTGGATCGCCGCATGCGCGAGGCTGCCGCGCCGACGCCAGCCGTGGAGGCCGCAGCAGCGCCGCCAGCGGCGGTGCCGGCAGCGTCTGCAGAGGCTGAAAACCCGGACCTCAAGGCCTGCCAGGACGCCCAGGATTTTGCCAACCTCGTGCGCGCCAAGGAGTGGCTCGGCCTGAGCGATGCGCAAGTACAGCGGCTGTATGGCTGGGTGGCGCGGGAATGCAAAGTTTCCGGCGGCGGCTGACGCCGCTGCCTCAGTGCGGCAGGCCGCCCAGCAACGGGTAAGGATTGATCGCCGTGCCCTGCCACCAACTTTTCTCCGGGCCCAGCGCGAAGATGGCAAAGTGCAGGTGCGGCCCGTTGGGATCGGCGTTGCCGGTGCTGCCGACATAGCCGATCAGGTCGCCGCGCTTGACCTGTTTGCCTTCGACGATGCCGTCGGCATAGCCGTCAAGGTGGGCGTAGTAATAGGCCAGGCGCTCGGAGGGGTCGAACTGGTAGACGGTGATGCCGCCGGGCTTGCTCAGGAACAATTTCGCGACGCGGCCGTCTTCGACTGCATAAACCGGCGTGCCGCGTGGCGCCATGATGTCGATGGCATCGTGGCTGCGTCCGGCGCCACGGCTCTGCGTGTAGGTGTCCACCAGTTGCGCGGCCTTGACGCCGGCTACCGGCAGCAGTAGCGGCTGGCTGGGCGCCGGCGGCGAGGCTGCGAACACGCCGCCCACGTCGGCCGATGAAGTCGCATCGGCGATGTCGCCCGTGCCGGGAAGCGGATCACCGGCGCGCGCGGATTCGGGGCCGGCCGGATCCACGCCATGCATTCCCAGCACCGGTGTCGCCGGCGCCTGTGGAGCTGCAGGTGCCGATGCTGAAACCTGTGACGGCTTTTCGTCGGCCGGCGGCGGCCATGCCGCAGCGTCGACATTCGCAGGGCCACGATCGCTCGAGGCAACGCCCGGCTGCGCCGGTGCGCTGACTACGCGACTACTGCCTGGCCGCAACACACCCACGTGGTACAGCGCGGCAATGGCGATGCCGCCGATCAGGATGCCAATGACCAGGGTCCAGAGTCGGCTCACAGGCTTACTCCTGCAGCAGGGCAGTCATGCCCGACTTGGCCTGCTTGGCCACTGCCGATGCGCTCCAGTTGGTCAGCCGGATGCAGCCGTGCGATTCGGTCTTGCCGATCTTCGAGGGCTCGGGCGTGCCGTGGATGCCGTAGTGTTCCTTCGACAGGTCGACCCACACAACGCCGACCGGGTTGTTCGGGCCGCCCGCGATCTTGGCCTTGCCGTGCGCAGGATTGCCATCCCAGAACAGGGCGGGGTTGTAGTTGAAGGTCGGATTGCGCGCGATTCCCTGGATCTTCCAGTTGCCCAGCGGCAACGGATCGTGGGAGCTGCCCATGGTTGCGGGGTACTGCGCCAGCGTCTTGCCTGCGGCATCCACAAGGGTGAGGGTCGAAGTGGACTTGTCTACCACCACTTTGTCCACCGCGCCGATCGCCGCTGCGTCGGTCACCGACGGAACTACCAGCACGTCACCGGCACTGGAGAAACCCGCCGATGGATTGAGCTGCTTGAGCAGGTTGGGACTGGCATGGAACTTCTCGCCCAAGCCTTCAAGCGCAGAGGTGTAGCCCAACGCGCTGAGTTTGGATTTCTCGATCATGTCCGAGGGAATTGTCGAGAAGGGTCCGGCGACATCCTCGGCAGTCACGGTGTAATTCACAAGTACTGGGGCCGAGTCCATGTTGAGCGCAGCCCAGGTGGCCGCATCCATCGTGCCCGTCGCGGGAACGCCGGCGTGCGACTGGAAGCCCCTGATGGCCTGCGCCATGTTGCTGCCATAGGCGCCGTCGATTTCACCCGGCGAGAAGTTCGCACGGTCCAGCAGGATCTGCGCGCGCAATACCGCAGCGCCCTTGGCCGACGGGCCGACGCTGCCGGTGAGGGCGGCATCGTTGGCGGCCTGTCCGGGAGCTGGAGCAGCGACGCGCGGCGCCTCCGGCGTGGGTGTGGTCGCCGCTGCGGGCTTGGCTTCAGGCGCTGCGGGCGTCGCTGACTGTGGCGCGGCCGTCTGGGCTGCAGGCGCAATTGCCGGTTTGGCGGCTGCCTTGGCAGCGGGGGCATTGGCCACCGGCGGCTCGGCCGCTGCGGCCGATTGCGCGGCCGCGTTCGGCGCGTGGATCAGCATTCCTGCTGCAAGCATTGCAGACTGCAAATAGTCCCTGCGCATACCGTCTCTCCTTGACGATTGATTGTCGCGGAGCCTACCTGAGCATTTGTGAACGGCCGCTAGGGCGTCGGATTTCTGGCAACATGCGGCCCTCGAACCGGAGCTGCCCATGAACCCACTTGCCGCGCGTGCCTGCCCCGACATCCGCCGACAGACGCGTCGCAGCGTCAGTGCGCGGCATGCCGCCCTGCCAGGCGCGAGCCTGCGCCTGGGCCTGCTCGGCGCGCTCCTGCTGGTCGCAGGCACGGCATCGGCAACCGAGCAGATCAAGTTGCCACTGCCTTGGACCGAAGGCGTGCAGGTGGCGTATCGCTCCGACGCAACCCAGGACAAGACCCGGGCAGGCACGCACCAGCAGCTGCGCACGCGCGAGGTGCTGCGCATCGAGGTGCTGCGCATGGAGGAGGCCGAGGCCGGCGACGATGGCATCGTGCAGGTCTGGCACAACGTCGACCCGGTAGTGGAGGGCAGCGGCGATGCACCGACGCTGGCGCGTGAACAGGCGGTTGCCACCGCGCTGGCCAAGCGCATGGGCGCGATTCCCTACGAAGTGCAACTCAACGCGAAAGGCGAGTACCAGGGCCTGCGCAACTGGGAAGTGCTGGCGACGGCGATGCGCGAGGTGTTGTTGCCGGTGCTGGTGGATCAGGCGCGCGGGCGGCCGGAACTGGCCGGACTCGACGACGCGGCCCTGCGCGCAAAGTTCGAGCCGGTGCTGGCGCGCCTGAGTGGTCGCGATGCGACCAACGCCAGCCTGGGCCGCGAAGCGGCGATCTTCAATTACTTCACCGGCGCCGGCATGACACCTGGCCAGGCGCGCCACTACGAAGACACCGTGCCCAGCCCGTGGAGCGCCGACCTGATTCCTACCCGAGGTACGTTCGAAATCTCGAACGTTGATGAAAAGGCGGGCACGGTGAGCATCCGCTGGGAGCAGGACATCGATCCGGCCAAGGCACGCGAGATCGTGCGCAAGAACCTGGAGGCCGCGACCGGCAAGCCGCTTCCCGCCGACGACGGTTTATCGCTGCCTGCCGGCGTTCGCCTGAGCGATCGCGCGACCGTGGTGCTCGACCGTGCCACCGGCTTGCCGTTGTCGCTCGATCATCGCCGCGATGTCGAATTTGGCGGCGGCAGCACCAGCTCGCACTGGACGCTGGAGCGCATTCAGGAAGACACCGGCACGGCGCCTGGTGGCGCGCGGTGAGATGGATGGCCGGTTGCGGTGAGTCGGCGCGTTTCAATCAGTGGGCGAGCACGACCCAGAACGCGCCACCTGTCGATCACACACGCACCCTTCTTGAAACGGACAGGCCGGCCCCGCCGGCCTGCTTTTTGTGTGGGCTGCCAGCGTGATCGAATGGGTCGGCTTCGATGGCGATGACACGCTCTGGCACAGCGAGGGCTACTACCAGGCCGTGCATGCGCAGTTCGAGGCTGTGCTCGCGCGCTATGTGGATCTGGCCGATGCCCGCGTGCACGAGCGCCTGCTCGCCACCGAGCGCAGCAACCTGCGCCTGTTTGGCTATGGCGCCAAGGGCATGACCCTGTCGATGATCGAAACCGCCATCGCCATCACCGGCGAGCGCATCGACGCAAGCGACATCCATCGCCTGCTCGCGTTGGGCAAGGATGTGCTGGCCCATCCGGTGGAACTGCTGCCAGGCATCCGCGAAGCGGTCGAGGCGGTCGCGCGCGATTTCCGCATCGTGCTGATCACCAAGGGTGACCTGTTCCACCAGGAAGCCAAGGTTGCGCGCAGTGGCCTGGGCGATCTGTTCCAGCGCATCGAGATCGTGTCGGAGAAGGACGATGCGACCTATCGTCGCCTCCTGTCGGAGTTTGAACTTTCGCCCGAACGCTTCGCCATGATCGGTAATTCGCTGCGCTCCGACATCGAGCCGGTGGTGGCCCTGGGTGGCTGGGGCGTGTACATGCCGTACCACGTCACCTGGGCGCACGAGCGCGATGCCGGCATCGACGCGACTCATGCGCGGCTGGTGCAGGCGGCTGCGCCCGCTGACATTCCAGCGGCCCTGGCACGACTTCAGGCATTGGCGGCGGCTGGCTAGGCGGGAGAGAATCCGCCCCGTCCTCGCCGTTCCGCGCCCAGGGAGTCCAAGCAATGCCGTTGCCCGACAAGGCTGCCAGAAGGCGCCGCCGCTGGCGCCGCCGCGCAATCATCCTGCTCCTGCTCGTCGCAGCTGCGACCATGTATGCATACAGCTTCCATCCACAGGATGAAGGCGTCCCGGCGCAACGCGCGCAGCTTGCGCAGCGCCACCGCGCGGAGCGGATCGCGAAGGTGGATGCCACCCAGCTGATGGCTGACCTGAAGGCGCTGTCGTCGCCAGCGATGGAAGGCCGTGGCGTCGGCACTCCGGGCGGCGAGCGCGCACGCCAGTTCCTGGTGCAGCGCTTTCGCGCGATCGGTCTTGAGCCGGTATCGGGCGCCGCGTACGAGCAGCCGTTCGAGTTCACCCCTGGCCGCGGGCCCGCCTTCTGGCGCAAGTCGTTCTGGGCGGCGCGGGCGCCAATCAGCGGCGTCAATCTGCTTGGGCGCATCCGCGGCACGGTCGAGCCCGACAAGGTGATCGTGGTGAGCGCGCACTATGACCACCTGGGCATCCGCAACGGCCAGGTGTATCCCGGTGCGGACGACAATGCTTCGGGCGTGGCCGCGATGCTGGCGGTCGCCACCTGGTTCCGCGCCCATCCGCCGCGGCATACGCTGGTGTTTGCGGCGTTCGACGGCGAGGAAAGCGGATTGCGCGGCGCCAAGGCATTCGTGGACGCGGGGCCGGTGCCGATGGCCTCGGTGCTGGCCAACGTCAATTTCGACATGCTCTCGCACAATCCGGCTGGCGAAATCTTTGCCTCGGGCCTGTACAGAAATCCGCAATGGCGGCCGCTGCTCGATCCGCTGCGCGCGACCGCCGTGCCGACCATGCTGTACGGGCATGACTATCCGCGCCCGTTCTGGGACCCGGACGACTGGACGCACGGCTCCGACCATGGCGCCTTCGCGGACAAGGACATCGCCTGGCTCTACTTCGGCGTCGAGGACCATCCCGACTACCACCGTCCGAGCGACACTTTTGATCGCGTGGATCCGAAGTTCTACGGCTCGGTCGCCGAGACGATGGTGGATGTGGTCGGCGTCGTGGATGGCGCCGCTGACGCTGCGGTCATGCACCCGTGATGGAGCTGCTCGGCAACTTGCCATGGTGGGCCTTCGCGGCGGCGGCGCTGGCCTGTGGCCTGGGCGCCGCCGCGTCTGGTTTCCTCGGACTCTCGGCCGGGACCGCCTATGGGCGCAGTTTCCACGAACTCAGCCAGACCCAGCGGCGCATGGCCCGTATCGTCGCCGTGGGTTCGATGCTGGCCGCGGTACTGCTGTCCCTGTTCGCGACGGCGTTCACGGCATGGGCCTTGCACCTGCTGACGACATGACGGCTGGGCGGCAAGGCCTCGTTTCCGCCACACCTCATCGCGGCAGCACGAAGCTGATTGGCAGCAGCGCGAAGGCTTCGACTGCCCGCCCATCCTGCATCGCGGGCACGAAATGCCAGCGCGCTTTCACGAACTTCGCCGCGGCCTGGTCGAGCACGGCAAAACCGCTGCTGCGCTCAATGGTGACCTCGCGCGGAGCGCCGCTGGCATCCACGCGGATGCGCAACATCACCTCGCCCACCAATCTGCGCGTGATCGCCTGTGCCGGGTAGGGCGGCACCGGTGCAACGTCGGCGGTGATCTGCGCGAACACATCGCCCGTGGGTGGTTCGTAGGTATTGGCGATCGGCACGTTGGGCACCGGCGGGACATAGGTATCCATCGCCGATGGCGTTTCGTCGATCGGGATTTGCGGCGGGTCCTGGATCGCCACTGGCGCAGGATGTGGATCATGCCGGGGCGCCACGGTTGTCGGCGTAGGCGGGGGCGGCGGCAGCACCTTCTTGATTTCGACCGGCACGACGGTCATCGGCGAGTCCTCGACCTGATCCACCGGCACCGGGACGCTTGGCACAAGCAACAGCAGCAGCACCGCCACATGCAGTGCGATCGCGACACTGGTGGCGGCGATGCGCTTGGGATCCAGGGCAAGCGTGGGCAGGCGCCGGCTGGTGGGCAGGGCGGAAGCACGTTCCATGGCAGCGTCTCCTCGGTGGGCTCGATGCGGTGAACGCACCAGTCCTGCGAGTGGGGTTGCCGATCGGCAACTGCGCCGCGTCGGAAGCGCAAACCGTGATGACGCGCTAGGATGTTGTCGAACTCGTGCCATTGATGCCCATGCACCCGACTGCCCCGCGACGCGTTGCCCCGTTCCTGCTGCTGTTGGTGGCCGTGCTGCTTGGTGCCTGCGGCCGCCAGGAATCCGGCGCAGGGGACAAGGGGCCGGGTGCGCCCGGCAATGGCGGCCCATTGCTTGGTGCGGACCAGGACCAGTCGCAGCGTACCTGGGTTGGCTTGTTGCCTTGCACCGATTGCGAAGGCGTGGACACACGCCTGGTACTGAACTCCCGGAATGGCCAGCGCGACTATGTGCTGACCGAAACCTACCTCGCGCATGGCGACGGCCAGCGCTTCAGCGGGGCCGGTCCATGGTCAGAGGCCAGGGCCCTGGTGGACGGCGAGGACACCATCGTCTATCAGCTCGATCCTGCGCGCTCCGGCCAGCGCTACGCCTTGCAGCCCGACGGCGCGCTCGAATTGCTCGATGGCAACGGCAAGACGCCCGGGGATGCATTGGCCTACCGCCTCCAGCGGCAGTAGCTGGCACGTTTATCTGCCTTAAGGGCCGATTCATCGCCGCCGTCCAGACTCCCTGCAACCAAGGAGAGACACCGTCATGAACACCAACAAGATCCTGCTGGCACTCGCACTGGGCCTCGGACTGGCGGGCATCGCCAATGCCCAGGTCATCAGCTACAGCCCGCGCACGGGCGATGTCTGGATGGATTCCGAACTGGGCTACTACAACGGCTACGGTCGTAGCTACCAGAACAACTTCGCCGATGACATCGTCTCGAACTTCGGCGCGCCGCGTTACCTGGTCAACGACCTGCTGACCACACGCCGCTGGAACCCGGGCGACGTCTACTATGCCTGCGCATTGGCCTACCAGGCACACCGCCCCTGCGGCGATGTGGTGAACATGTATGACCAGAATCGCGGCCAGGGCTGGGGCGTGATTGCCATGCGCATGGGCATCAAGCCCGGCTCGGCGGAATTCCACGCGCTCAAGGGCCACATGGGCAAGGCGCATGGCCGCTATTCGAGCTGGTCGTCGGCGCATCCGTCCATGAAGGGCGAAGGCAAGCACGGCGCCGGGAACGACATGCGTGACATGCACGGCAACGATGGCCCGGGCAATAGCGGCAAAGGTAATAGCGGCAAAGGTAATAGCGGCAAAGGTAATAGCGGCAAGGGCGAAGGCAACGGTAACGGCAGCGCGAAGGGCAAGAAGCATTGACCCATGCTGACACTGACCTGGTGACGCATCGCGGCGGCTGTCATTGCCGCCGCGTGCGTTTCGAGGTGGATGCACCGGCGCACCTGCGGGTGCAGGACTGCAATTGTTCGGTCTGCCGCATGAGCGGCTTCCTGCACCTGATCGTGCCCGCGCAGCGGTTCCGGCTGCTGTCCGGTGCCGATGACCTGACCGAATACACCTTCAATACCGGCGTGGCGAAGCATCGCTTCTGCCGCGTCTGCGGCGTGAAGAGCTTTTACATCCCGCGATCGAACCCGGACGGCGTGGATGTCAACGCGCGCTGCCTGGATCCCGGCACCGTCGCCTCGCTGGACATCGAAGCCTTCGATGGCGCGCGCTGGGAAGACAATGCCGCGGCCCTGGGACATTTGAGCCGGGAGTAGGTCCGGCCTGCATTCATCCCGCTCCAAGGATGCTTCCGGCCTCTGAAAAGTGCGTGCGCCCGGCCCGCAGCCCAGTTGCACCCATCGTCCTGGGGCCCTGCCCGGGCAGCCTGCGCCAAGAGGCATCACGCTCAGTCCACCCTCCCGCGCTAGACTGGAGCCATGTCGCTTGCTTCCTGCTGCCTGCGCGTTCTGCTGATGCTGTCGCTTGCCCTGGGTGGGGCGACGCCGGCAATGGCGGCGGCCGCCATGCTCGTGGCGGCTCCGGCAAGCGCGCACGCTGTCCCGGCCGGCGCCTCGCATGGCCCGCAATGCCATCACGGGCACGGCGCCGTCGAGGCGACGCAGGCCAATGCCGGCAGCGCAATGCACAGTCACGAAGCCGCCGGGATGCAGGCCCACCACGCGAGCATGGTGAAAGCAGATGCAACGCTCGCGCCAAATCATGGCGACACCGGCTGCGATTGCTGCGACAGCGGCAAGTGCGACTGCGCATGCATGCAGGGTGTGCCCTGCATGGCGATTGACGTCGCGACATTGGTCAGTGACGTGCCGGCAAGCTCAAGCGTAGACGCGACCCTTTCAGATCCGCACCCGGAGCCAGCTCGCGCGCAGCTGATCCGACCTCCGACCCAGCAGGCAGCCTAGGGCGCAACGCGCCCGCCTTCTGGTGCCTGCTGCACGCGGGCACTTCCGCGGTGCATTGCACCGCAATGCTGATGGTCTGGAGAGTTCCATGAGTCGTTCCCCGCACGATGCACCCGGTGCGTCTTTCACCCGTCGTCGCTTCCTGCAGGGCCTTGCCGCCGGTGGCGCCATCGCCTCACTGGGCGCATGGCCGCGCCCGAGCTGGGCGCTGCAAGGCCCCGGTGGCTCCGCCATGCTCGCGGGCACGGATTTCGACCTCGCGGTCGGCGAAACACCGATGAACTTCACCGGCCGCGTACGCCCGGCAATCACCGTCAACGGCTCGCTGCCCGCGCCGATCCTGCGCTGGAAAGAAGGCACGACGGTCAACCTGCGGGTACGAAATGTCTTGCCCGAAGGATCCATCCACGGGCACATGACCTCGATCCACTGGCATGGCGTGTTGCTGCCCTCGAACATGGACGGCGTGCCGGGCCTGAGCTTCGACGGCATCCATCGCGGCGATGCCTATGCCTATCGCTTCAATGTCCACCAGTCGGGCACCTACTGGTATCACAGCCATTCCGCGTTCCAGGAACAGTCCGGCCTGTATGGCGCGCTCATCATCGATCCGATCGAGCCCGAACCATTTTCCTACGACCGCGACTATGTCGTGCTGTTGAGTGACTGGACCGACATGGATGGCGGTGCCGTGTACTCGCGCCTGAAGAAGCATTCGGACTACGACAACTACTCCAAGCGCACCGTCGGCGATTTCCTGCGTGACGCGAAGGCGCAGGGCTTTGACGCCGCGCGCGCCGACCGGGCGATGTGGGGCCGGATGCGGATGACGCCGACCGACCTGTCCGACGTCAATGCCAATACCTACACCTACCTGGTCAACGGCACGACGTCGCTGGGCAACTGGACCGGGTTGTTCAAGCCCGGGGAAAAAATCCGGCTGCGCTTCATCAACGGCTCGGCGATGACCCACTTCGACGTGCGCATCCCCGGCTGCAAGTTGACCGTGGTCGCGGCGGATGGGCAATACGTGCACCCGGTGAGCGTGGACGAGTTCCGCATTGCCACCGCCGAGACCTTCGATGTGATCGTCGAGCCGAGCGGCCAGGACGCGTTCACGATCTTCGCGCAAGACCTTGGTCGCACCGGCTACGTCAGCGGCACGCTCGCGGTGCGCGAGGGCCTGCGTGCGCCGGTTCCGCCGCTCGATCCGCGGCCGCTGCTGACGATGGCCGACATGGCGATGGGTGGCATGGCCGGCCACGACATGGCCGCGATGACGCCAGCGCCCGCAGCATCCGCCGCCGATCCCCATGCGGGCCATGACATGTCGTCAATGGCGGGCATGGCGGGCATGGAAGGTATGGCGGGCATGGACCACAGCGCCGCCCCGATGGTGTCCCACCCCGCCAGCGAAGCTGGCAATCCACTGGTGGACATGCAGGCGATATCGCCCACCGCGCGACTGGATGACCCTGGCATCGGCCTCCGCGACAACGGCCGCGTGGTGTTGACCTACGCGATGCTGCACAGCAGCTTCGAGGACCCCGACGGTCGTGAACCAGGGCGCGAGATCGAGCTGCACCTGACCGGCCACATGGAGAAGTTCGCCTGGGGTTTCAACGGGCAAAACTTTGCCGATGCGGCGCCTCTGCGCATGACCTACGGCGAGCGCCTGCGGATCGTGCTGGTCAACGACACGATGATGACCCACCCCATCCACTTGCATGGCATGTGGAGTGATCTCGAAGGCGCCGACGGCAAGTTCCAGGTACGCAAGCACACCATCGACATGCCGCCAGGCACGCGACGCAGCTATCGCGTCCGCGCCGATGCACTCGGCAGCTGGGCTTACCACTGCCACCTGCTGTACCACATGGAGGCGGGCATGATGCGCACCGTGCGGGTCGAGGAGGGCAAGGCATGAACACAGCCTTCGTCCAACCCCGCTCCGCATTGCTCATGGCGGCAATTGTGCTGGCGCTCGCGGCACCGGTCTGTCATGCGCAGGCGATGGACCACGCGCAGATGAATATGCCGATGCCTGCAACGGCACCTGCCGCGACACCCGCGTCGGCTCCGGCCCTGAAAAACAAGAAGAAACCCACGCCGGCCACCGCGCCAGTCGTCGCTCCGACCGATTCGATGCAGGGCATGGATCACTCGAGCATGCCGGGGATGGATCACTCCAACATGCCGGGGATGGACCATGCGGCGCTCGCATCTGATCCGACGTTGCCGCGCACTCCCATCCCCGAACTGACCGACGCCGACCGCGCCGCGGCGCGTCCTCCTGCCGGCGGCCATGCCATGCACAACAGCGGTCCGCAGTGGATGGTGCTGGCCGACCAACTCGAAACCTGGGATGCGAATCCCGGTCGCGGGCTGGTCTGGCGTGGGCAAGCCTGGATCGGCGGCGACACCCGGCGGCTGTGGTTGCGCAGCGAAGGCGAACGCATCGGCGGACGGACCGAACACGCGGAACTGGAAGTGCTGTTGGGCCGTGCCGTGTCGCCATGGTGGACGCTGCTCGCTGGTGTGCGCCACGACACCCAACCTGGTGGGGCACGTGATTTTGCGGCACTCGGCATCATGGGCATGGCTCCGTACAAGTTCGAGGTCGGCGCCACCGCCTACGCCGGCAGCGGCGGGCAGACAGCACTGCGCCTGGAAGCGGAGTACGAGCTGCTGTTCACCAATCGCCTGATCCTGCAGCCGCACGTGGAAGTGAATGCCTACGGCCGCAACGACGCAGCACGCGACATCGGCGCTGGCCTGGCAACAGCGGAGGCTGGACTGCGCCTGCGCTACGAGGTAACCCGCCGGTTCGCGCCGTATATCGGAGTAGTGCATGAACGCACATTCGGCAATACCGCCGAGCTGCGACGCGCAGCAGGAGAAGCGACTGGCGACACCCGCGTGGTTGCAGGCCTGCGGTTCTGGTTCTGAGGTTGGGAGCAGGTGCCAACGGACTGCTGATCTCGCTCCCTGAACCCGGTCCCATCGGGATGGCGGGGTGCCCGGCATGGCGCTTGACTCTGGAGTATGGTCCAGAGTCCAAGATAGCCCTGCACCTCTCCAGGATCCCCGAAATGAAGATCGGACAACTCGCCCAACAAGCCGGAGTCGGCATCGACACGGTCCGCTATTACGAGCGCGAAGGCCTGCTGCCCAAGGCGATCCGCCTGGCATCCGGCTACCGCACCTATGACATCGACGCCGCCCGGCGCTTGCGCTTCGTGCGTCGCGCCAAGGCCCTGGGTTTTACCTTGCCCGAGATTCGCGAGCTGCTCTCGCTGTCGGACGGGGGCGATGGCGACATGGGCAACCTGCGCGCCGCTGCTGCGACCAAACTGGCTGATGTTGATACCCGCATCGCCGAACTCGGGCGCGTACGCGACGGACTGGCCGCCCTGGTCGCGGTCTGCCCGGGCCATGGCGCCCTGGGTGACTGCCCGATCCTGGATGCATTGGCGGGAGAATCACAGTGACCAACGCGCGCGATCCAGTTGTACACACGCCTGCTGCTGACGGTGCGAAAGACCACGCTCACGATCATGCCCACGATCACGCTCAAGATCATGTCCATGATCACGAGCACGCCGCGCCGGCACCGGATGCCGCGATCGATCCGGTATGCGGAATGCGCGTGGATCGTGCGACGGCGAAACACCGGACGCAACATGCAGGCGCGGAGATCGTGTTCTGCTCGGCCCGCTGCCTGGAGAAATTCAAGGCTGATCCCGACGCTTACCCGCCGCGCGAAGCGAACGCGCCGGCCAGGCAGGTTGGTGCTGATGCCAAGCCTTCGGTAAAGGCCGCTGACGCCGCTGCCGGGGACGTGATCTATACCTGCCCGATGCATCCACAGATCCGTCAGGTCGGCCCGGGTACCTGCCCGATCTGCGGCATGGCGCTGGAACCGGAGATGCCGACCGCGGAGCCCGAGGACAACGCCGAGCTGCGTGATTTCTCGCACCGCTTCTGGTGGACCCTGCCGCTGACCATCGCCGTCGTGGCGCTGGCCATGCTGGGCGAATTCGCCAGTATCTTGCCAGTGGCGACGCGCACCTGGCTGGAGTTCGCGCTGGCGACGCCGGTCATCCTGTGGGCCGGCTGGCCGTTCCTGGTGCGCTGCGTGCAGTCGATCCGCACCGGGAACCCGAACATGTGGACGCTGATCGGCATCGGCGTGTCGGCCGCCTACTGGTACAGCGTGGTGGCAAAGCTTGCGCCTGGCCTGTTCCCCGATTCGTTCCGCATGCACGGCGAAGTGAGCGTGTATTTCGAGGCCGCCGCCGCGATCGTTTCGCTGACCCTGCTTGGCCAGTTGCTGGAATTGCGTGCGCGCTCAAGCACCTCGGCTGCCATCCGCGCCCTGCTGGGCCTGGCGCCGAAAACCGCACGCAGGATTGCCGACGACGGCAGCGAAACCGACGTGCCGATCGACCAGGTGCAGGCCGGCGACAAGCTGCGCGTGCGTCCGGGCGAGACCGTGCCGGTGGACGGCGTCGTGCTCGATGGCGGTTCCAGCGTGGATGAATCCATGCTCACCGGTGAACCGATGCCGGTGCAGAAATCCGAAGGCGATAAAGTCATCGGTGCCACGCTCAATGGCACAGGCGGCCTGGTGATGCGTGCCGAGCAGGTGGGCGCGGCGACGGTGCTGTCGCAAATCGTGCAGCTGGTCGCCCAGGCACAGCGCACGCGCGCGCCGATGCAGCGCCTCGCCGACCAAGTTGCGCGCTGGTTCGTGCTGGCCGTGCTGGCGGTGGCCGTGCTGACCTTCTTCGTCTGGGGCGTGTTTGGCCCGGCGCCGTCGTGGACCTTTGCCATCCTCAGCGCGGTATCGGTGCTGATCATCGCCTGCCCCTGTGCGCTTGGGCTGGCGACGCCGATGACGATCATGGTCGCAACCGGCCGCGCGGCGCATGCCGGCGTGCTGTTCCGCGACGCCGAAGCCGTCGAAGGCCTGTGCAAGATCGATACACTGGTGGTCGACAAGACCGGCACCCTCACCGAAGGCCACCCGGCGTTCCGCGAAATCATCGTGGCGGGCGATCTTGACGAGACCCGAATCCTGCAATTGGCCGCGAGCCTGGAAAAGGGCAGCGAGCACCCGCTTGCGGCGGCGATCGTCGCCGAGGCAAAGAAGCGGTCGTTGCAGCTCTCTGAAGCCAAGGAGTTCGATTCGCTGACCGGGCGCGGCGTGCGTGGCGAGGTGGATGGCACGACCGTGTTGCTAGGCACCGCCGCGTTGCTGTCCGAGGAAGGCGACGGCATCGGTGACTTGGGCGAGCGTGCCGAGGCGCTCAGACGCGACGGCGCTACGGTGATGTTCCTGGCCGTGGACGGAAAGATTGCCGGCGCCATCGTGGTCGCCGATCCGATCAAGGACAGCACCGCAGCCGCGCTCGAGGAATTGCATCGTGCCGGCCTGCGGGTGGTGATGGCGACCGGCGACTCGCAGGGCACCGCCGATGCGGTTGCGCGCAAACTTGGCATCGACGAGGCGTACGGTGAAGTCCGTCCGGCCGACAAGGCCGCGCTGGTCGAGAAATTGAAGAAGCAGGGACGGCGCGTGGCGATGGCTGGCGACGGCATCAACGACGCGCCTGCACTGGCGGCCGCGGACGTCGGCATCGCCATGGGTACCGGCACCGACGTGGCGATGTCGAGTGCGCAGGTAACCCTGGTGAAAGGTGACTTGCGCGCCATCGCCCGGGCGCGCGACATTTCGGCGGCTGCGGTGCGCAACATGCGCCAGAACCTCGGCTTTGCCTTCCTGTACAACGCGCTGGGGATTCCGTTGGCTGCGGGCGTGCTGTATCCGGTGTTCGGCCTGCTGCTCAGCCCGATGATCGCGGCGCTGGCGATGAGCCTGAGCTCGGTGTCGGTGATCGGCAATGCACTGCGCCTGTCGCGCGCGAAGCTGCCGGATGCTGCCGTGGCGCACGACGCGACGCAGGACGCGACGCCGTCGGGCTGAGCGCACTGCGGCGCCACAATGCAAGCACGGGCTGAGCGCACGCGGCGCAAACCGGCCAACGCCGGCTGAACGCGCCGCGGCGCGCTTGGCCGGGTCGCGCGTCGGCCGGTATGATCGGGCAATTCGACGAAAGGACACACACTCGGACATGGATGCCACCACCCGCGACACCCTGGCCAAGGTACCCGCCGTCACCCTGGTGTTCTGGATCATCAAGGTGTTCGCCACCACGCTTGGTGAAACCGGCGGTGATGCGGTGTCAATGTCGATGAACCTCGGCTACCTGACTGCGACCGGCATCTTCGCCGTGCTGTTCATCGCCGCGGTCTGGGCGCAGGTGGTCGCGAAGGGATTTCATCCGGTGCTGTACTGGGTGACGATCCTTGCCACCACCATGCTGGGCACGACTCTGGCCGATTTCGCCGATCGTTCGCTCGGCATCGGCTATCCCGGCGGTAGTTCCCTGCTGCTCGGCTTGCTGCTTGCCTCGCTGTTCGCGTGGCATCGCACGCTCGGATCCATCGACGTCAACACGGTCAGCTCCCCGGCATCTGAAGGGTTCTACTGGATGACGATCATGTTCTCGCAGACCCTGGGCACCGCGCTCGGTGACTGGATGGCGGATACGCAGGGCATGGGCTACCTCGGCAGCGCGGTCGTGTTCGGCGGCCTGCTGGTCTTGCTTGCGCTCGCCTATAAATTCACCAAGGTGTCGCACACGGCGCTGTTCTGGGCGGCCTTCATCCTGACCCGGCCGCTCGGTGCGGTGGTCGGCGACCTGCTCGACAAGCCGATTGATCACGGTGGTTTCGCGCTGAGCCGCTACACGGCGTCATTTGTGCTGCTGGCGGTGATTGCCGCGCTGATTGCCTTCGTGCCGCAGCGCGCTGCCTCGCGAGTGCACTGACTCGCACCGCCACGTGACCATGCCGCTGCTTGATCGCGCCGCTGCTTGATCGCGCCGCTGCTTGATCCTGTTTCGACTTAGCTTGCGGCGGTCGAGGCGCTTGCCGCTTTCGCCGTGTCGGAGCAGGCAAGCGTGTCGGGATTTGCCGCCGCCTTGCCGCTGCCGGGTGGCGTTGGCGCTTTGCCGGCAACGACCTGGCGCATCAACAGTACCCATGCCGTTCCTGCGGTCCAGCCGGCGAGGATATCGGACGGGAAGTGCACACCAAGGTAGATCCGCGACAGCCCCACGAGCACGACAAACAGTGATGCGCCTGCGATCGCCCACCAACGCCAGCGCGTCGTCCACAACAGCACCATCACGGCGACGCCCAAGGCTACCGACGCCATCGCGTGCCCGCTCGGGAAGCTGAAGCTCACCTCGGGTGCGATCGATGTCCACAGATCCGGCCGGACCCGACCAAAGTAATTCTTGGCGGCAAGGTTGAGGATCAGGGCGCCGATGATCGACAGGCCAAAGAACAGTCCGTCGCGGTAGCGCCGCCGCCATACCAGGAAGCCGAGCAGCCCGAGGTCGATCGGTACCACGCCGTATTGGTAGCCGAGCTTGGACATCAGCCCGAAGAAGGCGTCCGAGCCGGGCGTTGCCCAGCGGTGCAGGGCCAACTGGATCGGCAGGTCGAAGAAGAAGCCGCCGCCTTCGCGCAACTCATCTACCAGTGATGCAAACCCGGCGAGCGGAATCAGGATGCCGATGAAGGCAAGCACGATGCGCCAGCCGTGCTCGCCCAGGAAGCGCGCGCCATAGCCCAGCTGGCCGGCAGCGGCGGGTACGATCGCCGTTCGGGCGGATGGCCGGGGGGCGCGGGTATCGCGTTGACTGGATCGTGCGGGCACGGCGGCGTCCTTGCGGCCGGATGGGAGGCCAGCATAGCGCCCGCCCTGCGCGCATTTGCCAGGACCGGGTTCGCCTGTTCACTTGCCGGCCACCGGCTTGACACGATTCGATATTTCGTGAAATATCGAAATATGGATGGACCAACCGCCGTTGCCTCGCTCAATGCCCTCAGCCATGCCTCGCGCCTGTCGGCCTTCCGCCGCCTGGTGCAGGCTGGCCCCGACGGATTGCCGGTGGGCGAGCTGCGCGAGCAGCTCGAC
>JBBRZU010000040.1:0-21198 GCA_038236425.1 Lysobacterales bacterium
AGCGTGCGACCGGCAATGTACCGGCTGACCAGCATGCCCTCGGCCGCGTGGATGACTTCCGGCGAGATGCCAGCCGCATGGGCCGCACGCGCCGCAGACAGCTCGTTGAAGCGCATCACGCCATGTTCGGGCAGGTCCTGGCCGACCCGCACCACGAAACGCTGCTGGCGGCGATCAAGGACCAGGAAATTCCGATTGGTCATGCCGCCTGGCAAAGGCGAAATCTCGACTGCGGTCGACCAGCACGGCAACCCGGCGATACGATCGGACAACTCCAGGCTTGCCATCCGCCCCCCGGACAACGCGCGTCCCCTGCATTGCAGGGCCCAACGCTGACTATACTTCAGGCATCCGAATTGGTCTTGCCCGGAGCCCAGCGTGGACCAGCCTGACCCGCGTTTCCTGCACCAGGCGCGCGTGTTCGCCGAACGACTCGCCGACGCTGCGCGTCCCATCGCAATGGCGCATTTCCGACAGGCGTTGGCGGTCGAACACAAGGCCGACCAGAGCCCGGTGACCATTGCCGATCGCGCCATCGAAACTCGCCTGCGCGAAATGATCGGCGCGACGTTCCCCGACCATGGAATCCTCGGCGAGGAGTTCGGTCATGACCCGGGTGCCCGCTACACCTGGGTGCTGGATCCGATCGACGGCACCAGGAGTTTCATCACCGGCCTGCCGCTGTTCGGTACCCTGGTCTGCCTGCTCGATGGAGCAACGCCCATCCTCGGGCTGATCGATATCCCGGCCACGAGCGAACGCTGGCTGGGACAGGCGGGATCGGCCACCGTGCTCAACGCGATGGCGTGCGAGGCCAGCCAGTGCCAAACCATCGAGTCCGCGCGCATCTACACGACCTCCCCTGACGCCTTCACGGCGCAGGAGTGGAACCGGTACGACACGCTCAGCCGCCGCGCCGCGCTGCGACGCTACGGTGGCGACTGCTACAGCTACGGGCAGCTGGCGTCGGGACATTGCGACCTCGTCGTCGAGGCGGGCTTGCAGCCCTACGACTTCATGGCACTGGTGCCGGTCATCGAAGGCGCCGGGGGCAGGATCAGTGATTGGCGCGGCGAGCCACTGGGACTGCAATCTCCCGGCCAGGTGCTCGCAGCCGCCAGCGAGCCGCTTTGGCGCCAGGCGCTCGCTGCCTTGGCCTGAGCATCGCGCACGGTGCACGGGGCAAGAAAAAAGCCGCCAAAAGGCGGCTTTTTTCGTCAGGTGATGCGGCGCGGGATTACTCCGCGGCAACACCCTCGCCTTCTTCCACGGCCTTCATCGACAGGCGGATGCGGCCCTGCTTGTCAACCTCGAGCACTTTCACCTTGACGACATCGCCTTCCTTGAGCTTGTCGGCGACGCGCTCGACCCGCTCATTGGAAATCTGCGACACGTGCACCAGGCCATCCTTGCCCGGGGCGATGGTGACGAACGCACCGAAGTCCATGATCTTGGCGACCTTGCCTTCGTAGATGCGGCCCGGCTCGACATCAGACGTGATTTGTTCAATACGAGCCTTGGCAGCTTCGGCCGCCGCCAGGTTGACCGAGGCGATGATGATGGTGCCATCGTCCTTGATGTCGATCTGGGCGCCGGTTTCCTTGGTGATCGCCTGGATCACCGAACCACCCTTGCCGATCACTTCGCGGATCTTGTCCGGATGGATCTTCATGGTCAGCAGGCGCGGGGCAAACTCGGACATCTCCGGACGCGGAGCGCTGAGCGCCTTGGCCATTTCGCCGAGGATATGCAGGCGGCCCTGCTTGGCCTGGGCCAGCGCGACCTTCATGATTTCCTCGGTGATGCCATCGATCTTGATGTCCATCTGCAGGGCGGAGATACCACCCTCGCTGCCGGCCACCTTGAAATCCATGTCGCCGAGATGGTCTTCGTCGCCCAGGATGTCGGACAGCACGGCGAAGTCGTCGCCTTCCTTGATCAGGCCCATCGCGATACCAGCGACCGGCGCCTTGATCGGGATGCCCGCATCCATCAAGGCCAGCGAGGAACCGCAGACCGAGGCCATGGACGAGGAACCGTTCGACTCGGTGATTTCCGAGACAACGCGGATGGTGTACGGGAACTCTTCCATGGTTGGCATGACGGCGAGCACGCCGCGCTTGGCCAGTCGGCCGTGGCCGATCTCGCGACGCTTCGGACCCATCATGCGGCCGGCTTCACCGACCGAGAAGGGGGGGAAGTTGTAATGGAACAGGAAGTGTTCCTTGTACTCGCCGGACACGGCATCGATGATCTGGCCATCGCGGGCGGTGCCGAGCGTGGTGGTGACCAGCGCCTGCGTTTCGCCGCGGGTGAACAGCGCCGAGCCGTGGGTGCGCGGCAGCAAGCCGGTGCGCACGGTGATCGGACGGACCGTGACCAGGTCGCGGCCGTCCAGGCGGATGCGGGTCTTGAGCACCGAGGCGCGCATGGTGCTGTATTCCAGCTCGCCAAATTCCTTGCCGATGTCGCCCGGCACCCAGCCGTTGGCTTCGCACTGCGGCTTGAGGGCTTCGACGACCTGCTTCTTCAATGCCGAGATCGCATCGCGACGCTCGATCTTGTCGCGCACGGCGTAGGCGGTGCCAAGACGATCGCCCACGGCAGCAGCGACGGCGGCGACCAGGGATTCGCTCTGCACCGGACCCTTCCAGTCCCAACGCTTGACGCCGACTTCGGCAACCAGCTCGTTGATCGCACCGATCACGGCCTGCAGCTCGCGGTGGCCGAACATCACGGCGCCGAGCATCACGTCTTCGGACAGCAGCGCGGCTTCGGATTCCACCATCAGCACCGCGTTGGCGGTACCGGCGACGACCAGCTCGAGCTGCGAGGTCTTCAGCTCGGTGGCGGTCGGGTTGAGGATGTACTTGCCATCGGCGTAACCGATCTTGGCGGCGCCGATCGGGCCGGCGAACGGCAGGCCGGACAGCGACAGGGCAGCGGAGGCACCGATCAGCGCCGGGATGTCGGCGTCAATTTCGGGATTGATCGACATCACCGTGGCGATGACCTGGACTTCGTTGCGGAAGTTTTCCGGGAACAGCGGGCGGCACGGGCGATCGATCAGACGGGAGATCAAGGTCTCCTTTTCGGTCTGGCGGCCTTCGCGCTTGAAGAAGCCACCCGGGATGCGGCCGCCGGCGTAGAACTTCTCGATGTAGTCAACGGTCAGCGGGAAGAAATCCTGACCTTCCTTGGCGTTCTTGTTGCCCACGGCGGTCACCAGCACAACGGTATCGCCCATGCGCACGATGACCGAACTGGCCTGGCGCGCGATCTCGCCGGTTTCCAGGGTTACCTGGTGCTGGCCGTACTGGAAGGTCTTTGTCACTTTCGCCACGTTTGCATTCCTTCTGGGTGTCGCCCGGTTGGCACCCTGCCTGCCGGGGTTGCCGCGGGTTTCGCGGCGGTCAAATGACAACGCGGCGCCCTGGGGCGCCGCGTCGTTGGCTTTGCTTAGCGGCGCAGGCCGAGGCGTTCGATAAGTGCCTGGTAGCGTGCAGCGTCTTTCTTTTTCAGGTAGCCGAGCAGGCTGCGGCGCTGGTTCACCATCATCAGCAAACCGCGGCGTGAGTGATGGTCCTGCTTGTGCATCTTGAAGTGCTCGGACAGATGCTCGATGCGCGCGGACAGCAACGCGACCTGCACTTCCGGCGACCCGGTATCGTTCGGGACGCGCTTGAATTCTTCGATGATCTTTGCGGTATCAATGGACATGGTTTCTATGCTCTTGTGATGCGAGGAACGCAGACGCGCCGCCTTGAGGGGCGCACCGCGGGTCCCGCCGGTTGGGGAATGCTCTGGGTGAGCCCCGTAATTGTATCAGCCAGCAGCCGCCCAACGGAACAGGCGGCGCACTCGAAGTGTTCCCGCCGGGTCCAGCGTGACCAGGCCCAGCGCCCTGCCGTCGAAATCGCGGGCAACTAGGTCGGCACCGACTTCCGAGCCCATGGCGCTCTCCAGGCCAGGGTGCACCGGCTGCCCGAGACCCAGGGCCCGGGCCTGGGCTGCGTCCAGGCAGATGGCCGGAAGGCCTTGCAATCCCGCTTCAATCGGCAACAGCAGCGCATCGAGCGCGTCCTCGCCCTGCGTCTCACGCAGCGCCGAGAGGGACTCCAGCGTATGCATGTCCGGGGACCGGAAGGGTTCGACCCACAGCCGTCGCAGCGCGGTGACATGGGCGCCACAGCCGAGCAACTCGCCAAGGTCGCGGACGATGCTGCGGACGTAGGTGCCGGAACCGCAGGTGATGCGCAGGCTCAGGAGGTCGCCCTCGAGGGCGAGCAGTTCGATGGATTCGACCACGACCACGCGTTCGGGCACCTCGATCACTTCGCCGCGCCGCGCCTTGGCGTACAGCGGCTCACCACCCTGTTTGAGCGCCGAATAGATTGGTGGCCGCTGCGCGATGCGTCCCGTGAAGGTCGGCAGCAGGGCCTCGATGGAGGCCCGGTCCACGCCATGCACCGGGCGTTCGCGAAGCACCTGCCCGTCGGCATCGTCGGTATCGGTGGTGGCGCCGAGGCGGGCTTGCGTCTCGTAGGCCTTGCGATTTCCCAGCAGCAGGCCCGCGATCTTGGTGGCCTCGCCGAAGCACAGCGGCAGCAGGCCGGTGGCGAGTGGATCCAGGCTGCCGGTATGGCCGGCCTTCTCGGCGCGGAACAGGTGGCGCGCGCGCTGCAGGGCCTGGTTCGAACTCATGCCCGGCCCCTTGTCCAGCAAGAGGATGCCGTCGAGCGGCCGAAACACCGTGCGAACCCGAATCATTGGGACAGCAACTGTGGGAGCGGCTTCTGTGGGAGCGGGGGCAGCCCCGCTAGCATGCCGTGCCACCACATCGCGGCGGAAGCCGCTCCCACAGAAGCCGCTCCCACAGAAGCCGCTCCCACACTCATTCGCCCGGAGGCGGCTCTCGCAGCAAGGCATCGATTCGCTCGCCCTTGTCCACCGAGTCGTCGTAGTGGAAATGCAGTTCGGGCACGTGGCGCATGCGTACCGCGCGGGCCAGTTGGAAACGCAGTTCCGGGGCCATTTCCTTCAACGCCTTCACTCCCACCTTGGCCTGGTCCGGCAACAACGCGGTGACGAACACCTTTGCGTGCGACATGTCGCGGCTGATCTCGACGTCCGACACACTCATCGATGGCAGGCCATGCTCGCGCACGGCGTGATGCACGATCTGGCCGAGGTCCCGGCGCAATTGCGCCGAGACACGGTCAGTGCGATGGAAGCTCTTGCCGGTCACAGGCTGCGCTTGACCTCGATCCGCTCGAAGCACTCGATCTGGTCACCCGGCTGCACGTCGTTGTAGGCCTTCACCGCGATGCCGCACTCGACGCCGCTCTTGACCTCTTCGACAATGTCCTTGAAGCGGCGCAGCGATTCCAGCTCGCCCTCGAACACCACCACGGAGTTGCGCAGGACGCGGATCGGCTTGTTGCGCTTGACCACGCCTTCGGTAACCAGCGAGCCGGCAACTGCACCGAACTTGGAGCTGCGGAACACGTCGCGCACCTCGGCAATACCGATGATCTCTTCGCGGATCTCGACCCCGAGCATGCCGGAAGCCACCTGCTTCACCTGATCGATCACGTCATAGATGATCGAGAAATAGCGCAGGTCCAGGCCGCTGTTTTCGATCACCTTGCGCGCGCTGGCATCGGCACGCACGTTGAAGCCGATGATCACCGCGCGCGCCGACGCGGCGCGGGTGGCGTCGGACTCGGTGATGCCGCCCACGCCCGACTCGATCACGTTGATGGTGATCATGTCGTTGGACAACGCGGTGAGCGATTCGCGCAGCGCCTCGGCGGAACCCTGCACGTCGGCCTTGACCACGATATTGAGGGTCTGCATGCCGCCGGCCAGGCCCATCTGGGCGATGACGTCTTCCATCTTCTGTCCCGGCTGCTTGACCAGGCGGCTCTCGCGGCGCTTGGTCTCGCGCTGCTGGGCGACTTCACGCGCAAGGCGCTCGTCGGCCACCACCACGAAATCGTCGCCGGCATCGGGCACGCCGGACAAGCCGAGCACCTGCACCGGCATCGACGGGCCGGCGGCATCGGTCTGCTCGCCGTTCTCGTCGAACAGCGCGCGGACGCGGCCGTAATGCACGCCGCAGACCAGGTAGTCACCCTTCTTGAGCGTACCCTGCTGGACCAGCACGGTAGCGACCGGGCCGCGGCCCTTGTCGAGCGCGGATTCGATCACCACGCCGGTGGCGCGCGCATCGGTGACCGAACGCAACTCCATCACCTCGGCCTGCAGCAGGATCGCATCGAGCAGCGCATCCACGCCGTCGCCCGTGCGCGCCGAAACCGGCACGAACTGCACGTCGCCGCCCCATTCCTCGGGCACGACCTCGATCTTCACCAGGCCCTGCTTGATGTTGTCGGGGTTGGCTTCGGGCTTGTCCATCTTGTTCATCGCGACCAGCAGCGGCACCTTGGCGGCGCGCGCATGGTTCACCGCTTCGACGGTCTGCGGCATGACGCCGTCGTCGGCAGCCACCACCAGCACCACGATGTCGGTGAGCTTGGCGCCGCGTGCACGCATCGAGGTGAACGCCGAATGGCCGGGAGTGTCCAGGAAAGTGATCGAACCCTTCGCGGTTTCCACGTTGTAGGCGCCGATGTGCTGGGTGATGCCGCCGGCTTCGCCAGTCGCCACCTTGGTGCGACGGATGTAGTCGAGCAAGGAGGTCTTGCCGTGGTCCACGTGGCCCATGATGGTGACCACCGGCGGACGCACGGTGCCCTCGCCTTCCGGCACGGCCGCCTGCGCCTCGAGCGCCTGTTCGGCCTCATCGTCGCTGGTCTTGGTGGCCTTGTGGCCAAGCTCTTCAACAACCAGCACGGCAGTGTCGTGGTCGATCACTTCGTTGATGGTGGTCATCATGCCCATCTTGAACAGCGCGCGGACCACGTCGCTGCCCTTCATCGCCAGCTTGTTGGCCAGCTCTGACACGACGATGTTGTCGCCGATGAAGACTTCGCGCTGGATCGGCGCGGTCGGGCGGGAGAAGCCATGCTGGCCCGAGGACGTGCGCGACTGTTCGGCCGTGCGCACCTTGGGCTTCTTGCGCACGCCGGCGGAGCTGCGCCGTGCGCGCTCGTCGGCGGTGAGGTGCAGCTGACCGGTGACGAACACCGGCGCAGCGCCATCTTCGCCCTCGTTATCGACCATCGCATGCGAACCGCGGGCCTTGTGCTTGGGCGCGTCTTTCTTGGCAGCGGCAGCAGACTTGCCCGGCGTGGCCTTGCCAGGCGCGGGGAAGCGATTTTCGGGACGGGCGGCAGGTGGACGCGCGGCGACAGGCGGACGGGTGGTATCGCGGCGGGCCTCGGCGGCGGCTTCGGCGGCCGGAACAACAGCCACCACAGCAGCAGCAGCGGCGGCAGCGGCTTCCTGCGACTCGCGTTCGGCGCGCACGGCCTCTTCGGCTTCGCGGCGGGCGATTTCCACCATCTTGCGCTTGCGATCGCCCTCATCGAGCGCGTCGAGTTCAGCCTGCTGGCGGGCCTTGGCCTCGGCCAGCTTGCGCAGCACTTCCTCGTGCTCGGTGGTGGCCGGCGGAGCTTCAACCTGGTCGCGCTTGAGGTAGGTGCGCTTCTGGCGCACTTCAACATTGACCGTGGTCTTGGCCTTGCCTGCGCTGACCGTCAACTCTTCCACCTTGCGGCGCTTGAGCGTGATCTGCTTGGGCGCGGCGCCTTCCTCGGCGGGCTTTTCATCCTTGCCGTGGGTACGACGCAGGAAGCCGAGCAGCTTCATCTTCTCGGTACTGCTGACCACCTGATCGGGGCCGCTGAAAGTCATGCCTGCGCCGGCAAGCTGCTCGAGCAGCTTTTCCGGGGGCATGCCCAGCATTTTGGCCAGCGATCCTACGGTGACTTCAGACATGGGAGTTTCATTCCTTGCGTTCGGCGCGCGTCGCGCCCAGGGGGTACAGCAAATCGGAGGTCAGGACATGGTCATTCGAACCAGTGCTGCCGGGCGGCCATGATCAGCTTCGCGGCGTGTTCGGCATCCATGCCTTCGATATCGAGGATTTCATCAACCGCCAGCTCGCCCAGGTCATCGCGGCTGACCACGCCGCGCGACGCCAGGATGTAGGCGGTATGTTCGTCCATGCCGTCGAGCGCGAGCAGTTCGGCGGAAGGCTTGTGCTCTTCCATGTTCTCTTCGGCGGCGAGGGCTTCATTGAGCAGGGCGTCACGGGCGCGGGCACGCAGTTCCTCGACGATGTCCTCGTCGAAGCCCTCCACGGCCAGCAGTTCCGCGGCCGGCACGTAGGCGATTTCCTCGACCGTGCTGAAGCCCTCGGTGACCAGGATGCCGGCGATTTCTTCGTCGACTTCGAGCTTGTCCATGAACAACTGGCGCGCGGCGGTCTGCTCGCCCTCGCTCTTGGCGGTGACCTGGTCCTGGGTCATGACATTGAGCTGCCAGCCAGTCAGGCGGCTGGCGAGGCGCACGTTTTGGCCGCCCTTGCCGATTGCCTGCGCGAGCTTGTCTTCGGCCACGGCCAGGTCCATCGAGTGCTTTTCTTCATCGACGATGATCGACTGCACTTCGGCCGGCGCCATGGCGTTGATGACGAACTGGGCCGGGTTGTCCGACCACAGCACGATGTCCACGCGCTCGCCGTTCAATTCATTCGACACTGCCTGCACGCGCGAACCGCGCATGCCGATGCAGGCGCCGATCGGATCGGTGCGGTGGTCGTGCGCAAGCACGGCAATTTTTGCGCGATCACCTGGATCACGGGCAGCGGCCTTGATCTCGACCAGGCCCTGGCCGACTTCCGGCACTTCGAGCTTGAACAGTTCCATCATGAATTCAGGCGCGGTGCGGCTGATGAACAGCTGCGGGCCGCGCGGCTCGGCGCGGACATCCAGCAGGTAGCCGCGCACGCGGTCGCCCGGGCGCAGCACGTCGCGCGGGATCGCCTTGTCCTTGGGGATGAAGGCCTCGGCATTGCCGCCCAGGTCCACATAGACGCTGCCGCGCTCGACGCGCTTGACCACGCCATTGATCAACTCGCCGACCCGGTCCTTCCAGGCATCGATGACCTGCGCGCGCTCGGCGTCGCGGACGCGCTGCACGATCACCTGCTTGGCGGCCTGCGCGGAAATGCGGCCGAACTCGGGATTCTCGATCTGCTCTTCGATGTAGTCGCCGACTTCGGCGCCTTCCTGCTCGTCCACGGCATCCATGAGGCGCAACTGGTGATCAGGCGATTCCATGACCACGTCGTCGGCTACCACTTCCCAACGGCGGTAGGTCTCGTATTCGCCGCTCTTGGGGTCGATGGCCACGCGAATGTCCACTTCCTGGTCGTGGTATCGCTTCTTGGCGGCGGACGCCAGCGCGGCTTCCATCGCCTCGATGATGACTTCGCGCGGCACGCCCTTTTCATTGGCGACCGCATCCATGACCAGCAACAATTCCTTGCTCATTTCACTCGCTCCGTGCGGGCGCTCGCGCGCCCTCAAGCCTAGTCAGATGCTTCGGTTTCCCCGTCCACGGCGGCTGCCGCGTCGGGTTTGCGTTTCTTGCGTTGTCCGCCCGGTTTCGGCTCCGCGGCCAGCCCGAGGGCGACCAGGTCCGGCACCAGGCGTGCCTTGTCGATGTTGTCGTGGGTGATGCTGAACTCGCCCGTGTCATCGGCCATCACGATGCTGTCGCCCGCCGCCGACACGATGCGGCCAGTGAAGCGACGGCGTCCGTCCTTGGGAAGGCGCAGTTGCACCTTGGCCTGCTCGCCGACCCAGCGCGCGAACTGCGCCACCGAGAACAGCGGGCGGTCGATCCCTGGCGAAGAAACTTCCAGCGTGTACTCGCTGCTGATCGGATCTTCGACGTCGAGCAGCGCGGATACTTCGCGGCTCGCCGCCTCGCAATCCTCGACGCCCACGTGCCGGCCCTCGACATCGATGTACAGGCGCAGCAGCGCGCTCGCGCCCGAGGGCACGAATTCCACACCCAGCAATTCCAGGCCCAGCGACGCAACCGTCGGGGCCAGCAATGCCTGGATATCGTCTGCCTTTCCTGCCATGTGTCCTGCGTTTTTCCTTGCCGCGGCACCACCGGGGCGCCGCGAATCTCAAACCGTTGAAAACAAAAAAGGGCCGTGAGGCCCTTTTCCGGTACATCCAGGTTCCGGTGTCGGGACGGCTGGGCCGTCGGCGACAAGACCAACAGGCGAAGCCGGTAAAATGGCAATGCCTTGAAACTGGTAGCGGGGGCAGGATTTGAACCTGCGACCTTCGGGTTATGAGCCCGACGAGCTGCCAGACTGCTCCACCCCGCAGCAGTGGAGCGCGATTATAGGCGCTTGCAACGATTACGCGCAAGCCGCTTGAAGAAATTGTGGGAGGGCCTTTAGGCCCGATTTAGTCACAACTTGCGCCAAAACCGGCCGATCACGCCGGAAATGCAGCCTGGCACCAATGCAGCAGCGGCTGGGCAAAGATTCCCAGCAGCAACAACGCCACGGCATTCACTGCAAATGCGGCCCGCAGGTGGCCATCAGGATGGATCTGCGGCGGATCACCCTCGGCGTCCTCGAAGAACATCGCCCGGATCACCCGCAAGTAGTAGAACGCGCCGATCACCGCAGTCACCACCGCCAGCACCGCCAGCCAGGTCATGCCTGCATCCAGCGCCGCGCCGATCACCACCAGCTTGGACCAGAAGCCAAGGAACGGCGGCACGCCAGCCAGCGACGCCATGATGAACAGCACCAGCAGTGCGTACCAGGGCTGGGTCTTCCACAGGCCGCGGAAGTCGGCGATGTTGTCGGCGTCGAAGCCGCGGCGCGACAGCAGCATGATCGCGGCAAAACCGGCAGCACCCATCAGGGCATAACTCATGGCGTAGAACATTGCCGCGGCGTAGCCCAGCGGGCTGGCATTGGCCAGGCCCATCAACAGGAAGCCGACGTGCGAGATGGTCGAATAAGCCAGCAGCCGCTTGAAGTTGGTCTGCGCCAGTCCAATCACATTGCCCACGATCAGTGATGCGGCCGACAGCACGGCCAACATCAACCGCCATTCGACATCCAGCGGCCCCACGCCCGCCTCGAGCAGGCGATAGGCCATGCCGAAGTAGGCCAGCTTGGGCACCGAGCCGATAAACGCGGTGATCGCAGTCGGGGCGCCCTGGTAAACATCAGGCAGCCACATGTGGAACGGCGCGGCGCCAAACTTGAAGGCAATGCCGACCAGCATGAACACCATGCCCAGGCCCAGCAGCAGGCCATTGCCCTCCCCCATGGGCAGCGCGCCGGCGGCGGCGTAGATCTGGTCAAGCTGCAGGCTGCCGGTGGCGCCATAGACCATCGACATGCCATACAGCAACAGACCCGAAGCCATCGAGCCAAGGATGAAGTACTTCATCGCCGCTTCGGAGGCGACCGGGCTCTCGCGATCCATCGCGACCAGGCCGTAGCTGCTCAAGGCAAGCAGCTCAAGCCCAAGATAGAGCGTGACCAGGCTGCCGGCCGACACCATCAGCATCATGCCGAGCAAGGCAAACAACACCAGCGCGTAGAACTCGCCCTTGAACAGGCCTCGATCCAGCAGGAACGGCTTGGCGTAGATGAACACCAGGGCAGTGACCGCGTACATCGCCATCTTCAACACGTCCGAGGCAACATCGCGCACGAACATGCCGCTGAACGCCATGCGCTCGACCACCGCCATGTCGCGTACCGTCAGCACCGCCGCCGCCGCCAGTACCAGCAAGGCAAGGAAGTGGGTCAGCCCGCGGCGGGCCGGCGACAGGAACAGATCGATCATCAGTACCGCAAACGCGGCGCCGCAGACGAACAGTTCCGGCACCAGTGTCTGGAGATCGGCGGGCGGGACGATGACGGGGAGCATGGGTCGTCTTTCCTCAAAGCTTGCTGGTGCCGAGCTGGCTGACCAGTTGGACGATTGGCGCGTCCATCAGGTCGGTCAGCGGCTTGGGATAGACGCCCAGGGCCAGCACGCCGATGGCGAACAGCCCCAGGACCCACGCTTCGCGGGCATTGATGTCGGTCAGTTCGGCGACGTGCTTGTTGGCGACCTTGCCGAACAGCACGCGCTTGATCATCCACAGGTTGTAGGCAGCGCTCAGCATCAGGGTGACGGCGGCGCCGAAGGCCAACAGTGGCTGGGACTGGAACGCAGCCAGCACCACCATGAACTCGCCGACGAAGCCCGAGGTCCCCGGGAGGCCGGAATTGGCCATCGCGAAAAAGACAAACAGCGCGGCGAACCACGGCATGGTGTTCACCACACCGCCGTAGTCCTTGATCATCCTGCTGTGCATGCGCTCGTACAGCACGCCAACGCAGCTGAACATCGCACCCGACACGAAGCCGTGCGAAATCATCTGCACCATCGCGCCCTGCAGGCCCAGTCGCGCGGCGTCGGTGTTGCCGAAGTCGGCACGCACCAGCGAAAACGCGATGAAGGTGCCGAGGGTGACGAAGCCCATGTGGGTAACCGATGAGTAGGCGATCAGCTTCTTCATGTCGGCCTGGGCCAGCGCCACGAAGCCGGTGTAGATCACCGCCACCAGCGACAACGCGATCACCAGCCAGGCCCACTCGGCGCTGGCATCCGGCACGATCGGCAGGTTGAAGCGCAAGAAACCGTATCCGCCGATCTTGAGCATGAGCGCCGCCAGCACCACCGAGCCACCGGTCGGTGCTTCGACGTGCGCGTCCGGCAACCAGGTATGCACCGGAACCATCGGCACTTTCACGGCAAAGGCGATCAGGAAGCCGAAGAACAGCCACAACTGCTCGACCCGGTCGAGTGGTGCCTGTTGCCAGTCCGCGAGCTGGAAGCTGCCCGTCTTCAGGTAGAGGTAGATCAACCCGACCAGCATGAACAGCGAACCGAGGAAGGTGAACAGGAAGAACTTGACACTGGCATACACGCGCCGCGGCCCGCCCCACACGCCGATGATGATGAACATCGGGATCAACATGGCTTCGAAGAACACGTAGAACAGCATTGCGTCCGTGGCGGCGAACACGCCGATGGTCAGGCCTTCCAGGATCAGCAGGCTGGCGAAATACTGGTGCACCCGGCGATCGACGGCATTCCAGGCGCCCAGCAGCACAAGCACCGTGACCACCGTGGTCAGCCCGATCAGCGCAACCGAGATGCCGTCCACGCCCAGGTTGTAGAAAATCTGGAACGCAGGGATCCACTCATGGCTTTCGACGAACTGCATCGACGCGCTGCTGGTGTCGATCCCGGTGAACAGCCCAATGCTGAGCACCAGGGTAATGATTGAAACCAGCAGGGCAAAGATTCGCGACATTGGGGCACGCTGGTCGCCGAAGAACAGGCAGGCCGTGCCGCCGAGGATCGGCAGCCAGATCAGCAGGCTCAACAGGGGCCAATTGGCGGGGAGCATCGGCATCGCGTCCTCAGTGGCCCATCCGCGTCAACATCGCGAGCAGCACGATGAGGCCGAGGATCATGGCGAAGGCGTAGTGGTAGAGATAGCCGGACTGCAGGCGCCGGGCCAGCGAGGCAAACCGGTCCATGAGCCAGGCAGAGCCATCGACGATGCCGTCGATGAACCAGGCGTCGCCGAACTTGGAGGCAAGCTTGCCCAGGGCGATGCCGCCGCCGGCGAAGACATTGATCCACAGCCAGTCAGCGCCGTACTTGTCTTCCAGCACGCGCACTGGCCAGGCAAACAGCCTGCGCGCTTTCGCCGGCAGCGAAGTATCGATCAGGTAGAACCAGGTCGCCAGCGCAAACGCCAGCAGGGCCAACAGCGTCGGCACGGCCCTCCAGATTTCCAGACCGCCCAGGCCCATCGCCAACGCGCCGTGCGTACCCAGCACCGACCGCTCGTGAAACTCATGCGACAGCATGGCCATCGCCGGATGCGACTCGGCGGTGACGATCGCGCCATCGAAGAAGTGTCCGAACAGCATCGGCCCGACCGTCAGCCCACCAATGATCAGCGACGGGATCGCCAGCAGGATCAGGGGAATCGTCACTACCAGCGGAGACTCGCGCGGCTCGACCGGGCCATGGTGGGCGTCGCCATGGTCGCCATGGTCGCCGTCGCCGTCGTGAGCGTCGCCATGCCCGTCCACGCCGTGCGCATCCACACCGTGCCCATCGGCATGTGCAGCATGTTCGTCATGCGCATGCGCATGCGACGCGTGCGCGTCGAGCTCGGCCATCTCATCCTCGACCGGATCGTCGGAAACAACCGGCGCAGGATCGCGGAAGCGCTCCCGCCCGTGGAAGGTGAGATACAACAGGCGGAAGCTGTAGAAGCTGGTGACGAACACGCCCAGCAGCACGGCCCAGTAGGCATAGGTTGCGACCCAGGTCTGGGTCTCGTGCATATGCTCTGCCGCCGCCTCGATGATGGTGTCCTTCGAGTAGAAGCCCGACAGCAACGGCATGCCGACCAGCGCCAGCGTCCCAATCCACATGGTGACGAAGGTGATCGGCATGTACTTGCGCAAGCCACCCATGCGACGCATGTCCTGCTCGTGGTGCATGGCGATGATCACCGAGCCCGCACCCAGGAACAGCAGCGCCTTGAAGAAGGCGTGGGTCATCAGGTGGAATACTGCCGCCGAGTACGCCGAGGCGCCCAGCGCGACCGTCATGTAGCCCAGTTGCGACAGGGTCGAGTACGCGACCACGCGCTTGATGTCGTTCTGCACGATGCCGATCAGGCCGGTGAAGAACGCCGTGGTCGCACCGATGAACAGGACGAAGTCGAGCGCGGTATCGCTGAGCTCGAACAGCGGCGACATCCGCGCCACCATGAAGATGCCGGCGGTGACCATGGTCGCGGCATGGATCAGCGCGGAGATCGGCGTCGGGCCTTCCATCGAGTCGGGCAACCACACGTGCAGCGGCACCTGCGCCGACTTGCCCATGGCACCGACGAACAGGCAGATGCAGATGAAGGTGACATTGACCACGTCCCAGCCCGGGAAGCCGAGCCAGGATACGGCGGGCACTAGTTGGAAGGTGCTGTCGCCGAGCTTGCCAACGGTCGCGAACACCGCGCTGTAGTCAAGCGAGCCATACCAGAACGCCACGCCGGCGATGCCGAGCAGGAAGCCGAAGTCGCCAACCCGGTTGACCAGGAATGCCTTCAGGTTGGCGAAGATCGCAGTCGGGCGCGTGTACCAGAAGCCGATCAGCAGGTAGCTGACCAGGCCCACCGCTTCCCAGCCAAAGAACAGCTGCAGGAAGTTGTTCGACATCACCAGCATCAGCATCGAGAAGGTGAACAGCGAGATGTAGGCGAAGAAGCGCTGGTAACCCGGATCGTCCTTCATGTAGCCGATGGTGTAGATGTGCACCAGCAGCGAGACGAAGGTCACCACCGCCATCATCATGGCGGTCAGGTTGTCCACCAGGAAGCCGACATGGGCGTCTAGGGCACCCACCTGGAAAACGGTATAGACGTTGGCGTTGAATGGATCGACAAGGCCATTGGCCAATTGCCAGAGCACCTGGCAGCTCAGCAGGCAACTGATGCCCACTCCGCCTATGGTCACCGCATGCGCACCGACCCGGCCGATCTGGCGGCCGAACAGCCCGGCCAGCAGCGCGCCGACGAGCGGCGCCAGGGCGATGACCAGCAGGATCGCAAGCGAAAGCGTATTGGGCGCGTGCGGCATCCGGTCAGCCCTTCAGTGTGTCGAGTTCGGCGACATTGATCGTGCGCCGGGTACGGAACAGGGTGACCAGGATCGCCAGGCCAATGGCTGCCTCGGCGGCGGCCACGGTGAGAATGAAGAACACGAAGACCTGCCCTGCCGGATCGCCCAGGAAGCGGGAAAAGGCGATGAAATTGATGTTCACCGCCAACAGCATCAACTCGATGCACATCAGCAGCACGATCAGGTTCTTGCGATTGATGATGATGCCGGCGATCGCAAAGGAAAACAGGATCGCCCCCAGCACCAGATAGTGGGTCAGGGTGATCATGCGTCGCCTCCCTGGCGCGGCTCGGGCTTCATCTTGACCAGGCGGATACGGTCCTCGCGGCGGACCATGACCTGCCGGCTGGGATCCTGGTGCTTGGTATTCTCACGCCGGCGCAAGGTCAGCATCACCGCGACCACGATGGCCACGGTCAGGATTACCGCTGCAATTTCAAATGGCAGCATGAACTTGGTGAATAGCGCCTGCCCGATCCACTCGATATTGCTCAGGCCGGCTGCCTGTGCCGGATCCGGGCCCGGCAAGGCGCGCGAAGCATCCTGGGCGCGCACGCCAATCAGGCCGAGCACCTCGAACAACATCAGCGCCGCAACCACCAGGGCGAGCGGGAAATAGCGTGCAAAGCCTTCGCGCAACGGGTCGGTATTGAGGTCGAGCATCATCACCACGAACAGGAACAGGATCATCACCGCGCCGACGTACACCAGAACCAGGGCCATGCCGAGGAACTCGGCCTGCAGCAGCAGCCACAGGCAGGCGGTGGAGAAGAAGGTGAGGATCAGCGACAGCACCGCATGCACCGGGTTACGCAGGGTGATGACCGCGCCCGCGGCCAGTACGGTGACCAGGGCGAAGGCGTAGAAGGCGATCAGTTCGATGCTCATGTCGTCCCGGCCCTCAACGGAATGCCGCGTCGGCGCCGCGGCGGGCGGCGATCTCGGCTTCGAAGCGATCGCCGATGGCGAGCAGCTGCGGCTTGGTGACGATATTCTCGCCGCGATTCTCGAAGTGGTACTCGAGGATGTGTGTTTCCACGATCGAGTCGACCGGGCAGCTCTCTTCGCAGAAGCCGCAGAAGATGCACTTGAACAAGTCGATGTCGTAGCGGGTAGTGCGTCGGGTGCCGTCCTCGCGCTGCTCGGAATCGATGGTGATGCACGACGCCGGGCACACCGCCTCGCACAGCTTGCAGGCGATGCAGCGCTCTTCGCCATTGGGATAGCGGCGCAACGCGTGCAGGCCGCGGAAGCGCGGCGACTGCGGGAGCTTCTCGAACGGATACTCGACCGTGTACTTGGGCTTGAACATGTACTTCATGGTCAGCGCCAAGCCCTTCACGAACTCGATCAGGAGCAGGCTCTTGAGATAACTGGCTACGCGGGTGATCACGGTCATGCTCCCCGGACAAACCAGTTGAAGTAGGCGGCCACGGCAGTGAAGAAGATCCAGACCAGGGTGATCGGGATGAAGACCTTCCAGCCCAGGCGCATGATCTGGTCGTAGCGGTAGCGCGGGAAACTGGCGCGGAACCACAGGAACGCGAAGGCGAAGAACCCGGCCTTGGCGAACAGCCACCACCAGCCCGGCTTGGCCAACACGGCCAGCATTCCGCCATCAAGCCAACCCTGGAAGGGCGACAGCCAGCCACCCATGAACAGGGTCGCGGTCAGGAAGCTGACCAGGATCATGTTGGCGTATTCGGCCAGGAAGAAGATCGCGAACGCCGATCCGGAGTACTCGACGTGGAAGCCGGCGACGATTTCAGATTCGCCCTCGGCGACATCGAATGGCGCGCGATTGGTTTCGGCGACGCCCGAGATGAAGTACACCATGAACAGGGGGAACAGCGGGAAGAAGAAGAACTCGAAGAAGCCGTCGTTGCCCGCCTGCGCATTGACGATGGCACTGAGGTTCATGCTGCCAGCGGCCACCAGCACGCCGACCAGGGCGAAGCCCATGGCGATTTCGTAGCTGATCACCTGGGCGGCCGAGCGCAGCGCGCCGAGGATGGCGTACTTGGAGTTGGATGCCCAGCCGGCAAGGATGATGCCGTAGACGCCCATCGAGGTCAGCGCGAGCAGGGCCAGCAGGCCGGCGTTGACATCGGCAAGTACGGCGCCGTCATCAAAGGGCACCACTGCCCATGCGGCGAACGCCGGCGCCAGTGCGAGCACCGGGGCCAGCTTGTACAGGAACGGGCTCGCGCTGGACGGCACGATCAGTTCCTTGAACAGCATCTTGAACACGTCGGCAAAGGCCTGGATCCAGCCGATGCCGAAGATGCGGCCGATGTATTGCGGCCCGTGGCGCACATGCATCCAGCCGATCACCTTGCGCTCGGCCAGCACATAGAACGCTACCGAGACGATCAGCGGCACGGTGATCACCAGCACCTTGATTACGGTCCATAGCAGCAGGCCGGTGGTGCCGAAGCCGAGGAAGAATTCGCGCATCGGATCAAACACGCTCAGGCCCCCGTCACTGTGATGGAAGACTGGCGCGACAATGGCGCGCTGGCCGCGTGGGCGGTTTCCACCCAGACAGTCCCGGGTGCAACGCGCAGCGACAGCGCGACCGGCAATGCGCCGCTGCCGATGCCGTCATCGAGCTTGCACATGGCACCGTCGGCCAGGCCAAGGCGCTGTGCATCGGCGGGATTGAGCACGGCGCGCGCGCCGGTGTTGAGCGGATGGGCGTTGAGCGCGTCGGCACGGCGCAGTACCGCATCGGCGCGATAGATCGGCGTGGTTGCGATGCGCTCGAACACGCCTGCGGCGGCACTCGGTGCGGCGTCGGCGATGCCCGCACCACAACCCACGGTGTTCGGAACCAGGCCGGCGCGCAGGCCGCCCAGGTCGGTGAATCCGAAGCCGCGCAAGCCGAGCTGGTCGGCCAGTGCCTTGAGCACGCGCCAGCCCGGGCGTGCATCGCCGGGCAGCTTGCCGCCAGCCGAGCCGTATTGCTGGAAGCCATCGAGATTGACCATGCCGGCATCAACTTCGGGGAAGGCACCGATCGGCAGGATCACGTCGGCCACCTTGCGCAGGTCATCCGACGCGAACGCGGCGAGCGCCACGACTTTCGCACCGTGCAATGCACCCAGGCCGCGTACCGGATCGGGCAGGTCGTACTGCGGTTCGATGCCATGCAACAGGTAGGCGCCCATCGACTGCGCAAGCATGGACGCCGCGTCGCGGCCACCAGCCTGCGGCAGAACGCCATGCGCGGCGAGGCCCAGGGCATTGGCGCCCTGCGGGATGCGGTTGAGTCGTGCGCCGGTCGCGGCGGCCAGCGCGCGGGCGGCGGCGCGGATGCGCGAGGCCTGCGGATGGTTCTCGGCCAGCTCGCCGAGCACGATCACCGCGTTGCCGTCGGCGGACTTGAGCGCCTTGGCAATGCTGTCGGCGTCGGCATGGCCATCACCGCTGATACCGTCCGGCAGCATCGCACCGGCAGACGCTGCGACGGCCGCGAGGGCGCCGGCAAGCTGCGATGGCGCAACGATCCGGCGTGCGCCCGGCGCGAAGGCGAAATCGAAATCCACCGGATTGATCGAGACAATCATGGCGCCGCGCTTGCTCGCCTTGAGCAGGCGCTGGTGCACCAGGGGCAATTCGTGGCGGATGTTGCAGCCGACCAGAACGATCGCCGCAGCGTTTTCCATCTCGGCCGAAGGCATTGCAAAGACTTCAGCCACCGCATTGTCGGCAAAGTCGAGTTGGTGCAATCGATGATCCACGTGCGCGGTGCCAAGCCCAGCCGCAATCGCGGCCAGCAAGGCGCCCTCCTCGTTCGAGGTCGCCGGATGCGCAAGCACGCCCAACTGGTCGGCCGGCACGGAGCGCAGCGCGTCGGCGGCGATCGCCAGTGCTTCGTCCCAGTCGGTTTCGCGCCAGGCGTCGCCCTCGCGCACCATCGGACGCGTGGCGCGATCGGCGGCATACAGGCCCTGGTGCGAATAGCGGTCGCGATCGGACAGCCAGCACTCGTTCACGGCCTCGTTGTCGCGCGGCACGGTGCGCACCACCTGGCCGCGATGGATGTGCAGGTGCATGTTCGAACCGAGCGCGTCGTGGTAGCCGATCGAATCGCGTGCCACCAGTTCCCAGGGCCGCGCCTTGAAGCGGAACACCTTGTTGGTCAGCGCGCCGACCGGGCAGACGTCGATCACGTTGCCGGACAGCTCGGTGGTCAGCGGCTTGCCGTCATAGGTGCCGATCTGCAGGTTCTCGCCGCGGCTCATGCCACCGAGCTCGTAGGTGCCGGCGATATCCGCGGTGAAGCGGACGCAGCGCGTGCACTGGATGCAGCGCGTCATGTCGGTGGACACCAGCGGACCGAGGTTTTCGTCGGCGATCACGCGTTTGCGGTCAACGTAACGCGACACGGAGCGGCCGTAGCCCACACTCACGTCCTGCAGCTCGCACTCGCCGCCCTGGTCACAGATCGGGCAATCGAGCGGATGGTTGATCAGCAGGAATTCCATCACGTTGCGCTGCGCGTCGAGCGCGCGCCGCGTCTGGGTGTAGACCTTCATGCCTTCCATCACCGGCGTGGCGCAGGCCGGCGCGGGCTTGGGCAGCTTCTCGACATCCACCAGGCACATCCGGCAGTTGGCGGCGATCGGCAGCTTTTCGTGGTAGCAGAAGCGCGGGATCGGGATCCCTGCGCGGTCGGAAGCCTGGATGATCATCGAGCCCTTGGGCGCGACCATGGCGACGCCATCGATCTCGATGTTCACGGTATCGGGGGCGATGGCCGGCGTGCTCGGAACGGCGCTCATGCGGCCTGCTCCAGGTTGCCCGGCGCAGGCTTGTCACCGGACGGATCCACGGGCACGGGCGCCGGCGTATTCGGCTCGTCGACCAGGAAACGCTTGTTGAGGATCGCGAACTCGAACTCGTTCCAGTAATGGCGGAGCATGCCCTGCACCGGCCAGGCAGCAGCCTCACCGAAGGCACAGATGGTGTGCCCTTCGATCTGGCCCGCAGCGGACTTGAGCATGTGCAGGTCGTCCATGGTCGCGGTGCCGTCGACAATGCGCGTGAGCACGCGGTACATCCAGCCGGTGCCTTCGCGGCACGGCGTGCACTGGCCGCAGCTCTCGGCAAAGTAAAAGCGCGAGATGCGCTGGCAGGCGCGGACCATGCAGGTGGTTTCGTCCATCACGATGACTGCGCCCGAGCCGAGGCCGGAACCGGCCTTCTGCAGCGAGTCATAGTCCATCGTGCAGCCCATCATGATGTCCGCTGGCAGCACCGGCATCGACGAGCCGCCCGGGATCACGGCCTTGAGCTTGTGCCCATTGCGCACGCCGCCAGCCATTGCCAGAAGGTCGGCGAACGAAGTGCCCAGGCGGACTTCGAAATTGCCCGGCTTGTTGACATGACCCGACACCGAGAAGATCTTCGGGCCGCCATTGTTCGGCTTGCCCAGGTTGAGGAACCACTCGGCGCCATTGCGCAGGATCGCC
>JBBRZU010000041.1:0-21006 GCA_038236425.1 Lysobacterales bacterium
CGCGATTGCCGCGATCGGCAAACCCGAATGCCAACTGCAACAGGCGCTGGCGATAGATGAGCACCACCGCCAGGATCGCGCCGGCCTGGATCGCGATGTTGAACAGGTCCGAGCGCGCACCCAGCCAATGCTCGGCAATCAGCAGATGCCCCGTGCTCGAGATCGGCAGGAACTCCGTAATCCCCTCGACCAACCCCAACAACAGCGACGCAATAAAATCATTCATATGGGAGCGGCTTCAGCCGCGATAGCAATGACCAGCACCAATTGTCGCAGACCGCGCGCCTACGGGCCCGAGTCCGCGCCCGGGCGTCACCCACCCACCCACCGAACCGGCACCGGCACCGGCTCAATGCGCCGTATAGCCACCATCGATCGCCAATTGCGCCCCGGTGACAAATTTCGATTCGTCCGACGCCAGGTAAACCACGCCCCAGGCCACGTCGTCCGGCTCGCCCATGTGACCGAGCGGATGCAGCAGGCCGGTCTCGCGCCGGGCCGCGTCGAGATCGGTGGCGCCGGAGCCGCGCAGGTGCGCTTCCACCATTGGTGTCCAGATAAAGCCTGGGTGGATCGAATTCACGCTGATGCGGTCGGCAGCGTAGAGCATCGCGTCGGTCTTGGTCATCAGCGTGAGCGCGCCCTTGGAGGCGTGGTAGGGCGGCACGTCCGGTGCGCCGACCAGGCCATAGATCGAACTGAGGTTGATGATGCTGCCGCTGCCGGTGAGGCGCAGGTGCGCGATGGCGTGCTTGGTGCAGAAGAACGGGCCCTTGACGTTGATCGCCTGCACCCGGTCCCACTCCGCTTCGGTGATTTCATGCGTCGGCTTGTTGACGCCGGCAATGCCGGCGTTGTTGACCAGCACATGCAGGCCGCCGAAGTGCGCGACCACCGCCTCGATCGCCGCCTGCACGGCGGCCTCGTCGGACACGTCCACATGCCAGTAGCGCGCCGCCGGGCCGGGTCGCGGAGGAAGCGCACGGACCATGGCCTCGCCAGCGTCGTCGAGCACGTCGAAGGCGGCGACGAAGGCGCCTTCCTCGGCCAGGCGCTGTGCGCAGGCGCGGCCGATGCCCTGCGCGGCGCCGGTGATGATGCAGACTTTGTTGGCGACCCGGTCCATGGCGGTGCTCTTGTCAGGTTGAAAGCGGCGTGTGTTCGCCAGGCCAACGGTGCGCACGCAGGCGCCGCCCGATCGTATCCATCACCGCAAGCAGCGGCAGCGGCAGCACAAAGGCGCCGAGCGGCAATCCCAACGGCGCCGGCGCGAAACCAAACCAGCCCGCGGGCGTGGCGATGCGCGTGACCAGCCAAAGCATCGCCACGGTCAGCGCGATCACCGCCACTACCGACACCAGCAGGATCAGTGCATCGGCATGTTCTCCGAGCAGGTAGTAGATCGTTGACGCGCCCAGCGGGAGCAGCAGCGCTGCGGCCTCGGCGCTGCTCAGGCCGCCGCGCTCCGTGCCGCCGTGCATCAGGACGTCGCGGGCTGCGTCGTCGTTATGGCAGACAACACAACGCGCTCGAGGTATTCCGGAACGCGCACCGGCCAGCCGAGCTCGTGTTCGATCCGCTCGCGCAGCGCATCGGCCGCTTCGGCCTCACCGTGGGTGACGAAGACGCCGCGTGGCGGCCGCGGTGCCGAACGCAGCCAGGCCATCAGTTCGTCCGCGTCGGCGTGTGCAGAGGCAGAACCCAGCTGGATCACCTCGGCGGCGATGGCCACGTCCTGGCCATAGATGCGCAGCGATGTCGCGCCCGCGGCAAGCTTGGCACCGCGCGTGCCGCCCGCCTGGAAGCCGCTGAGCAGGATCGCGTTTTTCGGGTCGGGTCCGAACGCGGTGATGTGGTGCAGCACGCGGCCGCCGGTGGCCATGCCGCTGGCCGAGACGATGATCATCGGGCCGTGCCGGCGATTGAGCGCCTTGGATTCCTCGACGCTGTTGACGATCCGTGTGCCCTGGGTCATCGCCGCCAGCGCGGCATCGTCGAGCCGGTGCTCGTCGCGATACTCGCCCAGCAGCGCCCCAACATCGGTCGCCATCGGACTGTTGAGATAGACCGGCACCCGCGGGATCGTATTTGCGCCCTGCAGTTCGGCAATCAAGTGCAACAGCAGCTGCGCGCGGCCGACCGCAAACGCGGGGATCACCGCGACGCCGCCGCGGGCGAGTACCGGGCCGAGCGCGGCGGCCAGTTCGTCGCGTGCATTGAACTTCGCGTGCAGCCGGTTGCCGTAGGTCGATTCCACCACCAGCCAGTCGCACTCCGCGCGCGCTACCGGCGCGCGCATCAATGCATCATCCGGGCGACCGAGGTCGCCGCTGAATTCAATCGTCGTGCCGCCGCCGCGGAACTGCACCGAGGCGGCGCCGAGGATGTGTCCCGCGGGACGCAAGCGCGCGATGAGCCCGGGCGCAGGTTCGAAGTCCTGGTCAAACGGAACCGGATGCAACTGGCGCAGGCTGCGCTTGGCCGCATCCTCGTCATAAAGCGGCTTGGCGGGATGGTGCTTCGAACTGCCCTTGCGGTTGGCGTAGTCGGCTTCTTCTTCAAGCAGCCGCCCGGAATCGGGCAGCAGCAGCCCGCACAGGCTGCGCGTGGCTGGCGTGCACCAGATTTTGCCGCGGAAGCCGTCCATCACCAGGCGCGGCAGGTAGCCGCTGTGGTCCAGGTGCGCGTGGGTCAGTACCACCGCATCCAGGCTGGCCGGATCAAACCCGGGCGGATTCCAGTTGCGCAGGCGCAACTGCTTCCAGCCCTGGAACAGGCCGCAATCGACCAGCACGCGTTGGCCATCGCACTCCAGCAGGTAGCGCGAACCGGTCACGGTGCCGGTGGCACCGTGGAATGACAAACCCATACCCGTCAGTTGCGCGCCCATCGGTTGCGTGTCCATCAGTGTGCGAACAGCACGGGCAGGTTGGCGCCGGCAAGCGCGCTGTGGGTGGCGCCGCCCAGCACCACCTCACGCCAGCGGGAGTGGCCGTAGCCGCCCATCACCAGCAGGTCGGCGCCGCGCTCCCGCGTGTGCTGCAGGATTGCTTCGCCGGTGTTGCGGCCCGCCGACGGCAGGCTGACGACGCGAACGCGCAGGCCGTGGCGTGCCAGGTGCCGCGCGATCGCCGCACCAGGTTCCTCGCCGTAGTCGTGTTCGGACACCGTTGGATCCACCACCAGCACGTCGAGTTCGGCCCCGGGCGCCAGCAACGGCAGCGCATCATGGATGGCGCGCGTGGCTTCGGGCGTTGGTTTCCAGGCCAGCACCGGCCGCTGTGCCGGCGCGATAACGCGCGCAGCCGCGGGCACGATCAGCACCGGTCGACCGGAGCGCAGCAGCAGGCTGCGGAAATTCAGGCCCGCATGGGCATTCGATCCATCGGCGCCGCCGAGCACCGTCAGGTCAGCGTGGCGCGCCTGCCAGGCGGCGGTTTCCTCGCTCCACAGCATCATCAGCTCGGACAGCCTGACCTCGCTGGAGATGGCCTCGCGCGCCAACCGCTGCTCGGCGTTGGCCACGCGTGCCAGCGCGACTTCCCGCGCTTGCTCGATCTGGCCGCGGGTGATGTCGGGGGGCAGCGTGCCGAGTTCCGACACCAGGGGCAGAGGGTGCTCCAGCGTTACCAGTGCAGTGACATGCGCGTCATGGGCCAGCGCGAGCGCGGCGGCGGCGTCGAGTGCGGCGTCGTCGGAGGCGCCATTGAGCAGGGGTACGAAGATTTCACGAAGCATGGTGTTTCTCCAGCGTCCGGGAGTGCCACCACCATGCGCCGCATCGGCGGCCGCGGCCTTGATCGTGGTCAATCAGGCCGGCCGCTTTCCGCGCACGCGTGCGGCCCGCTTTCCGGCACCCAGGAGCACCGCCAGCAGGCTGCCCAGGCCCGCGAGCAGCATGTCCTGCTGGGCATCCCAGACATCGCCCTGGGTGCCGAGGTAGGCGACGCCCAGCGGGCCGCCGAACAGGACCGCCGCCGCCCATTCGACCAATTCGAAAAACGCCGAAGACGCCAGCACCACCGACCAGGGCAGGAATGCACGCCACAATCCCGGTGTCGGCCGGGCGCGCGCCTGCACCAGTTCGCCGATGGCCGGGGTGAGCAGCAGCCCGTACAGGAAATGCACCAGGCGGTCGTAGTGGTTGCGCGAAAAGCCCAGCGCCTGGTCGAGCGAGGCGCCGGTCAGGGTGCGGATCCAGCGGTCGTAGGGGACCTCGGCGTAGGTGTAGTGGGCACCGATTTCGTGCAGGACCAGGAAGGCAAACACCAGCAGGTAGCTGGAGTTGCTCAGGCGCAGCCGCCGGTAGCCCCAGACCAGCGCGGGCACACCGACGAACACCAGCGTGTTTTCCAGCAACCAGTCCGATCGGTAATTCGGGGCGATCGCCAGCGCGACCCAGACGCCCAGGAAGGCGAGGAGCAGGACCCCGGGAACGCGCTCCCCGCGCATGTGCTTGCCGAGCCAGTGCGCGCGCCGCGAATCGTCGCCTGTCGCCATGGAATCCCCCGATGCGACGAACCATAGCGCGCGGCCGCACTTCCGGCGACCGCGGGCATCGCGCCCACCCGGCCAACGCTGTGCCGCCATTGCACCAAGAAAAGGAAACTCGCTACAGGAACGCACCAAAATAGCGCAACCGTGTGGAGCTCCCAATCAAATAAATCATTTGATTCAGTAACTTGCAATTGTCCCAAGGCTGGCATGGCCCTTGCTATCTCAATCCTGTCCTGCCCCATCCCATCCACTCCGGAGCATCCAGATGTCCTACGAGCACGTACAGAAGCTGGTCAAAGACAACGCCATCGAGTTCATCGATCTGCGCTTCGCCGATATCCGCGGCGTGCAGCACCACGTGACCTTCCCGGCCAGCATTCTCGAGCCCGGGCTGTTTGAGGACGGCAAGATGTTCGACGGTTCGTCGATTGCCGGCTGGAAGGGCATCAACGAGTCCGACATGATCCTGCTGCCGGATGCATCCACCGCGGTGCTCGATCCGTTCACCGCCGACCCGACCCTGATCCTGGTTTGCGACATCCTCGACCCGGCCACCATGCAGGCGTACCCGCGTGATCCGCGCGGCGTGGCCAAGCGCGCCGAGGCCTACCTCAAGTCCACCGGCATCGCCGACCAGGCCTTCTTCGGCCCGGAGCCTGAGTTCTTCATCTTCGACAGCGTTCGCTACGCCAACGAGATGGGCAATACCTTTTTCGAAGTGGACTCCGAGGAAGCGCACTGGAATTCGCGCAAGAAGTACGACGGCGGCAACACCGGCCATCGCCCCGGCCTGAAGGGCGGCTACTTCCCGGTTGCGCCGGTGGACTCGCTGCAGGACATCCGCGCCGAGATGTGCAAGGAGCTGATGGCCGCCGGCCAGGAAGTGGAGGTACACCACCACGAAGTCGCCAATGCCGGCCAGTGCGAGATCGGCACCAAGTTCAATACCCTGGTGCAGAAGGCCGACGAGCTGATGATGATGAAATACATCATCAAGAACGTCGCGCACCGCAACGGCAAGACCGCCACCTTCATGCCCAAGCCGCTGGTCGGCGACAACGGCAGCGGCATGCACGTGCACCAGTCGCTGGCCAAGGGCGGCGTGAATCTTTTCTCCGGTGATGGCTACGGTGGCCTGTCGCAGATGGCGTTGTGGTACATCGGCGGCATCTTCAAGCACGCCCGCGCGATCAATGCCTTTGCCAACTCGACCACCAACTCCTACAAGCGCCTGGTGCCGGGCTTCGAGGCGCCGGTGATGCTGGCCTACTCGGCGCGCAATCGCTCGGCATCCTGCCGCATCCCGTACGTCGCCAATCCGAAGGGCCGCCGGATCGAGATCCGCTTTCCGGATCCGATGAACTCCGGTTACCTGATCTTTGCCGCGCTGATGATGGCCGGCCTGGATGGCATCAAGAACCAGATCGATCCAGGCGCACCGAGCGACAAGGACCTGTACGACCTGCCGCCCGAGGAAGAGAAGAACATCCCCACCGTCTGCCATTCGCTCGACCAGGCGCTCGACGCGCTCGACGCCGACCGCGAGTTCCTCAAGGCCGGTGGCGTGTTCAGCGATGACTTCATCGACGGCTACATCGCGTTGAAGATGGGCGAGGTCACCAAGTTCCGCGCGGCCACGCATCCCCTCGAGTACGCGATGTACTACAGCCTCTAAATCCTGAACGGGGCCGGTTCCTTCACACCGCGAATCCAGAGCGCCGCCGGTCTCGCATGGCTTGCGGCGATGATGTGAAGGAACCGGCCCCGTTCAACGATGTGAAGGAACCGGCCCCGTTCAGGGTGTGTCGGCGCCGATGTTGCTGTCCAGGAACTTCAGCAGGCGCGCATAGAACTCGAGCCGGTAGCGGTCAAGCACGATCGAGTGTCCGGTCTGCGGCACCTCGAAATATTCCACCGAGGCGTTGTTTGCCTGCAGCGCCTCGAGCATGCGGTGTGCGTGCTTGACGTCCACGCGGCCATCCAGTCGACCGTGCACCAGCAGCACCGGCAGCTTGATGTGGTCGGCTTGCTGGAGCGGCGAGTTTGCCGCCAGCTCCGCCGGATCCTTGCCCAGGGCGCGCTCAAGATAGAGCTTGCCAAAATCACTGCGACGGATGCTGCCCCACTTGTACATTTTCGACAGGTCATAGGGGCCGGACACTGCCACCGCGCAGCGGTACAGGTCGGGATCCCGGATCGGTTCCATCAGCGCCGCGTAACCGCCGTAGCTGGCGCCATAAATGCACACCCGCTTCGGATCGGCGATGCCCTGAGCCAGTGCCCATCGGGTCGCGTCGGCAATATCGTTCTGCATGCCGCCGCCCCACTGGCGCAGCCCGCGGTCGGCGAACTCGCGGCCATAGCCGCCCGAGCCGCGGAAATTCACCTGCAGCACCGCATACCCATGTTGCGCGAGCACCTGCGTATCGGGGTCGTAACCCCATTCGTCCATGATTTCGAACGGCCCGCCGTGCGGCAGCACCACCAGCGGCAGGTTTTTCGCGCCGCCCGTGGTCGGCATGGTCAGCACGCCGTGCATGGCCAGGCCGTCGCGACTGGTGAAGTCCACCGGCACTTGCGCGGCTTGCGTTGCCGGATCGATCCACGGCTTGCGCCGCGACAGGACTTTGGCCTTCATCGCCTTGCGGTCAAACAGGTAGAACGTGCCGGGATCGCGGTCGCTGGTCACCAGCAACACGATGGTCTGCCCGTCCTTGGACGCGCTGTGCACGAACACTTCCTTGCCCGGGAAAGCATGATGCAGATCGGCGAGGATCTGCGTATCCGGGTTGGCCTTGTCCCAGAACTCCACGCTCGGCCGGGTTGGCTGGTAGCGCGCGCCGACAACGTCCTTGCCGTCGAGCGAGTACAGCATCCGGATCGGATCCGACGCCGGGTTCTCGTGCATCAGCGTGCGCACGCCGCTGGCCAGGTCGTAACGTTCGATCACATTGGTGCCCTGCTTGCGCTGCGCTTCCAGCACGCCGTAGCTGCCATCGCGCGAGACTGCCAGCGGGATCACGTCCACGCCGGTCTTGCTGCTGTCGTTGAACAGCGACCAGGCGCCGGCGCTGTCACGCACCCAGGAGCGGCTGGTGCCGTCGTCTTCGACGCCGTAGGCAAGGCGGACGTTGCCCTTGCTGTCCGCCAACAGGCCGGTGTCGTCCGGCCCTTCGACCAGCAGGTCGCCCATGCGCCGCAGTTTGTTGATGTCGGCCTTGCGGATCTGCGGCGTGCAGTGTCCGGCGCTGCTGTTGGGCGCGCAGCGGTAGACCAGGATGTGGTCGGGATCGTCCTCGACCGTGGAATAAAAGGTGCCAGGCAAGTGGAAGCTGTCGCTGCCGTCCACCTTGATCACCGACAGGATCGGGTCAACCATCGCCATGCCGAAGTAGGCATCGGAGCGATTGGCGCCAACCACGATGCGATCCTCGTCCAGCCAGATGATCTCGCTGATCTCGCCCATCTTGCCGGGATCGAGCCGCAGCAACGGCTCCATCGTGCCGACCTTGTGGATCGAGACGATCGAACCTTCGGGCAGACGGCGCTCGATCGCCACCAGCTTGCCGCTGGGTGAGAGACGGAACTGCTCGAACTCGGCGCGCTTGAGCACCGACTGCGTCAGCGCGTCGGCTGCAGGCGCGCTGCCTGCGAGTGCGGCCGGAGCGACGAAGGCAAGCAAGAGCACGGCTGCGGAAAGAGTGCGCATCGAACGTCCTGGGGTCGAAAGGCCGAACTATGCCTGAGTACGTGGCCGCCGCGGTCGAATGGAGTCCGATTGCGGCACGGGGCACCTCCAGCGTGCGCAGCCGGGCGCGGTTCAGCGCGGGTGTAACCTTGCCGGCAGGTTGCGTCCGGTCTGCCGCCAGGGGTGATGGAATGAGAGCAGTGATGTTTCGCGTGCTGGTGCTTTGCCTTGGCTTTTCCCGCGCGGCCGCGGCCGAGGACGTGGACCTGTCGGTGGTCAACCGGATCAAGGACCAGGCCTTCAACCACTCGCGGGTGATGGACTACGTGCAGTCGCTGTCCGATGAACACGGCGCGCGGCTGGCCGCATCGCCCGGCTACCGCCGCGCAGCGCAGTGGGCGGTGGACGAATTGCAGCGCAGCGGCGTTGCGAATGCCCGGCTGGAAGACGCCGGCAGCTTCGGGCGCAGTTGGGCGTGGACGTCGGTCTCGGTGCAGATGCTGACGCCGGAAGCGACCACGCTCAACGGCGTTCCGCTGGCCTGGAGCGCCGGCAGCAATGGTCCGATCAGCGCCAATGTGGTCTTCGCGCCGCTGTGGGAGGACGCCGATGACCCCACGCAAACCGATCTGGTCAAGCTGGCCGCGCGTATTGCAGACTACAAGTTGCAGTACGCAGGCAAGCTCGCAGGCAAGATCGTCCTGCTCTCGCCCGAGCGCAAGTTCAAGCTGCCGTCCGAACCTTCGAGCCAGCGTTGGAGCGACGAAGACATCGCGGCCATGCACAAGGCACGCGATCCGCTGGTCAAGGATCCGCGCCAGTGGCCGCGTTTGCGAGAACCCACCGACACCGCCGAGCGTTGGAAAATGGCGGAAGTGGTGCCCGGCGAAATCCAGGCCGATTACTCGCTGCGGCGGATGCGGCTGATGGATCGCCTGATCGCTTTCCTCGATGCCGAACGGGTCGCGGCGGTGTTGATGACCAGTGGCGAGGGCGGCGGCGGCATCATCTTCGCCGAACGCTTCGGCTCCTACCTGAGTGATGCGCCGATCCCGCCGCCGGCAGTGCAGTTGATGCCCGAGCACTACAACCGCCTGGTTCGCCTGCTCGGCCGCGCTGTGCCGGTCAGCATGCGGCTCGTGGTCGAGGCGTCGTTCCCGGACCAGCATGCCGCGCTGACCAACGTGATTGCCGAGTTGCCCGGCACTGGCGAGCGCAACGAAGTGGTGATGATGGGCGCGCACCTGGATTCCTGGCAGGCCGGCACCGGCGCCACCGACAATGCCGCGGGCTGCGCAGTGGTGATGGAGGCGATGCGCATCCTCAAGGCGGTCGACATCAAGCTCCCGCGCACGGTGCGGCTGGGCTTGTGGGATGGCGAAGAGCAGGGCCACCTTGGCTCGCGCGCTTACGTCCGCAAGCACCTGGGCGATCCGGTCACGATGCAGCTCAAGCCCGAGCACGCGCGCCTGTCGGCCTACTACAACATCGACACCGGCACCGGGCGCACGCGCGGCATCCTCAACCAGGGCAATGACGCGAGCAAGCCGATCTTCGAAGCGATCATGCAGCCGTTCGCCGAGCTCGGCGCCAGCACGGTGGTGCCGCGCAATGACTGGGGCACCGACCACATGCCGTTTGACGCGGTCGGCTTGCCCTCGTTCGACCTGCTGCAGGACGAGCTCGATTACTGGACCCACACCCATCATTCCAACGTCGACACGGTGGACCATGTGGTGCCCGAAGACCTGATGATCTCGGCTGCCTTCCTCGCGACGCTGGTGTACCAGACCGCCACGCGCGATGCGCTGATGCCGCGGGAAGTCTTGCCGTTGCCCTTGCCGGCGCCGGGGCCGGTGCCGGAGAGTGTGCGCGACTGAGACGGAACCGTCCGGGGAGCCGTGCCGATGGCGTGTCCCCGGCATCCCGGGCGTGCTTCGCGAGGCACCGGCTTGCACTAGACTGGTGCAATGCAGCCCGCCGCCATCCCCGAATTCGACGAGCTCGCCACGCCGATCGCCTGGTTCGACGCGGGCTGGGCGCTCGCCGACTGCAACGCCGCCTTTGCCAGTTGGCTGGGGGTCTCGGTCCGCCGCCTGCAGGGCATGCCCCTGGCGGCACTGGACGTCGAGGCCGAGCGGCTGGTCGCGCTGGCGCCCCTGCTGGCCGGCCGCGGCGAACCCATGCGCGTGCACCGGGCGCGCATGGCCTTCCCCGGCGGCACCGAGCGCTTTGCCGAGCTGTGGCTGTCGCCGCTGCCGGTCGGTGGTGCTTGCCTGGAGGCGCATCCGACTGGCGAGTTTCCCGGTGAGGACCCGGCGACCGCCCTGCCGGCAGCCCTGTCTGCAGCGCTGAAGGGGCTGGCGCACGAGATTCGAAATCCGCTCGCAGGCATGAAGGGTGCGGCGCAGTTGCTCGCGCGTCGGGTGGAGCCGCGCGAGGCCGAACTCGTGCAACTGATCGGCACCGAGGTCGATCGCTTGGCAGCCTTGGTGGAGCGCCTGATGAATCCGGCGCCGCCCAATGCGCTTGTGCGCATGAACATCCACGGCGCACTCGAACGCGTGCGCCTGCTCGCCGATGCCGAGGCCGCGTGGTCGGTGAAGCTGGTGCGCGACTACGACCCGAGCCTGCCGGACATCCTGGGCGATGCCGACCGGCTCGCGCAGTCGCTGTGGAACCTGGTGCGCAACGCGCTCGAATCCGGCGCGGGCACGGTGTCGCTGCGCACGCGCGCCGAATACGGCGTGTTGATTGGCGACACCCCGCACCGATTGGCGGTGCGTGTGGAGATCGCCGACAACGGCCGCGGCGTACCCGACGACCTGGCCGAGCGCATCTTCCTGCCGCTGGTATCCGGGCGCGCCGAGGGCACCGGCCTGGGCTTGCCGCTGGCGCAGCAGGTGGCGCGCGAACACGGCGGCTCGCTGAGCTACCGCTCGCGCCCCGGGCACACCGTGTTCACCCTGCTGCTGCCCGTGGGCGAATTCCAGGACGTAGACGAATTGCTCGCCGCAGACGCGAACGCGGAAGCCACGCCCATCCCGTCCAATCACCACGTGCCCTACCCGCGGGAACCGACCGATGACTGAGCGTTCGCCAACCTGGCATCCGGCCAGCGTGTGGGTGGTGGACGACGATCGCAGCGTGCGCTTCGTGCTGGCCGAAGCGCTGCGCGAAGCGGGCTATCGCGTGCAGGCGTTCGACAGCGCGCGCAACGCATTGGACGCGTTGGCGACCGAGGCGCCACCCGAGTTGGTGTTCACCGACGTACGCATGCCCGGGCTCGATGGCCTTGGCTTCCTCGACGCGCTCAAGACGCGCGACCCGAGCCTGCCGGTGGTGGTGATGTCCGCCTACACCGATATCGCAAGTACCGCCGGCGCGTTTCGCGGTGGCGCGCACGAATTCCTGTCCAAGCCATTCGACCTCGACGAAGCCGTTGCCCTGGCCGAGCGCAGCCTTCCGCCGGCGCGGCGCATGGCTGCCGCGCACGCAGATTCCAGTGGCGCTGCGCAAGACGATGACAACGGAGCCGCGGCGACCTTCGCTACGGAAGGCTCTGCGCCCGCCGGCGCGCCTGCGCCCGGCGCAGTCCGCGGCACCGCGCTGCTCGGCCAGGCGCCGGCGATGCGCGCATTGTTCCGCGCGATCGGCCGACTGGCGCAGGCACCGCTCGGCGTGCTGATCACCGGCGAAACCGGCACCGGCAAGGAACTGGTCGCGCGCGCCCTGCATCGCGAATCGCCGCGCGCCAGCAAACCGTTCGTCGCACTCAACACCGCCGCCATCCCCGCCGAGCTGCTCGAGTCGGAATTGTTCGGCCATGAAGCCGGCGCCTTCACCGGTGCCACCCGTCGCCATATCGGGCGATTCGAGCAGGCCGACGGTGGCAGTCTGTTCCTGGATGAAATCGGCGACATGCCCGCGTCGTTGCAGACGCGCTTGCTGCGCGTGCTGGCCGAGGGCGAGTTCTTCCGCGTCGGTGGCCGCGAACTGATCCGCGTGGATGTACGGGTGCTGGCCGCGACCCACCAGGACCTGCCGCAACTGGTTGCCGAGGGACGTTTCCGCGCCGACCTCTTCCATCGCCTGGATGTCGTTCGGCTGGCGCTGCCGCCCTTGCGCCAACGCAAGGCCGACCTGCCCTTGCTGGTCGCGCGCTTTCTCGCCGACGCCGCGCTCGAGCTCGGTTCGCCGGTGAAACGCCTGCAGCCCGATGCCCTGCGTCGGCTCGAGCAGCACGACTGGCCCGGCAATGTGCGCGAACTGGAAAACCTGTGCTGGCGGATTGCCGCACTGGCCCCGGGGGGATCGCTGGGCGCGCCGGCCCTGCGGGCCTTGTTCGACCCGCCGCCGGCCGCAGGTGCCGATGCCAGCGGGGCCGGCGCGCACTCGGCCTGGCAATTGGCGCTGGCCGAGGCGGCGCGCGCTGCGCTGGCGGACGAGCAGGGCGACATCCACGCGCAGTTGCGTACCCGCTTCGACCAGGTGCTGCTGGAGGCTGCGCTTGAGCACACCGGCGGGCACCGCCAGCGTGCTGCGCTCGCGCTTGGCTTGGGTCGCAACACGCTGACGCGTAAACTTGGCCCGGTCCGCCCACGGAAACGCCCATGACTGCCGCGCCCATCCACCTTGAACCGATCCGCGTGCGTGCTGCAAACAGCAATGACGTCTCGCTGATGGCGCGCTGGGCCGAGGCCATGGCGCTGGAAACCGAAGACAAGCCGCTGGATGCGGACACCGTGCATCGCGGCATTGTCGCGGGTGTCGCCGATCCGGCGCGCTCGCGCTACTTCGTCGCCGATGTCGGCGGCGAGCCGGTTGGCACGATGATGACCACCTTCGAGTGGAGCGATTGGCGCAACGCCTGGTGGTGGTGGATCCAGAGCGTCTACGTCGCGCCGGAGCATCGCCGACGCGGCGTGTATCGCGCGATGTTCGGCTATGTAACCACGCTTGCGAAGGCCCAGGGCGACGTGTGCGGATTGCGCCTGTACGTCGAGCGCGAAAACAGGAACGCGATGCGTACCTACGAATTCCTCGGCATGAAGGAATCGGGCTACCGCCTGTACGAACTCGATTTCTGAAACGGCACGGGCGTCAGCGTGCCATCCATTCGCGCGGATCGCTGCCCGAGGGGCAGTGCGCGAAACACACTTCGATGCCATGCGCCTGGAGCAGCGCAGCCAGTTGTCGTTGCCGCATCTGGAAGCGTTCGAATTGGCGCGACAGACGCACCGCGTCGTCGCCCGGCGGCGCCCAGCCAGCGCTGCGCCAATTGGCCTCGTCGAGCAAGGCGATCTGCGCGCGACCCCGGTGCACGCGCACCAGCGGTTCCGGCGGCGCGTCCAGCCAGGCAACGGCAGTCGGATCGATCAGCGCGGATTCGACCAGTGGCCAGGCGCCGGCCAACCCGGCGTGTTCGTACTGCATGGCCATCATCGCGGCGAGGTCGTGCACGGTGAGGTAGCGCGCGTGCTCGATCGCGGCGCCGAACGCCTCCTGCGCGCACAGCGCGGTGCCGGCGCCGGCCATGCCGGCATCAAGCAAGACCTGCTCGAGCCGGTCGCCCACTTCATCCATCGCCTCGCTGTCGCCCTGTAGCACGAAGGGCAGCAGGCGGAACGCACCGCCGGCATAGTCCGCATCGGGTTGCAGGGCCGGCGGAAGCTGGTCGTCCCTGGAGCCGAAGGCGATCAGGCGCGCGCCGCCAGCGGATGCCGAGGGTGCGCGGGCGACCAGTCGCTGCAGTTCGGCGTGCACCGGCCAGCCCGGGCGGAGCAGTTCCACCGGGTCGAACGCGGCGGCCAGCAGGCCCAGATCCAGCCCGGCCGCCTCGGGAACCAGCCTGCCCAAGTCGGCCGCCACCAACGCCGCCAGTTCGGCGGCCCTGGCTTGCGGCAAGGCGAGCGCGGGCGGCGCATCGCCGGCGCGCAGTTCCAGGGCCAGGGCGCCGAAACAACCGGTCGCAGCCGCGTTCGGGAAGGTGGACATCAGGTCTCCATACGCCAGGCTTTGGAATCCCGGCCACGGCCTACTAAACTCTGGCCGGAGCACATTCTAACCGCGCTCGCGCTGTGACCCGCTCTGCCGCCACTCGCTTTGTCGCAACTCGCTGCGTCGCCCATTGCAAGGACCGTCCATGCCTTCCGCCCGTCGTCCTGTCGCCATCCTCGGCGGCGTCCGCATCCCCTTCTGCAAGAACAACACCAACTACTTCGACGTCGGCAATCTCGGCATGTCGATCAAGACGCTCGGCGCGCTGGTGGAAAAGTTCGGCCTGCAGGGCGAGGTGCTGGGCGAAGTCGCGATGGGCGCCGTGCTCAAGCATTCCTCGGACTGGGGCCTGACGCGCGAAGCCCTGCTGTCGTCCGGGCTGTCGCCGCTGACGCCGGGGATCACCTTGCAGCGTGCCTGCGGCACCGGCCTGGATACCGTGCTGCTGATCGGCAACAAGATTGCCCTCGGCCAGATCGAGGCCGGCATCGGCGGTGGTTCCGATACCACATCGGATGTGCCGATCGCGGTGGGCAAGCGCCTGCGCCGGCGGCTGCTTGACATCAACATGGCGCGCACGTTCGGCCAGCGGCTGCGCGCGGCGATCAAGGGTTTCTCCTTGCGCGAACTCAAGCCGGAATTCCCGGCCGTGAGCGAGCCGCGCACCGGCATGACCATGGGCGAGCACTGCGAGTTGATGGCCAGGGAGTGGAAGATCCCGCGCGTCGAACAGGACCAGCTCGCCTTCGAATCGCACAAGAAGGCAGCCGCTGCCTACGAGCGCGGCTTCTTCAAGGACCTGGTGGTTCCATTCCGCGGCCTGGAACGCGACGGCATTCTGCGCGCCGATACGACTCTGGAAAAACTGGCCTCGCTCAAGCCGGCGTTCGACAAACGTTCGGGCCACGGCACGCTCACCGCAGGCAACTCGACCAACTTGTCCGACGGTGCCTCGGCCGCACTGCTCTCATCTGTGGAGTGGGCGAATGCACATGGCAAGGAAATCCTTGCCTATCTGGTGGATGCACAGGTGGCCGCAGTGGATTTCGAACACGGCGAGGGCCTGTTGATGGCGCCGACCGTGGCGGTGCCGGAGATGCTCAAGCGCAACGGGCTGACCCTGCAGGATTTCGATTTCTATGAAATCCACGAAGCATTCGCCGCGCAGGTGCTGTGCACGCTCAAGGCCTGGGAGTCGGAAGATTATTGCCGCAAGCGGCTGGGACTCGACGGCGCCCTGGGCTCGATTGATCGCAGCAAACTCAATGTGGTCGGTTCGTCGCTGGCGGTGGGACATCCATTCGCTGCGACTGGTGCACGCATCGTTGCCACTGCGGCGAAGTTGCTGGCCGAGCGTGGTTCGGGCCGCGTGCTGATTTCGATCTGCACCGCCGGCGGCATGGGCGTGGTCGCGATCCTCGAGCGTCCCGCGACGATGCAGGCGCCGTCGGCCGGTTGACCGGAGCGACGTGGCGGAGTGCGGAGTGAGGCGACGCGCGCGTCGCGGGCTTGCTCAGCCGTGCGGCGACAATCGCGGGAAACCGTGCTCATCGCGATGTTCGGTGACCGCCTCGTCGGCAATCTGCTCGCGCAGCGAGCGCCCGCCCAACGGACGCGCCCGCTCGCCACGGGCAAGGCGAAGTGCATTGGCGTAGCAGGCCTGCGCGGCATCCGCGCGCTCCTGCGCGGTATGCACGATGCCCAATTCTTCCCAGGCCTCGGCACCGGCACCGAGCGCGATGGCGCGATGCAATGATTCCTCTGCCTGCGTCCACAAGGCGCCGCGGCGCGCCAGCCGACCCAGCGCCAGGGCCAGCGCGGGGCTGGTGGAATGTGCGCCAAGCCAGCCTTGCGCGCGCGCCAGCCGCGCGTCTTCGCGCAGCGACGGCAGCAGCGCGTACTGGTGCACCAGCGCTTCGCTCCAGCGCGCCTCGATCGCGGCGGCCAGCACGCCGGCGACATCCTGCTCGAGGCCAAGTTCGCCCGCCCGCCGTGCGTAGGCCAGCAGCAGCGCTTCGCTGTCGCGCAGGCGCGTGGGCACGGCCTGCCAGCGCTGCTGCAGTTCATTGGCGTGCGCCGCCTGGGTGAGCGCGGCCGCCTGCCACTGCACCTCGAGCGCGGCAAAATGTTCGGGCGACAACGTGGCCTCGGCTTGCAGCGTCGGCAGCAAGGGCAGCGCGTCAATCGCGCGGCCGCAAGCCAGCAGCGCAGCGCCTCGCAACTGCACGGCGCGCGGCGGCAGGTTGCGTCGATCCGAGTAGGGCTGCAGGACCTCCAGCGCTTCGCGCGCCTGTCCCTGTCCGAGCAGGGCGCGTGCGGCATTGAGCGCAGCAGCGAGAGGATCCACCTTGCCCAGCGCCGCCTGTTCGGCCGCGGCGGTGACCAGGTCGCCCTGGCGCAATGCGGCTTCGCGCGCGGCAATGCGCGCGACCGCGGCGCTGTCGGCATCTTCTGCTGCGCGGTCGAGCAGGGCGACTGCGCGCGCGTGCCTGCCTTCGTTCAAGGCCACCAGCCCGTTCACCAGGCGATTGCGCGCCTGTCGCTGCGCGAGTCGATGCCAGCCCATGAACGGCAAGTTGAGCAGCGTCCACAGGGCCCACAGCGCGACCCACAACAGTAGCCAGGCGACCAGCGCGAAGGCGACGGTCGTGGTGATCGTGTAGCCGTGCCAGCGCAACACCACTTCGCCTACGTCCGGCAGCAGGAGTTGGAAGGCCAGCGCACCGACTGCCGCCAGCAGCAACCACCACAGCAGCGCGCGGAAATGGCTCATCGGTTCACCCGCGCCCGCGTCCGCGAATCATGGCGTGGCCTGGCGCTGGCGCAACATCCGCCGCAACTGGTCCAGGCTGGAGCCGGCAACCGGAAGGTCGTAGCCCAGGGCGAGGCCGCGCAATGTCTTCAGCCGCGCGCGCCGCTCCGACAGCAGCGGGCTGGGTGGATACAGCCGCTGCAGCCAGCCGTCGATGCGGCCAAGCGAGGCGTGAAAGGCGGCCTGGTCCTGTCGCGACAGCGCCGTGCGCGCGAGCGCCACTTCCAGTGCGAGCGCGGCTTGTCCGGCGTCGCGGTCCGCGGGCGAGAGCAAGTCCTGACTGCCGCTGCGGCGCACTTGCACGAAGGACTGCAGCAGCTTGCGCCAGCCATGCGCCACGAGCGGTCCGGCCGACGCCGGCGCCTTGCCCGCTGCCGCGCCGAGCTTGGGCAGCACCGCCTCCAGTGCATCCAGCTCGCCGGCCGCACGCGCCACCGGGTTGGCCGGGAGTGCGCGCATCGCGGCGAGCTCCTGGGCCAGGGTCTGGCGCAGGTCGAGCAGACTGGGATCGTGCTGCACCGACAGCACGCTGTCGGCCAGTTCAGTGGCGTGGATGGCGCCATTGAGATCGCCCGACAGCTGCAGGCGCTGCTGCGCGAGGGCCAGCAACAGCTCGACTTCGTCCAGGCGCAGCGAGGCCACGCCGTTGCGCTGCTGGCCGCTGAGCTCGCGCACGCTGTCTTCGAGCAGGGACGAACGCTGGGTCACGCCCAGCACTTCGTCACGCAGCAAGCCGGTGCGCGCCCTGTTGTCGGCCAGGCGCTGGTTGATCGCGTCTTCGGAGCGGCGCATGGACGCAATCGTCGATTCGGCCTGCAGCAGGCGTTCGTCGAGTGCCTCGACGCTCAGGTCGGGGCCGGTTGCGGCGCCGCGGGTGCCGCCGGACCAGGCCTGCCAGGCGAGCATGACAGTCAGCCCGATCGCGATCGCGAGCATCAGCCAGAGGGCGCCGGGAAGGCGTCGGACGGGAGGCGGCGTGGAATGGATAGGCTGGGGGTCGCTCATGGTCCGGTGAAACGTAAAACGCGGGTGAATGCTACCGGAAGCGGCGACCGCGCACATGCGCGGCCAGCGCATCAAGCAGGTCGGACGGCGCCGGACTGGCCGCACGGACGATCTCGCGGAAGCCCAGCGTCCGCGCCTGCGCCTCCAGCCGCGCGCTTGCGACCAGGCAGGGTCGGGCCTGCCAGCGCACGCGCTGCGCCGGATCGAGCGCGTCCCAGAGCGGCGCGAAGGCTTCGGCGCTGGTCAGCAGCAAGGCGGTGGTCGCCGGCAATGTCGACACGGCGCGCAGTCGCGCCGGCGAAGGCGCAACGGCCCGCCGCCGATACACATTGGCCCGCTGCAGCCGGGCCCCGCGCCGCGCCAAGGCGCTCGCGAGCAGATCGCGACCCCCGGGGGCGGTGAGCAGGCCGATCGGCGCGCCGTCCACGTCCTGCAACGCCGGCGCCGCGAGCAATGCTTCGGAGTCGTTGCCGCCGCGGGGCAGGTGGATCTGCGTCGCCGACACGCCGGCGCGGCGGAGCGCGCGCGCCGAGCCCTGGCCCAGGACGAACCAGCGCTGCCCCGGGCGTGACCGCCATCCCGGACGTGCCGCCGCTGCGCGCACGGCGGCCGGGCTGGTCGCGATGACCCGCGGACAGGCGAGTGCGGCGCGCAGCTCGGCGTCGGCCGGCAGCGGCTCCAGGCGCAGCGTCGACAGCACCATGCAAGCCGCGCCCTGCCGAGCGGCCGCGCGCCGGATTGCGCCGTGTTCACGCAGCGGACGCAAGGACAGGACGTACCATCCGGTCAGGATCGGGCGGGCAGCGGCGCGTGGCATGCGTCGCAGCTTGGCACGGCCGACTCACGCGAGGGAACACCGGACATGCTGGGACACGAGGTACTGGACGGGTGGCTGTCGGCGATGCCGCCGGTCGCCGCGATGCGCATCCGCGCCGATGCAGACCATGCCGATCCGGCGGTGCTGCGCCTGCATGCACCGCTTGCGGCCAACGTGAACGACAAGGACTGTGCCTTCGGTGGCAGCCTGGCCAGCATCATGACCCTGGCCGGCTGGGGTTGGCTGATGCTGCGCCTGCGCGCCGTCGGCGCCAGCGCTGGCGTCTATGTCGCTGACAGCCAGGTGCGCTATCTCGCGCCGCTGTATGGGGACCTGCGCGCGGAGGCCCGCCTGGCCGAGGGCCAGGACTGGGAGGCGATCGTGCGCTGTTTCAAGGAGCGCGGCCGCGCCCGTGCCAGCATGACCTCCAGCGTGCTGGATGCCACCGGCGTGCCGGTCGCCACCCTGCAGGCGCGATTCGCCTTGTTGCGCGGCGGCGCCTGAGCCCGGGCCGTTATACTTGGCGCCATGAAGACCCGCCTACTGCTGATTGCAAACCTGCTGCTTGCCTGCCTCGCGCTCGCTGCCTGCGACGCGACCATGGGTGGTGCACGCGCGCGCTCCGACGCAATGACCGAGTACGGCGCGGCCGTGCGCTGGAACGAGTTCGAACGCGCCATGACTTTCCTGGATCCGGCGGAAGTCGCCATGCATCCGTTCACCGACCTGGAGCGCGAGCGGCTCAAGCAGTTGCAGATCACCGGCTACACGGTCAAAGCGACCCGCGATGCCGAGGACGCCGGGCTCGAACAGGACGTCGAAATCCGCGTAGTCAACCGCAACACCCAGCGCGAGCGAATCGTGATGGACCACCAGCGCTGGCGTTGGGATGCTGCCGCCAAGCGCTATTGGCTTGAGTCTGGCCTGCCGGACTTCACGGCGGAGCAGCCATGAACCAGGCCCAGTTGATGGCGTTTGCCGCCGAGCACCAGTTGCTGGTGTTCGCTCTGCTCGGGCTGACCGCCGCGATCATCTACACCGAGGTCACCCGCCTGGCCAGCGGGGTCAAGTCCGTTGACCCGGGCCAACTGACCGCACTGATCAACCGCCAGGGTGCGTTGCTGGTGGATGTCAGTGCGACCGCCGACTTCGAGAAGGGCCATATCGCTGGCGCGAAGAACGTGCAACTGAGCCAGTTCGATGCCGACAACAAGCTGCTGGCACCGGTGCGCGACATGCCGGTGGTGGTGACCTGCCGCTCCGGAACCTCGTCTGCGGTCGCGGCGCGCAAGCTGGCCAAGGCCGGCTTCAAGCAGGTCTATTCGCTCGATGGCGGCCTGGCCGCCTGGCAGCAGGCGCACCTGCCCCTGGTCAAGGGCAAGGCCTGAGCGGCCCCGTTCAGGCTGCCCAGTTCAGGCTTGCGCCGTATGCCATAATCAGTGGTTTACACCGTCCTTTCCGGAGCTCCAAGACCATGCCCGACATCATTCCCGCCGCCGGCGCCGAGAGCGCTGCACCGACCCAGGCCCAGTTCACCGTCGAGAAGATCTACATCAAGGACGTGAGCTTCGAGGCGCCGAACACCCCGCAGGTGTTCAACGAGCAGGGCCAGCCCCAGCTCAACATGAACCTGAATCAGAAAGTCGCGCGCCTCGAAGGCGACGTGTTCGAAGTCGTGCTCGGCGTCACCCTGACCTGCACCCTCAACGACAAGACCGTGTACCTGGCCGAAGTCGAGCAGGCGGGCATCTTCGGCCTGACCGGCTTCGATGAGCGCACCCTGGACATGATGCTCGGCACCTACTGCCCGAACGTGCTGTTCCCGTACGTGCGCCAGTCCATCAGCGACCTGATCAGCAATGGCGGCTTCCCGCCCTTCTACATGCAGCCGATCAATTTCGAAGCGCTCTATGCCGAGGGCCTGCGCCGTCGCGCCGAACAGGGCCCGACTGGCTCGGTTGAAATGTCCGAGGGCGGCAACGCCTGATCGCCCAGGCGCCAGGTTCGCCGTCGCCCGATGGCGACGGTGCACTGACGCCGATCCACGCCATGCGCGAGGACGCGACCTTTCCGATTACCGTGCTCGGGGCCGGCTCCTGGGGCACGGCGCTGGCTGCGCTGATCGCGCGGCACGGCTACCCCACCACCGTGTGGGGGCGCGACGCGGCGCAAATCGCAAGCATCGAC
>JBBRZU010000042.1:0-20834 GCA_038236425.1 Lysobacterales bacterium
GATCCAGTGCATCCAGGCTGATGGTCAGGCGATGCAGGCCGGCGTCGCGCAGCGCCTGCGCCTTGCCTGCGAGTAGCGAACCATTGGTCGTCAATGCCAGGTCGTCGATGCCGGGAATCACCGCGAGCCTGGCCACAAGCTCGGGCAGCTTGCGCCGCAGCAGCGGTTCACCGCCGGTCAGTCGCAACTTGCGCACACCCATTCGCGCCGCGCTGCGGGCGACGGCCTCGATCTGCTCGAAGTCCAGCCGACGCGCACGATCAAGCGCGGTCTCGTCGGGCGTGCTGCCTTCGGGCATGCAATAGGGGCAGCGGTAATTGCAGGTCTCGATCACCGAGATGCGCAGGTCCCGCAGCGGACGCGACAGCTTGTCGCGTGGACCGTCGGGAGTACCGGTGTTCGTGCCAGGCATCGTCATGGCGACGGATCCTTCGTGGATGCCGTCACCGCCGGTGGCACGAACTCGCCTTGCGGATCCGCCAATGTAAACGACTCGCCCGGATCGGCAACGCGATATCCGCGCGCGCGCAGGGCGCGGCCGTCTTCGACGCTGCCGTAGTGGTACAGGACGCAGCGCGCCAGCAACACCGCCGGATATTCGCGCTCCAGGTCATCGATGCCGCTGTGCGAGGGATTGCCCTGCAGCCCGCAATCGTGCGCGATCAACTCGCCGGCGTCGGCAAAGCGCGCGAGCATTTCCGGGATCGGGCGGGTATCACCTGTCCACACCACGCTACCCGGCAAGCGCAGTCCGAATGCGGTCTCCGGGAGGTGGTGCCGGACCGGGAAGACTTCATGCCAGCGGCCGGCATGCCAGAACCCGCGCGAAACAGGCACCAGCTGGAATGCATCCCACCAGTTCGCGCCGCCTTCGGCGAGCACGCCCGGATAGTCGGCCAATCGCGCCTGCAGGAACGGCACCACGGCGGCAGGCACGTAGAGCCGCACGCGGCCGCGGCGCGCGGCATCGAAATAGATGCGATAGAACAGGCGTTCGAGGCCGGCGACATGATCCATGTGCACGTGGGTGATGAACAGCGCGTCGGGCACCTGTCCATACGTCGACAGGTAGGCGCTGAGCGCCTCCTGCCCGCAGTCGATCATCAATGACGGCGCACCATCGCACTCGATCACTGCCGACGCGGAACCAAGCTGCACCGCAGCGGCATTGCCCACGCCGAGGAAGCGCAGTGACCAGCTCATCCGCGCAACGCCCGGTCATGCGCGCTGCGCAGGCGGACCATGCCCGCAGTGATCAGCTCAGGCGGGAGTTCGGCGCATTCCTTGCGCAACGAACGCTCCAGGCGCGAGAGCACGCGCTCGCACCAGGCGCCGGATCCGCGCTGCTCGATCCGGCCCTTGTCCCAGTCGATCAGGTGCAGCACGCCATCCGGACCGACCAGCAGGTTGTTGGCGTTGAGGTCGGCATGGTGCGCACCGCGACGATGGCAGGCGGCGATCGCCCGGCCGGCCGCTTCCCAGGGAGCCGACGCGCCCAGCTTGCGCACCCGCGCAGAAAAACTCTCCACGCCGGGAATGCGTTCGACCAGGATCGCGGCGCGGTAACGCCAGCCCTGCCGGCGCTGCGCGGCAGCGACCGCCGCCGGTACCGGCAGCCCCATCGCCCGCAGGCGACGGAGCAAGTCGAATTCGCGGAAGCTGCGGCCGGACCGCTCGCCCCGCCAGAGAAAGGCATCACGGCTGATGCGCGCCATCCAGCCACCGCGCAAGTACTGCCGCAGCACGACAGCGCCGAAGGGCGCATCCACGAACCACGCGGCACCACGACCACCTGCGCCATCGACCGACCGGGCGGACGCGCCGTAGTGCGCCGGGTCGAACAGCGCCGGATCGGCTTGCGGCAATCGCACCGGGTCGAACACAATCGTGACCTCGCCTGCCGGCCCCGGAAAGGACTCAGTCTTGCCGCCGACGCCGGGGATCCGATTCATCATGGGGAATTCTAGCAAGTGAGCCTGCCCACGGCGCCTCGCTCGATCTGCATCCTGCGCCTGTCCGCGCTCGGCGATGCCACCCATGTCGTGCCCCTGCTGCGCACCCTGCGCCGGGCCTGGCCGGAGGTCCCGATCACCTGGATCCTGGGCAAGGGCGAGGCAAAGCTGATGGAGGGGCTGGACGGGATCGAATTGCTGCCCTTCGACAAGTCGGCGGGCTGGAGCGGCGTGCGCGACCTGCGGCGCCAGCTGGCTGGCCGGCGCTTCGACGCCCTGCTGCAGATGCAGCTGGCACTGCGCGCCAACGTCCTGTCCACCTTCGTCCACGCGGACCGGCGGATCGGCTACGACCGCGCACGCAGCAAGGAAGGACATTCGCTGGTCATCAACGAACGCATCCCGGCGGGCGGGCACCACGTGCTCGATGTGTTCGGAAAATTCTGCCAACCGCTTGGGCTGCGGCAAGACGTGATTGAGTGGCACCTGCCTGTGCCCGAGGCGGCCCGGGACTGGGCTGCGGCGCAATTGCCGGGGACCCAGCCCACCCTGCTGGTGTCGCCCTGTTCCAGCCATGCGCTTCGCAACTGGCGGCCGGAACGCTACGCCGCTGTCGCCGATCACGCGGCCGCAGCGGGATGGCGCGTCGTATTGAGCGGTGGCCGCAGCGACCTGGAACGGCGCACGGCTGATGCAATCCAAAGCGCCATGCAGGCGCCGGCACTCGATCTGGTCGGCAAGGACACCCTGAAGCAGGCACTCGCCCTGCTTGAGCGCGCAACCCTGGTGCTGACGCCTGATTCCGGGCCAGCGCACATGGCCAACGCCATGGGAACTGCGGTACTTGGTTTGTTCGCCTGCACGGATCGCGAACGCTGCGGGCCCTATTCCGACCTGCGCTGGTCGGTGGACCACTACGATGCCGCAGCGCGCCGATTCCTCGGCAAGCCAGCCAGCGCCATTGGCTGGGGCAAGCGCGTCGAGTTTCCCGGCGTGATGGACATGATCAGCGTGGACGAAGTGATCGCGCGTTTTGATGCCTTCCTCGCGTGCGACCAGGGGCGTGCAGGCACACCGCGTACGCCATCCTCCGCGCCCGCGTCGTCGGATCAGCTGCCGCTGTAGTCCTGGTAGGACTTTTCCTCGACGTACGAGGAACCCAGCGCCACGTTGATGTCCTTCTTCAGCCGGGCACGCTCGTCGTTTTCGAAATAGACGGCACGGGCCAGGCGGATGAATTCGGCGCCGAAGTCTTGGGCGCGCTCACGATCGCGGATCTGGTCTTCGATATCCCAGAGCCGCTCGTTGACTGCCTTGAGCGAGGCACGCAATTCGGGCAGGTGCTGCTCCGCAGCCGGATGCGCCATCCAGGTGCTGGTGAGCGCCTCAAGTTCCTTGCGCACGTTGGCCAGCTTGGCGGGATCGGACATGCGCTCGGACTTGATCTGCAGGATGGCGATCTTGTCGAGCAACTCGCCGTAAGACACGGGGACGGATATTTCGGACATGGATTGCGCCAGTCGAGGGAGGCCACAAGTCTAACGCGGCGACGGGCCGGGCCCCAGTCTGCCCATTGCCGGGCGCGGCCAGACGGGATGCGATCGGCAAGCACCCAGGCACACATGGAAACGCCCCCTTGCGGGGGCGGTCCGGTGTGGCGGAGAGGGTGGGATGCACTCGGGCCATCCATGGCCCTCGCCCTTCGGGCGGCTGCGCCGTGCAAAACGGCAGTCCTGCCGTTTTGTCGAACCCAGCGCGGGTTCACCGCCGACCCCCTGCCCAAAATGAAAACGCCCCACGAGGGGCGTTTTCATTTTGGCGGAGAGGGTGGGATTCGAACCCACGGTTGGCTTACACCAACGCCTGATTTCGAGTCAGGTACATTCGACCACTCTGCCACCTCTCCGGTGCTTACGGGGCCATACAGCGCCCGGCAGGGCCGCGAGTATACGATCCCGCCCGGGGTCTGCGCCAGCGGGCTGCGCCGATTTCCGGGCCCGGGGGCTGGATTTACCCACTTCCCGTGAATTCTGAGATGATCAGCGCAAGGGATCAGGGAATTGGCCAGCGCGCATGATTGAATTCGGCAACGCGAGCCACGTCGGCCTTCGCCGCGAGCTCAACGAAGACACCTACTATTCCGACTCCGAACTGGGCCTTTGGCTGGTGGCGGACGGCATGGGCGGGCACGAATTTGGCGAAGTCGCCAGCGCATTGGCGCGCGATGCCGTCGTGCGCGAAGTTCGCAACGGCCGCGCCCTGGCAGACGCCATCCGCAGCGCAGACGAGGAAATCATTTCCCAGTCGCGTCGCCGCGCCGACAGCCTGCCGATGGGCACCACCATGGTCGCGCTCCGGGTCACCGACAACAAGTTCGAACTGGCCTGGGTCGGCGACAGCCGCGCCTACCTGTGGAACGGGCAGCTGCGCCAGCTCAGTTCCGACCACAGCTATGTGCAGGAGCTGATCGACCAGGGTGCCATCACCCCGGAACAGGCTCGCAGCCACCCGCATCGCAATGTGGTCACCCAGGCGCTCGGCGTCACCGATCCCGAGTCCCTGAAGGTCGAAACCATCTCGGGCGAACTCCGGCCCGGCTTCCAGATCCTGCTGTGCAGCGATGGCCTGACCGAGGAAGTGGACGACGCCAGCATCGCCGGCCTGCTCGGCCAGTCGGAATTGTCGGCGCAGGAATGCGTGGACCACCTGATCTCGACCGCGCTGGATGGCGGCGGCTCCGACAACGTCACCGTGGTGTTGCTGCGCCGGGTCTGACCCGGCCGAACGCGATCGGTCACGCGGCCGCGCCTACATTCCGCAGCCTTGGTTCAAGGCGAGTCATGCGCGACCCCGTCCAGTTGCCACACCAGCCTGCCGCCAGACTTGCCGGCAATGCCGGCCAATCGCGCCGCGTGCGCAGACGTCTCGGATTCATTCGCTGCGAGCACGCGCGTCCGGCGCGTCGCCTCGATCCGCGCGACATCCGCGGAACCCGCTGGGCGCTGCTGCTCGTTGCCCAGCACCAGGTCGCCCTGCCCCGCCGTCATCGCCAGGTACACCTCGGCAAGCAGTTCGGCATCAAGCAACGCACCATGCAATTTGCGATGCGCGTTATCGACGCCAAGGCGACGGCACAGCGCATCGAGCGAATTGCGCTGCCCCGGAAACCGTTCGCGCGCCAGGCCGAGGGTGTCAAGCACGCCGGCGTGGTCGCGGATGCGTCCGTACCCGGAGCCCATCAATTCGAGTTCGCGATCCAGGAAGCCGACGTCGAAATCTGCGTTGTGGATGATCAGCTCGGCACCGCGGATGAAGTCCAGGAATTCCGCAACCACCTGCTCAAAGACAGGTTTGTCAGACAGGAATTCCAGCGTCAGCCCGGTGACTTCCTGCGCGCCCGCGTCGATTTCCCGACCCGGATTGAGATAGCGCTGGAAGCGCCGGCCGGTCGGGCGTCGCTCGATCAGCTCGATACAGCCGATTTCAACGACCCGGTGGCCGCGCTCCCATGACAGGCCCGTGGTCTCGGTATCGAGCACGACCTGGCGCATCAGGCGCGGCTCCCGTCGCGCACGCGTTCGGCGGCATCGCGCGCCAGCCGGTCAACGCGCTCGTTGTCGACGTTGCCCGCGTGACCCTTGACCCATCGCCATTGCACGCGATGGCGCGCATTGGCGAGGTCGAGCCGCTGCCAGAGATCCTGGTTCTTGACCGGCGCGCCACCCGCTGTCTTCCAGCCGCGGCGTACCCAGTTCGGCAGCCATTCGCCGATGCCCTTCTGCACGTACTGCGAATCGGTGTGCAGGACGACTTCGCACGGCGCGCTGAGCGCCTCAAGCGCTGCGATGGCACCCATCAATTCCATGCGGTTGTTGGTGGTGTCCGGCTCGCCGCCCGCCAACTCGCGCTCGGTGCTGCCATAGCGCAACAGGGCGCCCCAGCCGCCGGGGCCTGGATTGCCCAGGCAGGCACCATCGGTGTGAATCTGGACTTGCTTCATTGCCTGCGACATTCCCTGCGACATTCCCTGCGACTCCTTGGCGACGGGCAAGGGCCCGCGGCGTTCATTCCCGTCCGCGCTCATCCGGCGCTCATTCCGGGGCGCAGACTGACGGCGGGATGCGACATGCGCAAGGGGGTCAGCGCCAGGTCGCGCCGACGCAGGACCACCAGTTCGGCAACGCGCAGACCATCGTACCAACGGGTGCGCTTGGGATCCGGCAGGCCACGGGAAAGGCTCGGCCAGATCGGGCCGAGGTATTGCCTGCGCACCACCTCGAGTCCTGCGTCAGCGGCAATCCTGCCGATGTTGGCGTGCGCCCCCGGCCTCGCCCCGCGCAGACGCCAGCGCAATCGCGAAAAACCCCACGGATTGAAACCGATCATCAGCGCCGTGCCCTCGGGTTGCAGGACCCGCGCGATCTCCTGGACGAGCAATTCAGGTTCGGCCGAGTCCTCAAGGGCGAACAGTCCGTAAACCAGACTGAGCGTGGAACTGCAGAGTGGCAATTCGTAGTCGAGGCAGCGAACCAGGCCATCAAGCAACCTGCCACGACGCTGCAAACTGATGACCGTGCCAAGCATGTTTCCGGACAATTCGGCGGCAATCGATGCATTTGGGCGCAGATAAAGGCCGGTTTGCCCAAAAACCCGGGTCAGTTCGGGCACCGCCATGCGCTGGACGTCCTCGAGCATTCGGCGCGCCACCCCTGACTCCGACCATCCAGCATCGGATGTCTCGAGTTGACGGGGGGGACGTGGCGAGGGCATGGTCCGGATTCTGCGGCATAAGCGCCGGCCAGGTCATCCCCTACATGCTGTCATTGCACCCACTGCCCGCCTTCACCGACAACTACATCTGGACCCTGGCCAATGGCGATGGCCAAGCACTGGTGGTTGATCCAGGAGAGGCCGGCCCGGTACTCAATGCCATCGAATCGGGCCTGCGCCCGGTCGCGATCCTGCTGACCCACCACCACCCTGACCACATCGGCGGAGCGGCGGAGCTGCTGGCACGGCATCCGGTGCCCTGCTTCGGTCCCGACGATATACGCATCGACTTCGACCTGCGCACAGTCGGCCAAGGCGACCGGGTCAACGTGCCGGAGCTCGGACTGGAGTTCGATGTGCTGTCGATTCCCGGCCACACCCTGAGTCATATCGCTTTCGTCGGCGGCGGCTATCTGTTCTGCGGCGACACGCTGTTCAGCCTTGGCTGCGGCCGCATGTTCGAGGGAACCCCGGCGCAGATGCTCGATTCGCTCGACCGGCTTGCCGCCCTCCCCGACGACACCCTGGTGTGCTGCGGGCATGAGTACACCGAGTCGAATGCGCGCTTTGCGCTGGCTGCGGAGGCAGACAATCCGGCGCGCGACCAACGCATCCGGGAGGTCGCCGTGCTTCGCGCCGGTGGCCAACCCAGCCTGCCCAGTCGACTGGGCAACGAACGCGAGTGCAATCCCTTCCTGCGGGTCGACAGCCCGGGTGTTCGGGAGTCGCTCGCGGCCCGCGGGCTGGTCGCGGGATCCCGCGCAGACCGGTTCGGGGCGCTGCGCAGCTGGAAGGACGCTTTCACGGGATGACCCTGCGATTGCGTCCATTGCCCGGCATCCTGGCCTTGCTGCTGGCAGGGGGCGCACAGGCGACTGGCATCGACTCCGTCCTGCCGCTGGTCACCACCGCGACGCCGGCGCCAGCCGGACCCGTTCCGGCCGCTGTCGCACCAGCGACCCCAGCCACGGCCCAGGCAACGGTGATCGTGGAACGTGATCAGGCCGTCGTGCTGTCGCCGGTCGCCGCAGCGGCCGACATGGCCAGCGATTCCGCGGCGGTCGAACGCGCGCTTGCCGGTGCCGAGACAACACCAGCGACTGCCCCATTGGCGCAGTCGGTGCGCCAGGGCAGCGACGTGTTCGCGCGCATCAAGGCAGGACTGGGTTCCAACGTGTGCAGTGCAGGTGGGGCGAGCGAGCGCTGGCGCAAGCGCTACGCGTCAAACCCGGCTGCCTTCGCCAATCGCATTGAAAACATCCTGCCGCTTCTGGATTTCGTGAGCGTCGAAGTCGAACGGGCCGGTCTTCCGTCGGAGTTCGTCTTCATCCCGCTGGTCGAGAGCTGGTACAAGCCCGACGCCATGGGCGCAGGCGGGCCAGCCGGGATGTGGCAGATGATCGGCAGCACCGCGCGCAACCACGGCGTCCGGATCCAGGCCGGCTATGACGGTCGCCTGTCGCCGGTGCAATCCACCCGCGCCGCGCTGTCCTACCTGAAAGTGCTGAGCGACATGTTCAACGGCTGGGAAGCAACCGTGATGGCCTACAACGCCGGCGAAGGCCGGATGATGCAGGCCTACAAGCGCGCCAACAGCCGCGAGGCCAGCGGCGAACGTCGTCGTCCACACGGCTTGTCCAATATCACCTATGACTACGTGGCGAAACTGCAGGCCCTGTCGTGCCTGCTGTCGCAACCCGAGCGCAATGGCGTCAGGCTGCCGCGCTCGTCGCGTTTCGTTCCGCTTGCGCCGGTCCTGATGGAACCCGGGATCACCAAGCTGGAGCAGTTCGCAGCCCGACAGGGGCGCAACCCCGTTGCGCTGCGGCAGCTCAATCCCGGCTATCGCCAGGGTCTCGTGGTGGCGGGCGTGCCGCGACTGGTACTGATGCCGTTGGGCATCCCGCAATCGAGCCCAGCGGTCGCCGCTGCCCTGGGCACCGATGCGGCTCCGGGTGCAACCGCCATCGTGCGAGACGCAGGCCTGGCGCCAATCGACGTGGTGCTGACTGCACGTGCCGCCCTCGCCCTGTCGCCGGCGACGCTGGTACCGGCATCGCGGTCGATCACGGTGGAGCCGGCCGCGCGCAGCGCCCCGACCGTCGAGGACGCCGAGGTTCGCGCGATCAGCCCCGATGCATCGACGCAGGCGGTTGCAGTCGTCGAGCCCGCGCCGCAGGATCCGGCGCACACGCACCTGGTCAAGACCGGCGAATCGCTGTGGACCATCGCCCGGATGCACCAGCTCAAGGTCGAACAGATCCGCCAATTGAACCGGCTGGACGCGCGCGCCGTGGTCCACCCCGGGCAATTGCTCGTAGTCGCCCCATGAGAGTGTCTGGCGCGAACGGCGCGCCAAGGTCAAACTAGCGGACTTCGCCAGTAGCCAGGAGCAAGACCATGGGATTCCTTTCCGGGAAGCGCGCACTGATCGTCGGCATCGCCAGCCAGCGCTCGATCGCGACCGGCATCGCCGAGGCCATGGCGCGCGAGGGCGCCGAGCTCGCCTTCACCTACCAGAATGAAAAACTCAAATCCCGGGTCGAGGATGCTGCCGCCGAATACGGCGCCAAGATCGTCCTGCCCTGCGACGTGTCCGACGATGCGCAGATCGCCGCGGTCTTCAGCGAGTTGGGCAAGTCCTGGGACGGCCTGGACGTGCTGGTGCATTCGGTCGGCTTCGCGCCGCGCGAGGCGCTCGACGGCGAGTTCCTCGAAGGCCTGACCCGCGAGAGTTTCCGCATCGCCCACGATATTTCCAGCTACAGCCTGGCCGCACTGGCCAAGGCGGCGCGTCCGATGATGAAGGGACGCGGCGGCAGCATCCTCACGCTCAGCTACCTGGGCGCAGAGCGCGCGCTGGCCAACTACAACGTGATGGGACTGGCCAAGGCCAGCCTGGAAGCGAACGTGCGCTACCTGGCGCTGAACCTCGGGCCGGAAGGCACGCGGGTGAATGCGATCTCGGCCGGGCCGATCAAGACCCTCGCTGCTGCCGGCATCGCCAACTTCCGCAAGATGCTCACGCACGTCGAGCAATACGCGCCGCTGCGCCGCAGCGTGACGATCGATGACGTGGGCAACGTCGCCGCCTTCCTGTGCTCGGACCTGGCTGCAGGCGTCACCGGCGAAATCACCTACGTCGACGCCGGCTACAACGTGCTGGGCATGACCGGCATCGAGGGCGTCTGACGCACGGATCCTGGGGCGGGCAGCGGATTCGCCGCCCGCGCAGTCGGGGCTACAGGCGGTCTTCGGCGACCTTCACCGAATACTGGCTGCGCAAGCCTTTCACATAAGCCTGCGCTTCCACCGAACCACGCATCAGCGCGAGCTGCTCGCGCAGCCGCTCGCGCGTTGCCGCATCGGCGCCCGAGATGTCGCCGTCCTTTACGGCCGTGACTGTCACCAGTGCATAACGCTCCGGAGACAATTTGGCGATCCCGAAGTCTGCCTTGCCACCCACCGGGCGAGCCAGGCGGAATGCTGCGTCGATCAGCGGTGCAAGCTGCTCATTCGGCGCCTGGCGCGCCACGCCGGGAACATCGGACACGGGTTGGCCGATCGAGGCGGACAGCGCGTCGATCGACTCGCCTTTCTTTGCACGGGCCAGCAGCGCCTCGGCCTGCGCCTTGGCGGCCTTCGCAGCGCGATCGGCAAGCAGGTCGGCACTGACCCGGTCGCGTACCGATGCCAGCGGCAGGGGCGCCGCAGCCTGGTGATCGATCACGTGCAGCACGACGATATGGTTGGGCGACACTTCGATACTGTCGCTGACCTGGCGGTCCACTTTCTGCGGATCCTGGAAGGCGGCCTTGCGTACCTGCTCCAGCGCCGCGATGCCTTCACCGCTGGTGCGGGTGAACCATCCGGTGCGCTGCATCGGCAGCTTGAGTTCTGCGGCCGCCGGGGACAGTGCACCCGGGTCGGCATAGATGCGGTCGATCAGCTTGCCGCTGAGGTCGTTGAACGCGCGCTCGCGCTCGGATTCCAGGTATTCCGCCTCGAGTTCCGGGCGGACTTCTTCAAACGACTTGGCCGTGCCGGGGACCAGCTGTCGATACTGGATGACGTGCCAGCCATCCGACAGCCGCACCGGATTGCTGACCTGGCCAGGCTGCTGAAGGGCGGCGAAGGCCTTGTCGAAATCATCGCCGAACACGCCGGGCTCGAACGCACCCAGGTCACCGCCAGCGGCCTTGGAACCGACGTCATCGGAATTGGCCCGCGCCAGTGCGGCAAAATCCGCGCCGGCAACACGCGCCTGCGCAGCGAGTACGTCAGCCCTGGCCTTGGCCGCGGCAACGGCGGTGTCGCTTGCCTTTTCATCCAGCTTCACCAGGATGTGCGAGGCAAACTTCTGGGTTGCAGTGCCGAACTTGGCCTTGGTTGCGTCGTAGCGCCCGCGCAGCGTCGCTTCGTCGGCAACGCTGTCAACCTGCAGGCCCTGTGCATTGAGTTCGACGTATTCGACCTGCACGCGCTCCGGGCTGCGGTACTGCGCCACGTGGGCGTCGTACCAGACCTTGAGCTCGGCTTCGGCGGGCGGCGTTGCCGGGGGCGCAGGCGGCGGCACCGCGATGAAGCGGATGTCACGCGTCTGCTTGCTCAGGCGCAGGTAGGACTCGAGCTCCGCCTCGCCGGACAGGCCCGAGGCCGCAAGCTGGTCGCGGATGGTGCCGGTCAGCGCTTCGGCGCCGAGCACGGCTTCAAACTGCGCCGGCTTCATGTTGTTGCCCTGCAGCACCAGCTCGTACTGCTTGCGGTCGAACTTGCCGCCAACCTTGAACGCGTCCACGGCAAGCACTTTTTCCTGCACTGCGGACTTCGACAAGGCGAGCTTGTCGCGCTCGGCGGCAAGCGACTGCAGGGTCTCGTCGATCAGCTGGTCGAGTACCGCGCGCTTGTTGTCCATGGATTCGAAGCGGGTGGCATCGAAGCTGGCGCCCTCGGCCTGGCGGCGCTCGTTGCGCACCTGGTCGAAACGCTTGCGGAATTCCTCGGGGGAAATGTCCCGCTGCTGGGCACCGAAGCGCAAGAACTTGGCCGGACCCTGGATGCGGACCGCGTAGTTTTCCACCTTGGGGGTGAGATAGCTCTCGATGCCCCAAAGGCCCATGGTCAGGATGATCAGGCCGAGCACGATGCTGGCGATCCAGCCGGAGGTTTTTTCGCGAATGCTCTGGAGCATGGTAGGTCCGTTGCGTGGAGCGGAAAAAAACAAGGGCGCCTTAGGCGCCCTCGGGGGTGTGGCGGAGTGGACGGGACTCGAACCCGCGACCCTCGGCGTGACAGGCCGATATTCTAACCAACTGAACTACCACTCCACAGAACGCGATGGGCTAGCGGAAGATTGGTGGGTGCTGAGGGTTTCGAACCCCCGACCCTCTCCGTGTAAAGGAGACGCTCTACCGCTGAGCTAAGCACCCGAACGATTTCGTCAGTTTACGGCATCCTTCAGGGCTTTGCCAGCCTTGAACGCCGGGTTATTGGACGCCTTGATCTTGATCGGCTCGCGGGTCTGGGGGTTGAGCCCCTGGCGGGCGGCGCGCGCGCGGACCGAGAAGGTCCCGAAGCCGACCAGCGTGATGGTGTCGCCCTTCTTCAGCGTGCTGCTGATGACGTCGATCATTGCATCGACGGAACGAGCGGCGTCGGCCTTGGAAAGCTCGGCAGCCTCGGCAACGGCGTTTACGAAATCGCCTTTGTTCATTGGTGTCTCCCTGGGCGGGACTTGCCCGCGGTTGCGATAGGGACGCGGGCCGGCCATGCCGACAGTCCGATCCTCGTGTACCGCCGCGCACAGCGCTGGCGGGTCGTGGATTTATACCAGCGCAGCTCCGCAGCCGCAAGCAAAAAGCGCGCAATCATGCGGCATCCATGCATATTTTCGCGCGCATTCAATGCGCGCGAGGCACACCTGGCTTGTGATCGGCGCCTGCATCTTCGACCGGCTCGACGGGTTCAACGGTTTCAATCGGCGTGGGCGTTTCGCCTGGCTGCGGAACGATCGGACGCACCAGCGCAAGATCAAGCACCTGGTCGATCCACTTGACCGGAACGATCTCAAGGCCTTGCGTCACGTTCCTCGGAATGTCGGCAAGATCCTTGCGGTTCTCTTCGGGAATGATCACGGTCTTGATGCCACCACGAAGCGCGGCGAGCAACTTCTCCTTGAGTCCGCCGATCGGCAGCACCCGGCCACGCAGCGAGATCTCGCCGGTCATCGCCACGTCGGAACGGATCGGCACACCGGACAGGATCGAGACCAGGGCGGTGACCATGGCAATGCCCGCGCTCGGGCCGTCCTTGGGCGTGGCACCGTCGGGCACATGGACGTGCACGTCGAACTTGCTGTGGAACTCCGGATCCAGGCCGAGCCGCTCGCTGCGCGAACGCACCACGGTGTGCGCGGCCTTGACCGACTCCTGCATCACATCGCCAAGCTGGCCGGTCAGGATCAACTGGCCCTTGCCCGGCATGACCGAAGCCTCGATCTGCAGCAAGTCGCCGCCGACTTCGGTCCAGGCCAGGCCGGTCACCAGGCCCACCTCGTGCTCCGACTCGGCGCGGCCGAAGTCAAAGCGCTGTACGCCCAGGTATTTTTCGAGGTTCTTCGACGTCACCTGCAGCACCGGTGCGGCCTTGGCGCCTTTCTTCGCGACGGGCTTCGGGCCGGCCAGCGCAATTTCCTTCACCACCTTGCGGCAGATCTTGGCGATTTCGCGCTCGAGGTTGCGCACGCCGGATTCGCGCGTGTAATAACGGATGATGTCGCGCACGGCCGACTCGCCGATCTTCACTTCCTCGGGCTTGAGTCCGTTCGCCTTCATCTGCTTGGCGATCAGGTAGCGATCGGCGATGTTGAGCTTTTCTTCCTCGGTGTAGCCGGGAATGCGGATGACTTCCATGCGGTCGAGCAACGGACCAGGGATATTGAGTGAGTTCGCCGTGGCCACGAACATGATCTCGGACAGGTCCAGGTCGACCTCGAGGTAGTGGTCGTTGAAGCTGTTGTTCTGCTCGGGATCGAGCACCTCCAACAATGCCGACGACGGGTCGCCGCGGAAGTCCATCGCCATCTTGTCGATCTCGTCGAGCATGAACAGCGCGTTCTTGCTGCCCACCTTGCTGAGATTCTGCACAATGCGCCCCGGCATCGAGCCGATATAGGTGCGCCGGTGGCCGCGGATCTCGGCCTCGTCGCGCACGCCGCCCAGCGACATGCGCACGAACTTGCGATTGGTCGCCTTGGCGATACTCTGGCCAAGCGATGTCTTGCCTACGCCGGGCGGGCCGACCAGGCACAGGATCGCGCCCTTCATGTTCTTCACCCGCGCCTGCACGGCGAGGTATTCAAGGATTCGGTCCTTGACCTTCTCCAGGCCATAGTGGTCGGCATCCAGCACCTGCTCGGCAAGCTTGAGGTCCTTGCGGATCTTGGTGCGCTTCTTCCACGGCACGCCAAGCAGCCAGTCCAGGTAGTTGCGCACCACCGTGGCTTCGGCCGACATCGGCGACATCTGCTTGAGCTTGGCCAGTTCGGCACGAGCCTTGGTCTCGACCGGCTTGGGCATGCCGGCAGCGGCAATCTTCTTGGCCAGTTCCTCCAGCTCGTTCGGCGCCTCGTCGAGGTCGCCGAGCTCTTTCTGGATGGCCTTCATCTGCTCGTTGAGGTAGTACTCGCGCTGGCTGCGCTCCATCTGCGACTTCACCCGGCCGCGGATGCGCTTCTCGATCTGCTGCACGTCGATTTCGCCATCCACCAGGCCGATCAGGATCTCCAGGCGTTGCCCGATCTCCAGCGTCTCGAGCAGGCGCTGCTTGTCAGCCAGGCGCGCACCCAGGTGTGCGGCGATGGTATCGGCGACGCGACTGGGTTCTTCGATGCCGGCGAGCGTGGTGAGCAGCTCGGGTGGCAACTTGCGGTTGGTCTTGACGTACTGCTCGAACAGTCCCATCAGCGAATTGAGGGTGACCGCCATTTCCTTTTCGTCACGCTCGTGTGCGGACTCCAGCACGACGCCATGGCCGGTGAGCGCCCCGTCGGTATCGCCGAAGCCTTCCACGGCGACGCGCGACACGCCCTCGACCAGCACCTTGATGGTGCCATCGGGCAGCTTGAGCAGTTGCAGCACGGTCGCCAGGGTGCCAACCGTGTACAGGTCGGCCTGGCCGGGATCGTCGACGTCCGGGCTCTTCTGCGCGACCAGCAGGATCTGCTTGTCGGCAGCCATGGCCTGGTCAAGCGCCTTGATCGAGCGATCACGCCCGACGAACAGCGGAATGACCATGTGCGGATAGACCACGACGTCACGAAGTGGCAGGACGGGCAAGTCGATGCGGGTAATGTTTTCCATGCTTCTCTCCTTGGGTCCTGCCCTGGCAAACATCAAGCCCCATCGGCGGCCTGCAATCAAGCGACGGCGGGGCCGAAAACGAAAACGGACCGGAAGACCGGCCCGTTTTCTCCAGCGGCGGGGCCAGTGGCCCTACTCGCCCGACGCCGCCCGTGGCGCGGCAACCGGGTTGTTGGTGTAGATCAGGTATGGCTCGGTCTGGTGGTTGATCACTGACTCGTCCACGACCACCTTGCTGACATTTTCCAGCGACGGCAGGTCGTACATCGTGTCGAGCAGCACCGACTCCATGATCGTGCGCAGGCCACGCGCGCCGGTCTTGCGCTTGAGCGCCTTGCGGGCGATCGCGAGCAACGCATCCGGACGTACTTCGAGCTCCACGCCTTCCATGTCGAACAGCTTCTTGAACTGCTTGGTGATGGCGTTCTTGGGCTCGGTGAGGATGCGCACCAGCGCCTCTTCGTTGAGCTCCTCGAGGGTGGCGACCACCGGCAGGCGGCCGACGAACTCGGGGATCAGGCCGAACTTGATCAGGTCCTCGGGCTCGACGTCGAACAGCAGCTTGCTGACGTCCGCCTTGCGCTCCTGGCTCTTGACCTTGGCACCGAAGCCGATGCCGCCGGCGTCGGTGCTGCGCGCCTGCACGATCTTGTCCAGGCCGGAAAACGCACCGCCGCAGATGAACAGCATGTTCTTGGTGTCAACCTGCAGGAATTCCTGCTGCGGGTGCTTGCGCCCGCCCTGCGGCGGCACCGAGGCAATGGTGCCCTCGATCAGCTTGAGCAGGGCCTGCTGCACGCCTTCGCCCGAGACATCGCGGGTAATCGACGGGTTTTCCGACTTGCGCGAGATCTTGTCGATCTCATCGATATAGACGATGCCCGACTGCGCCTTTTCGACGTCGTAGTCGCACTTCTGCAGGAGCTTCTGGATGATGTTCTCGACGTCCTCGCCCACGTAACCGGCTTCGGTCAGCGTGGTAGCGTCGGCGATGGTGAACGGCACGTTCAACATCCGGGCCAGGGTCTCGGCCAGCAGGGTCTTGCCCGAGCCGGTCGGACCGATCAGCAGGATGTTGGACTTGGACAGCTCGATGTCGTCGTTCTTGAGCCGCGACTCGATCCGCTTGTAGTGGTTGTACACCGCCACCGACAGCGTCTTCTTCGCGCGCGGCTGGCCAATCACGTACTGGTCCAAGACCTCGAGGATCTCGCGCGGCTTGGGCAGGTGGCTGCGGGCGGCGTGCGCCTTCTCCTCCAGCTCCTCGCGGATGATGTCGTTGCAAAGCTCCACGCACTCATCGCAGATGAATACGCTGGGGCCCGCGATCAGCTTGCGGACTTCATGCTGGCTCTTGCCGCAGAAACTGCAGTACAGAATCTTGCTGCTGTCGCCGGAACGGCTGAGACGGTCGTCGGTCATGCGTCAATGGCCCTGCCCTGGGAGGCTGAAACGGGTTCGAAATCGAGAATAGCACAGGGGACCGGGAGTTCCGGTCACCTGCGCGTGAAGGGTGTTTTGGCTGGAAAAACCGTGACGGACAGCCGGAATCAGCCCGGCTGCACCGTGTCTTCCTGGCGTCGGTCGATGACCTCGTCAACCAGGCCGTAGACCTTGGCCTCGGCGGCGTTCATGAAATAGTCCCGCTCCACGTCCAGGGCGATCTTTTCGATCGGCTGCCCGGTGTTGGCCGCCAACTCCTGGTTCAGTCTTTCCCGCAGGTACAGGATTTCCTTGGCCTGGATGGCGATATCGCTGGCCTGGCCCTGGGTGCCGCCCGAAGGCTGGTGGATCATGACCCGGGAGTTCGGCAGGATGTAGCGCTTGCCCTTGGCGCCTGCGGCGAGCAGGAAGCTGCCCATGCTGGCGGCCTGGCCGACGCAGATCGTGCTCACGTCCGGCTTGATGAAACGCATGGTGTCGTAGATGGCCATGCCCGCAGTCACCACGCCACCGGGCGAGTTGATGTACAGGCTGATGTCCTTCTCGGGATTATCGGCTTCCAGGAACAGCAACTGGGCGACGATCACGTTGGCGACGTAGTCATCAATGCCGCCCACCAGGAAGATCACCCGCTCCTTGAGCAGGCGCGAATAGATGTCGAACGCGCGCTCGCCACGGCTGGTCTGTTCGACCACCATCGGCACCAGGTTCAAGCCCTTGATCTCGCTGCTCATCCCACTCTCCGTCTTTGGGCCGACCTGGCGTGGACCGGGATCAGGCAACCGGGCGCATCACGTCGGCAAAACTCATCGGCTGCTCGCTGGCGTTGGCGCGTTCGGCGATCCAGTCGATCACCTGCTCTTCCATCACCCTGTTTTGCAGGTTACGCATCAGATTGGGGTCGTTCCGGTACAGTTCAATGACCTGCGACGGATCTTCGTAGGTGGAGGCGATCAGCTGCATTGTCTCGCGCACCCGGGCGGGGTCCAGCGCCAGACTGTTCTGCCGGGCAATCTCGCCGACCAGCAGGCCGGCAGCCACGCGCTGGCGGGCCGGATTCATGAATGGCTCGGGCGCTTCGGTGACATCCTGCACGCCCTGCTCGCGCGCGGACTGCGCGGTGGAACGGGCCAGGTTGATCGCTTCGGCCTGGACCAGGCGCGGCGGCATTTCCAGGTGCGCATAGGCTGCCACCAATTTCTGGGCAACCTCGGCGCGCAGGCGGTTCATCAGCGTGCCACGCAGCTCGCGCTCGAGGTTGGCGCGGACTTCGCGGCGGAATACGTCTTCCTTGCCGCTGCGCACGCCAAAGCTCTTGATGAACGCCTCGTCCAGTTCGGGCAGGTGCGACTCGGCGACCTGTTCGACCGCGACAGTCACGCTGGCCGACTTCCCAGCCAACCCGGCAACTCGCCAATCGGCCGGAAAATCCACGGCAATCTCACGGGTATCGCCGGCGCTGGCACCAACCAGACCGTCCTCGATCTGCGCCGGCATGGCATTGGAGCCGATGACCGTGGCGCCGTGCTCGACACCCTCGGCCGGCATCCGGTCGCCGCCGTCCATCGTGGCAACAATGTTCAGACGCACCAGGTCACCCGGCTGGGCGGGGCGCGTGACCGTACTCCAGCTGTGGCGCTGCTGGCGCAGGGTCTCCAGCATGGTGTCGATATCGGTCTCTTCGACCATCGCGGTGGCGCGCTCGAATTGCAGGGTCGACACGTCGATCGGCCCGAATTCCGGCACGACTTCAAACGTGGCGGTATAGCGGATCTCGTCCTTGCCGGTATCGGCTGGTTCGATATCCGGGTTGCCGGCCGGCAGGATCTTTTCCTGTCGCACGGCTTCATCGAAGCTCTCGCGGATCAGCTCGCCCATCGCTTCCTGGCGCACCTGCGGACCGAAGCGCTGCTCGATCACCTTCGGCGGGATGCGGCCGGGGCGGAAACCCTTGAGCCGGGCCGTGCGGGCGATTTCCTGCAGGCGCTTGCCGACCACGCCATCAAGGCGTTCGGCCGGCAGGCTGACGGTCATCCGGCGCTCGAGGGACCCGGTGTTTTCGAGGGAAACTTGCATGTGTGCTCCGAACTCGCGCCGCAGTTGCGGCCCTTCAAAAGAAAAAACCCATGGATCCGGCCCGTCCCGCGCGCCAACGCATTGGTGCGAAAGGAGAGACTCGAACTCTCACGGGTTTCCCCACAGGAACCTAAATCCTGGGCGTCTACCAATTCCGCCACTTTCGCGTTTCATGCCGTGCTGTGCAGGAGGGGCTGGTGGGCCGTGAAGGATTCGAACCTTCGACCTATTGATTAAGAGTCAACTGCTCTACCAACTGAGCTAACGGCCCAGGTCCCTGCCTGCCGGCCTCGCGGCCGAACCGCCATTATGCCGCATCCGGCATCCGCGTTGGAAGCGGCCCGGAATACTTGGCACATGGATGTGCCAACGCAAGCGCGCAGCGCTCGCGGGAGCGGGCAAAAACCACGTTTTTGCCGGCGACGCCGGACCGGGGCAGGAAGTCCCGTGTCCGGCTACAACATGGGGTGGAAGACGGGATTCGAACCCGCGACCCTCGGAATCACAATCCGATGCTCTAACCGACTGAGCTACATCCACCATAAATCGTCTTACCTGGCGCGCCCGGAGGGAGTCGAACCCCCAACCGACGGAGTAGAAGTCCGATGCTCTATCCAGTTGAGCTACGGGCGCCCGACCGGAATTGTGCACCGCACTACCTTGCCAGTCACCACAGCAAGCCTTGAAAAACTGGTCGGGGTAGAGGGATTCGAACCCCCGACATCCTGCTCCCAAAGCAGGCGCGCTACCAGACTGCGCTATACCCCGACGATCCGGAACCGTGGCTTTCGCCGCTGCACCGACGCGTGGGACCGCGTCCGGAGGCGCGCAGTCTAACATGGTGATTGTCCCGTTCGAGACGCCAACCGATTCAGCGCCCGCTTGCCGCAACCTGCGCTGCCCACGACATCTGCGCAGCATCCACGTGCAGGTGCGGGGCGATGCGCAGGAGCCCGTGCCGGTGCGTGCAGGCAATGCCCGCCGACCGCAGTGCGCCGGACACGGCCTCGAAGCGGCGCTCCGGCGGGCGCAAGGCCGTGATGTGCGGCGCATGGCCCGGCGTGATCCAGTCCGCAAGTCCCAGCGTCCGCAGCGCGGCATCCAGCGCACCGGTCCGGATCGCCAGGGCATCGGCGATCGCCGCAGGTGTCCATTCGAGCACCTGCGCCAGTCCGGCGCCCGACATCGCCAGCAGAACAGGGTCGTCCAGGCCACCGGCATCGAAACGTCGCGCGCCATGGCGATACGGCGGCATCTCGGCAACGGGAAAGTGCCAGCTGTCGCCCACATCGCGGGCCGACCAGTGCTGCTCGATCGGCTGCCCCTGTTCACGCCAGCGCGGCGCGGCCCATAGCCAGGCGAGTGCGCGTGGCCCGAGCAGCCACTTGTAACCCACAGACACGACGAAGTCCGGTTGCCAGCGATCGAGGTTTGTCGGTAGCACGCCAAGGCTCTGGCTCAGGTCGAGCACCAGCGCGGCACCGATCACCTGCACTTGCCCGGCGATACGATCCAGGTCGAGCAGTTCGCCGTCGTCCCAGCGGACCTGGGGCAATGCCACGATCCGGATGCGCGGCTCGCGCGTGAGCGCGTCGAGCACGGCCGAGGTCCAGTCCTGGCCGGCCTGGCGACCGACGCCGACCAGGCGTGCAGCACACTCGCTGCAGCGCTGCTGCCAGGGCAACAGGTTGGAAGGAAACTGACCCTCGAGTACGAGCACCGCTTCGCCAGGTCCCAGCGGCAGGTTGCGCGCCGCGGTTGCGATGCCATAGGACGCCGACGGCACGAGTGCCAGCGCATCGGCATCGCCATCGAATAGCCGCGCTGCCTGTGTACGCAATTGTTCGGTGCTCACCGATGGGGGCAGCGGGCCGCGCTGCCATGCGCTGTCCGCGGCCGCCTGTTCGGCTCTTCCCGCCGCCTGCACAGTGCGCAGTCGTGGTGCCTGCGCGGCACAGTCCAGGTACAGCCCTCCGTCGGAAGGCAGGAAGGCGGCAGCGGCCGTGCCCAAATTGCTCATGGCCGCACTGTACCGGAGCGCAGGACGTGCGCGGAGCGCGGCTGTGTGAAGGAAAGATCACGGCCCGTTCAGGGCTTCCAGCTAGACTCTCGGAATGCGTGCTTCGCCAGCCCCGCAGTCATCTTGCCCTTCAGTGACCAGCGACGCCCTGCTCGCGCGGTATGCGGCGGTGCGCGCGCGCAGCGTGACGCTGGCGGCCCCGCTGTCGCCCGA
>JBBRZU010000043.1:0-20454 GCA_038236425.1 Lysobacterales bacterium
CCCGCAGATCGCGGCTGAAGCCGCTCCCACAGGAGCTTGCGATTGACCGCCGGGGTCGGCGCGCCTATCGTTCCGGCATGGATTCCCACGATGCCCTGTCCCAGGTGCGCCTGCTCGGCGAGCGGATTGACAAGCTGTCGGACCTGGTGCGCCGGCTGGGCGAGGAAAACCGCAGCCTGCGCGCCAACCACGAACAACTGGCCAGTGAGCGCGCGCAATTGCTCAACAAGAACGAGTTGGCGCGCTCGCGGGTGGAAGCCATGATCCATCGCCTCAAGTCCCTGGAGAGCAGCCAGTGAGCGAGCCGGTCAGCGTGCGTGTCCTGGACCGCGAGTTCACCGTCGGCGTCGAGCCCGGCGAGCGCGACAAACTGATGGCGGCCGCGCAATTCCTGGATGCGCGCATGCGCGAAGTGCGTGGCAACAATCGTGCCGCCGCGCTGGATCGGGTGGCGGTGCTTACCGCGCTGAACCTGGCGGCGGAACTGCTTGCGGGCAAGCAGCAGAACGGCTCGCAGGACCATGCCATCGCGCGGGCGCTGGGTGAAATGAATGTGAAGCTTGACGGGCTGTTTGATTCGATTGCGTCGCGATAAACAGTGGGAGCGGCTTCAGCCGCGATGCGGCGTGAACAGTGGGAGCGGCTTCAGCCGCGATGCCAATCGCCGTTTGCATCGCGGCAGAAGCCGCTCCCACTGTTACCGCCGCGGTACGGTCGGGGTGGTATTCTGGCGGCGTATCCGCTGCCGTGTTCGACAGCGTGCGCTAACATACACCTTGTCCCATAAACACGACTCGGGAATCGCGCGCACTCCGCCGTGTGCATGTCCGCCTCGTTGCGGAAAGCCTGACGCGGATGCGACGGTACCCACTTGATCCCAGGGATCGAGGTCGTTTCGCAGGCATCGACATGGTGGAGGATGCAATTCCCAATACCGGCACAGCCGCCGCGGGCAAGCGCGAGTTGCGCAAGCGCCTGCGCGCCATGCGACTTGCCCTCCCCGCCGCGGCGCGCATGCGCGCTGCCGAGGCCGTTGTCCCCCACCTGCTTTCGCTTGCGGAATTGCGCTCGCCCGGTTACGTCGCCGGCTACTGGGCCATGCATGGCGAGTTGCCCTTGCACGTGCTGCAGATGCGCTTGCCCGCAGGCGTGGTGTGGTGCCTGCCCTGCATCCAGGCTGGCGGCAGCCTGCGCTTCGCACCGTGGCGGCCGGGCGACCCGCTGGTGTCGAACCAATTCGGAATCCCGGAGCCGGACCTGAGTCCGGATGCGCTGCTGCGCGCTGAAGACATGGCGGCCATCGTCGTGCCGCTACTCGGCTTCAATCGGGCTGGCCAGCGCCTGGGCATGGGCGGTGGCTTCTACGATCGCACTCTGGCATTCCGGAAATCAGCCGCCATGCCGCCCCGGCTGGTGGGTGTCGGCTACGCCACGCAAGAGGTGGCGGACCTGCCCGTGGATGACTGGGACGTACGCCTGGACACGGTCGTGACCGACCTGGAGATCCTCGACATCCACGCCGCGAGCCCCGCCGGCATTGGCAACCCGGAGCCACGATGAAGTATTGGTTGATGAAGTCCGAGCCTGATGCGTTTTCCATCGACGACCTGGCCAAGGCAAAACGCGAGCCGTGGTCGGGCGTGCGCAACTACCAGGCGCGCAATTTCATGCGCCAGATGCGGCCAGGCGATGGCGTGTTGTTCTACCACTCCAGCACCGCCGTGCCGGGCATCGTCGGCATCGCCGAGGTCGCCAGCGAACCCTATCCCGATCCCACCCAGTTCAAGAAGCGCTCGCACTATTACGACCCCAAGAGCAGGCAGGAAGAGCCGCGCTGGCAGTTGGTGGACGTCAACTTCGTGCGCAAGCTCAAGCGCGTCATCGCGCTGGAAGAGCTCAAGGCCCACGCCGATGAACTCGAAGGCCTGGCCGTGCTGCAACGCGGCAGTCGGTTGTCGGTGTCGCCGGTTGGCGCGATGCAGTGGCAGACCATCCTTTCCCTCGAATAAGGCGGCAACGACATGTCACAGGACGAAGGCAAGCGCCGCTCGGGCGACAAGGCCGCCGAGTACGTCACCGATGGCAGCATCGTCGGTGTCGGCACCGGCTCCACGGTGGCGTTTTTCATCGCCGCACTGGGACGGATGAAGCATCGCATCGAGGGCGCTGTATCAAGTTCGGAACGCAGCACGGCGCTGTTGAAGGAACTCGGAATCCCGGTGCTTGAGTTGAACAATACCGGCACGCTTGCGCTCTACGTGGACGGCGCCGATGAATGCGATCCGGCCGGCCATCTGATCAAGGGCGGCGGCGCGGCGCTGACGCGCGAGAAGATCATCGCCGAGGCCAGCGAAAAATTCGTGTGCATCATCGACGCAAGCAAGCAGGTCCCGGTGCTGGGCAAGTTCCCGGTGCCGGTGGAAGTGATCCCGATGGCGCGCAGCCTGGTGGCACGCGCGCTGGTGCGCCTGGGCGGCCAGCCGGTGTGGCGCGATGGCGTGGTCACCGACAACGGCAACTGGATCCTCGACGTGCACAACTGGCAGGTCACCGACCCGGTTGGGCTGGAGCGGGAGGTGAATCAATTGCCGGGTGTGGTGAGCGTGGGGCTGTTCGCGCGGCGCGGGGCCGATGTGGTTGTCGTTGACGGCGTGGTGCGGCCTGGCTGAACGCCGAATCTGGCGCGCGGCCCGACTGTCAACGTCAGTCAGCGCCGCGCATCACTCAGGGACCGCCTTGTGCCTCGGCGACCTGTACCAGGGCTTCGACCATCTTCATGTATTCCTGGTAGTCGAGCGAATTGCTGTGGTCGATGTCGAACGTCGCCATCGGCGGCGCATCGGCACCCGCACGCTTCATCAGCGGCAGGCGGGAATACTCAGCCGGCTGCAGCAACTTGTCGTGGTTGGCATCGGCGGTCTGGAACATTTCGCCGAGGCGTGCCACCAGGGCCACCCGTCGCTGGTCTTGCCAGCCCTGCTTGAATTCCGCCAGCGTCAGTGAGCCGCTGTGGTCCCTGTCCCAGGCGTTGAACAGCGTCGCCATGCCGCCATCGGCCGGCCCGCGCCCGGGTGCACCGGGACGTGCTGCAGGGCGTGCCGCCGGACGTGCAGGAGCCGCGGGACTTGCCTGCATCGGGCGACTTGCCGGGGCAGCGGTGGATGGCGCAGAGGTCTGCGCGGCAGCGGCGAAGCTGCAGAGCGATGCGATTGCCAACGTGAGAATGCGCAGGGGCTGCGCGATGGTGCGACGCGAGGTCATGGTTGGGGGATCCGATTCGGGCGCCGATGCGCGGCGCGGGCAGGCCGACATCGTGACCGCCGAGCGCACAAACGACAACCCCCGCCGGAGCGGGGGTTGTGCTTGCATTTGGCTGGGGAACTAGGGCTCGAACCTAGATTGACGGTGTCAGAGACCGTTGTCCTACCATTAGACGATTCCCCAACGGGAAACTCGTGCAAGGCGGGGTCGTCTGACGCGAGTCCCACCCGGGTACCAAATTCTGCAGCGTTGCGATCAGCGCTTGGAGAACTGCGTCGCGCGGCGTGCCTTGTGCAGGCCGACCTTCTTGCGCTCGACTTCGCGCGCATCGCGGGTCATGAAACCAGCCTTGCGCAACTCGGACTTCAGGGTTTCGTCGTACTCAACCAGGCCGCGGGCGATGCCAAGACGGATGGCGCCGGCCTGGCCGGTGATGCCGCCACCTTCAACCGTCACCGAGATGTCGAAGCTTTCCGTGTTCTTGGTCAGCACGAGCGGCTGGCGCACGATCATGCGCGAGGTCTCGCGACCGAAGAACTCATCCAGCGGACGGCCATTCACGGTGATGGCACCCGCGCCCTTGCGCATGAACACGCGGGCGGTGGAGGACTTGCGACGGCCGGTGCCGTAGTTGTGCTGCTGCGAAGCCATGGTTGTCTGCCTGTTGCTGACTTAGATGTCCAGCGCCTGGGGCTGCTGGGCGGAGTGCGGGTGGTTCGGACCCTTGTAGACCTTGAGCTTGCGATACATCGCGCGGCCCAGCGGATTCTTCGGGAGCATGCCCTTCACGGCGGTCTCGATGACGCGCTCGGGATGGGCGGCAAGTGCCTGGCCCAGCGACTCGGTCTTCAGGTTGCCGATGTACCCCGTGAAACGGTGGTACTTCTTGTCCTTCAACTTGTTGCCGGTGACTGCGATCTTTTCGGCATTGACCACGACGAGGAAATCGCCGGTATCAACGTGCGGGGTGAAGATCGGCTTGTGCTTGCCGCGCAGGCGACGCGCGAGTTCCGAGCACAGGCGGCCGAGGGTCTTGCCGCTGGCATCGACGAGATACCAGTCTTGCGTGACGCTCGCCGGCTTGGTGCTGACGGTCATGGCTTTCATGACGGGGGTGACTCCAAGAAGAAAAACGCGGAAATAAGAAGCGGAATGATAGCCGACCGCCCTCGGGCGGCGCAAGTCCTTCATTCTGCGCGTGTTAGCGCCGCCACAAGGCCCCGTGTGGCACCTTTTGCGGCCGGATTGCGCGTGCGCCTGGCTCGGCGGACCGCGAGTCTAGCGCAACTGGCGCCGGCAAGGCCGTGTCTCTGCCCTCCATGAGACACACACTCACGCGCCGATCAGCTGCTGTCGGCCAACATTGCGTTGCCGACCGCGCCTGGGCGATGCCTTGCTGGCCGCGGTCAGGCATCCTGATGAATTCCCCGCTGAGTATCTGGCATGAGCGCACGCCACCTGAGCTTGACCGACCGCCTGATCGTGCAGGCCCAGCGTGCCCTTGGCACCACGGTCGGCCACACGGCGGTTGCCGAACGCCCCAGTCCGGGTGCGCCGGAAGCCAACATGGAGATGTCCGATGGCGCGCGGCGACACGCGGCGGGCCTGATGCGGGTGAACCACACCGGCGAGGTCTGCGCGCAGGCCCTGTATGTCGGCCAGGCATCGGTCGCACGCGATGACGCCACGCGCGCGCAATTGCTCGAGGCCGCGCAGGAAGAGACCGACCACCTTGCCTGGTGCGCCGGGCGACTGGACGAACTCGACAGCCGCCCCAGCCTGTTCAATCCCCTTTGGTACGCCGGCAGCTATGCCATCGGCGTGGCTGCCGGCTTGCGTGGCGATGGCTGGAACCTCGGTTTCGTCGTGGAGACCGAGCGTCAGGTCGAAGCCCACTTGGCCGAACACTTGCGCTCGCTGCCGGCGGAAGACCTGCGCAGCCGGGCGATCCTGTCAACGATGAAGGATGACGAGGCCCGGCATGCCGAGCATGCGCAGGCGGCGGGCGCGCGGGTGTTGCCGCAGCCGATTCCGCGGCTGATGGCGCTGACCTCCGCCGTGATGAAAGCTGTCGCGTACCGGATTTGATTCGGCCGGCGGTTGGCGGCGCCGTGGGAGGGGATTTCCTCCGATCGGAACTCTCACGAGCGCGTCCTGCGGTGAAGTCCCGACCGGCAGGCCATCCATGGCCTGCCTTCTGCGGAAACCCCCTCCCCCGACACCACCAACCGCCGGATACCCGTATGGGGCTTCGCGCCAGCTAACGCAGCGGCTTAGTCGACCAGGTTGCGGCCGTGGAAGAGCTCTTCGATCTCGCGGCGCAGCTGCAGTTCGATGCGCGAGCGCTCCTTGAACGAGAGGTTCTTGGCCTTTTCCTCGAACAGGTAGGTGTCGAGGTCGAATTCCTTCACGTGCATCTTGGTGTGGAACAGGTTTTCCTGGTACACGTTGACGTCGAGCATCTCGTAATGCTGCTTGATCGACTTGGACAGGTAGTCCTGGATCGAGTTGATCTTGTGGTCGATGTAGTGCTTCTTGCCGCGCACGTCGCGGGTGAAGCCGCGCACGCGGTAGTCCATCACCACGATGTCGGAGTCGAAGCTCTCGATCAGGTAATTCAAGGCCTTCAGCGGCGAAATCACCCCACAGGTCGCGACATCGATGTCGGCCCGGAAGGTGGCGATGCCGTTGTGCGGATGGGTCTCGGGATAGGTGTGCACGGTGATGTGCGACTTGTCCAAGTGCGCGACCACGGCATCGGAGATCAGTCCGCGGCCAGCATCCTTCTTGTCGATCACCGGCTCTTCCGAGATCAGGATCGTCACCGATGCACCCTGCGGGTCGTAGTCCTGGCGGGCCACGTTGAGGATGTTGGCGCCGATGATATGGGCGACCTCGGTGAGGATCTGGGTCAGGCGCTCGGCGTTGTACACCTCGTCGATGTACTCGATATAGCGCTGGCGCTGCTCCTCGGACACGGCGTAACTCATGTCGTAGATGTTGAAGCTCAGGGACTTGGTGAGGTTGTTGAACCCCTGGAGGCGAAGGCGCGGAAGTGGCTTGACCAAGGTGGCGATCCGGTGAGGCTGGTAAGGAGCGGGATTATCGGCCAATCCGTCCCCCGGGGGAACCTCGATGGCCGTCACGGGCAATTTCAGGCGGCATGGAGATTGCTGTGCGCTCCATCACAGCCTAAGCTGTACTGACTTCGGCAAATCGAGAGGCACCCATGGTCCCGCAACGGACAGCCCTGAGCGAGTTCAGCAACATGCGCCCGGTCGCCAGCCCGCTGGCCCTGGACGATTTGTCCCTGAGCCACTTCCTGGACCAATGCCACCGCCGCCGCCATCCGGCGCGCAGCGATATTTTCCGCCCCGGGGACACCGCCAACACGCTGTATTACGTGGTCAGCGGCTCGCTGAGCATCATCAGCGTCGAGGGTGACGGGCGCGAGCTGGTGCTGGGCTACTGCAATGCCGGGGAGTTCGTCGGCGAAATGGGCCTGTTCGTGGCCGCCAACATCCGCCAGGTGCTGCTGCGCACGCGCACGCCCTGCGAGCTGGCCGAGCTGAGCTACGAGCGCCTGCACCAGCTTTTTGCCACTTCGCTGTCGAGCGAGTGCCCGAAGATCCTGTATGCAATCGGCGCGCAGTTGTCCAAGCGCCTGCTCGATACCAGCCGCAAAGCCAGCCGCCTGGCCTTCCTTGACGTCACCGGCCGGATCATCCGCACCCTGAACGACCTGTGCCAGGAACCGGATGCGCTCAGCCACCCGCAAGGCATGCAGATCCGGGTGTCTCGCCAGGAGCTGGCCCGTATCGTCGGTTGCTCGCGTGAAATGGCTGGCCGCGTGCTCAAGCAGTTGCAGATCGACGGCAAGCTGCACGCCCGCGGCAAGACCGTCGTGGTGTACGGCACCCGCTAAGCCCGACATCTGACAAGGCCGGGATCCAACAAGTCATGGGCCGCGCGTCCGCTCCCGAAACTGCGCCACCGGTCATCCGGCCGGCATCGCGCGAGGACGCTTTCGGGTTGTCGGAGTTGCTGGGTGTGCTGGGTTACCCCTGCCCGCCCGAAGAAGCTGCGCAGCGCCTGCTGGCCCTGCGCCATGATCCCGAGCAGACCCTGCTGGTGGCCGCCGATGCGATGACCGGCGCGCTGCAGGGCCTGATCGGCTGCGATGTGTCCTATTACCTGCCACTTGGCGCCCCGACCTGCCGGATCACGGCGCTGGCGGTGACGCCGGAGGCGCAGGGACGCGGCGTGGGCAGGTTGCTGCTGCGCGAAGCCGAGTTGCTCGCGCGCGGTGCCGGCGCGGTTCGGATCGAGCTGACCTCCGCCAGCCATCGTCTCGAGGCGCACGCGTTTTATCGCGCCTGCGGCTACGAAGAAGGCGCCTTCCGCTTCGTCAGGCGCCTCGGCGACGCCTGATTGTGGGCACGGCTTCTGTGGGAGCGGCTCCTGTGGGAGCGGCTCCTGTGGGAGCGGCTCCTGTGGGAGCGGCTTCAGCCGCGATTTCAAAAACTCGCGGCTGAAGCCGCTCCCACAAGGGCTCCCACAGTTACAGGGAAAACAGGCGCGCCAGCTCGGCGCCGGGATCAGGCGCGCGCATGAAGGCCTCGCCGACCAGGAACGCCTGCACACCATGCGAGCGCATGCGCGCCACATCAGCTGGCGTGTGGATGCCGCTTTCGGTCACCAGCCGACGATCCGCAGGCACCGCTTCGCGCAAATCCAGCGTGGTGTCGAGCGAGACCTCGAACGTGCGCAGGCTGCGATTGTTGATCCCCAGCAAGGGCACGCCCACCTGCAGCGCACGCTCGAGCTCGTCGATGTCGTGCACCTCGACCAGCACATCCATCCCCAGCTCCATCGCCAGGTTCGACAGCTCCGCCAGCGCAGCATCGCCAAGCGCGGCGACGATCAGCAGCACGCAATCGGCACCGAGCAGGCGCGACTCGTAGACCTGCCAGGTGTCGACCAGGAAATCCTTGCGCAGCACCGGCAAGTCGCAGGCCGCACGTGCCTGTTGCAGGTAGGCATCGCTGCCCTGGAAAAAATCCACGTCGGTGAGCACCGACAGACAGGTGGCTCCGCCGCGCGCGTAGCTGGCAGCGATCGCGGCCGGGTCGAAGTCGGGACGGATCACGCCCTTGCTCGGGCTGGCCTTCTTCACCTCGGCGATCACCGCGGCATGGCCCGCGGCAATGCTGCGTTCGATGGCGGCCGCAAAACCGCGGGTGTCGGGCAGGCCTTCGCAGCGCGCCGACAGTTCCCGCAACGGCAAGCCGGCGCTGCGCTCGCGCACTTCCTCGACCTTGCGCGCGAGGATGGTCTGGAGGATGTCACTCATGCCTTGGCGTCCATGGGTTGCGTTGCGTGCAGCGCGGCCGCCGATCCACCATAGGCGCGTTCGACCCGGGCGATGCGCAGCTCGAACTGTTTGTACCAGCTGGTGCGGCCCTTCTCGCGCGCAGCAGCGTGCTCGGCGTTGCGCTTCCAGGCCAGGATGTCTTGCTCGCTGCGCCAGTAGCTGACGGTGATACCGAATCCGTCGGCATCCCTGCAGCTCTCGATGCCGAGGAATCCGGGCTGCAGCGCAGCCAGCGCTTCCATGCGCGCGGCGGTGTCGTTGTACGCCGGGTCAGCGTCGGCGCGCGTGGACGAGAACACCACCGCGAAATATGGCGGCGCCGGCAGGCGCGCGAATCGCTCACTCGCCATGGTCAGCAAGGCGCCAGCGGCAGCGGCAGCGGGGACAGCCGCTGCGACGCGTCCACGTAGGCCTGCAGCCGTGCGCGCGCGGAACCATCATCGATCGCGACGCGCGCACGCGCCACGCCCTCGCCGATGTTGTCAGCCACGCCGGAGACATACAACGCGGCGCCGGCATTGAGCAGCACGATGTTGCGCGCCGGCCCGGGGCTGCCTTCGAGTACCTCGAGCACGATGGCGCGCGACTGCTCGGGGCTGTCCACCCGGATCGGCCCAAGGTCCGACACCGGGATGCCGAAGTCGGTCGGCTTCACTTCGTATTCGGTAATCACGCCATCGCGCAGTTCGGCGACCAGGGTCGCATCGGCCAGGGTGATCTCGTCGAGCCCGTCGCGACCATGCACGACCAGTGCGCGACTGGCCCCGAGGCGCTGCAGCACGCGCGCCTGGATGCCGACCAGATCGGTGTGGAAAACGCCCATCAGGATATTCGGCGCGCCGGCCGGATTGGTCAGTGGGCCGAGGATATTGAAGATCGTCCGCACGCCAAGCTCGCGACGCACGGCCGCGACATTGCGCATGGCCGGATGGTGGATCGGCGCGAACATGAAGCCGACTCGGGTCTCCTCGAGACAGCAGGCAACCTGGGCCGGCTGCAATTCGATCAATGCACCCAGCGCCTCAAGCACATCGGCGCTTCCCGATTTCGAACTCACGCTGCGGTTGCCATGCTTGGCAACCCGCGCCCCGGCCGCGGCAGCGACGAATATCGCCGCTGTCGAAATGTTGAATGTATGTGCACCATCGCCACCGGTACCAACGATGTCCACCAGGCGGTCGGTATCTGCAACCTCAACGGGTGCGGCGAACTCGCGCATCACGGTCGCCGCGCCGGCGATCTCGCCGATGGTTTCCTTCTTCACCCGCAGGCCGGTGAGGATGGCGGCAGTCATCACCGGCGACACCTCGCCGCGCATGACCTGGCGCATCAGGTCCACCATCTCATCGAAAAAGATCTCGCGGTGGACGATCACCCGGCCAAGCGCTTCCTGCGGCGTGAAGCCCATCTCAGGCCACCCGGGCTGGCATGGCCGGCCGCTCGAGAAAATTGCGCAGCATCGCGTGCCCGTGCTCGGTGAGGATGGACTCGGGATGGAACTGCACGCCCTCCACGGGCAGCGTGCGATGGCGCAGGCCCATGATCTCGTCGAAGTTGCCGGCCTCGTCCTCGGTCCAGGCGGTGATCTCGAGGCAATCGGGCAACGACTCCCTTTCCACGACCAGCGAGTGGTAACGCGTGGCAAGGAACGGCGAAGGCAAGCCTGCAAACACGCCCTGTCCGGTGTGATGGATGGGCGAAGTCTTGCCGTGCATGATGGTTTTCGCGCGCACCACCCGACCGCCAAACCCCTGCCCGAGCGCCTGGTGGCCGAGGCACACGCCAAGGATCGGAACGCCGCCGGACAGTTCCGACAGCACGGCCAGGGAAACACCTGCCTGGTCTGGCGTGCACGGCCCCGGGGAAATGACGATGCGCTCCGGCGCAAGTTCCCGGATGCCGGCGACATCGATCGCATCGTTGCGGACCACATCCACAGCCTGCCCGAGCTCGCCGAAATACTGCACGAGGTTGTAGGTGAAGCTGTCGTAGTTGTCGATCATGAGCAGCATGGGTCGGGGTCCGCTTGGGCTGTTGCGAGAGGCGGCCGGGCGAGGCGGCGCCATCGGCACGCATAGTGTCGCATTGCCGGGCGGTGGCGGTCGCCTTGCCGACCCCAATTCGACCGCGTGAAGGCCGTCGCCCAGCGCAACGTGTCGGCAACCGGAGTATCGTTCAGCAAGGGCTGTAACCTTCACGCGGGGGACGCGACGATGGCAGAGGGGACACGGGGATTGCCGGTAACACGGCGGCAGCTGCTTCGAATGATCGGCAGCGGTGCAGGCGGCGCAGTGATGTACCAGGCCATGACCAGCCTCGGGCTGGCGGCCGAAACCAGCTTCACCGGTCCACCGAAACTCGGCGCGGCGCCACCCGGCGCCTCGGTACTGGTGCTCGGCGCGGGTATCGCCGGCATGGTCTCGGCCTACGAGTTGCGCAAGGCCGGCTACAAGGTGCAAGTGCTCGAGTACAACGGCCGCGCAGGTGGCCGCAACATGTCCCTGCGCGGCGGGGACACGTACACCGAGCTTGGCGGCGCAACCCAGCATTGCCAGTTCGACCCGGGTCTGTACATCAATCCGGGTCCATGGCGCCTGCCCCACCATCACAGCGGCATCCTGCATTACTGCAAGTTGCTCAAGGTGCCGCTGGAGAACTTCGTGCAGGTCAACCACCACGCCTACCTGCACAGCGAGCATGCCTTCGGCGGCAAGCCGCAGCGTTACCGAACCGTCAAAGCCGACTACCAGGGGCATGTCGCGGAGTTGCTGGCCAAGTCTGCGCGCGGCGGCAAGATCGATGCGCCGCTGGAAAAGGAAGACCTGGAGAAATTGCTGGCGTCCCTGCAGTACTGGGGCGCGCTCGATGAAAACTACAAGTACGTGAAGGGCGAAGGAAGCAGCGATCGCCGCGGATTCGCTTCCGATCCCGCCGGCGGCCTGTCCGGCCGGCCAGCGTTTTCCGACCCGGTCGAACTGCATGACATGCTCGATTCGCAGCTGTGGAGCTTCCTGCCCAACGGCGCCAACTACGACATGCAGTCGACGATGATGCAGCCGGTCGGCGGCATGGGCCGCATCGGCGAGGCCTTTGGCCGCGAACTCGAAGGCCTGATCCGCTACAACGCCAAGGTCGTGGACATCCGCCAGGATGCCGGCGGCGTGACGGTGTCCTACGTGGACAGCAACAATTCCGGACAGCCGCAGGTGGCCAAGGCCGACTGGTGCGTGTGCACCATCCCGTTGTCCATCCTCAAGCAGATCCCGATGCAGGTGGGCGACCCAATGCTCGACGCCATCGGCGCGGTGCCCTATGCCGCGTCGGTGAAAGTCGGCCTGCAGTTCAAGCGCCGGTTCTGGGAAGAGGACGAAAGCATCTACGGCGGCGTCACCTACACAACCCTGCCGATCGGCCAGATCAGCTACCCGAGCAGTGGCTACCACGGCACCGGCAAGGGCGTCCTGCTCGGCGCCTATATCTGGGGCCCGCCGGCGACGGAATTTACCGCGATGTCGCCCGATGCGCGCGTGCGCGAAGCAGTCCGGCAGGGTGCGCAGATTCATCCGCAATACCTGAAGGAATTCGACAACGGCATCTCGCTGGCCTGGCATCGCTCGCCGTTCACGCTGGGCTGTTTCGGACTGTGGTCGGAGCAGGCGCGCGAGAAACACTACGACGCGCTTTGCGCGTTCGACGGTCGGATCGTACTGGCCGGCGAGCACGCCTCGTTCCTGCCGGCATGGCAGGAAGGCGCAGTCACCTCGGCCATGGATGCCATCGGACGGCTGCACCAGCGCGCCCATGCCGGAGCCCACGCATGAACACTCGCCTCCTGATGACTCTCGCCGCCTGTGCCGGCGTCACTGCCATGTTCGCATTGGCCGGAGCTGCACAGGCCGAGCCTGATCCCACGCTGCCGGCCAAGGCGGCGGCCGCTGCCCCCGTCGATGCACCCGAAGGCATGCTGGGAACCACCAGCGGAGAGGCCATCTACACCCGCATTTGCCAAGGCTGCCACATGCCCGACGGCAAGGGAGCGGTCGGGGCTGGCGCTTATCCGGCGTTCGCGGGAAACCAGAAGATCGCCTCGTCGCGATACATGGCCCTCACCATCCTGCAGGGGCGGGGAAACATGCCCGCGTTCCAGCACACGCCCGGCGGATTCGGCTTGGGCGCGTGGCTGACCGACGTTCAGATCGCCAACGTGATCAATCATGTGCGCACGCACTTCGGCAACCACTACAACGATGCGATCAGCGCCGAAGAAGTGAAATCACTGCGCCAGTGACAAGCCACCGACGGTTCAATGACATTGCAAGGAGACTGACCATGCGTATTTCCGCAACCTGCCTGCTGGCCTTCGCGCTCGCCGCGCCGGCCATTGCTGCCGACACTGCCGTCGTGCGGCACCCGCTGCCCAATGGCAGCAAGTTCCCGATTTCATCGGCCGTTGAGGTGCCTGCCGGCAAGACAACGGTTTACCTCAGCGGCACCGTGCCCAAGGTCGCAGATGCCGCCGCGGCTGCGGGTAGCGTGGCTGCCTACGGCGACACACGCACGCAGACGATCTCGGTGCTGACCTCGATCCAGGACCAACTCAAGGCCCTTGGCCTGGGCATGGGCGACGTGATCAAGATGCAGGTGTTCCTGGTTGGCGATCCGGCCAAGGATGGCAAGCTGGATTTCGCCGGGATGATGGAGGGCTACACCCAGTTCTTTGGCACCGAGCAGCAGCCTGCGCTGCCTGTGCGCTCTGCGATGCAGGTCGCGGCGCTGGCCAACCCCGGCTTCCTGGTGGAAATCGAGGTGGTTGCGGTTCGTCCCTGAGGGTTGCGCCTGGGGTTCAAGCCCGGGGTTCAAGCCCGGGGTTCAAGCTGAGGGTCAAAGCCCAAGCATGGAGGCGGCAAGCCCGCCTTCACGCAACCTCAGGCAATCCCACCCGCAAGCAGGCGGCCGGTGCCGCTCGCGTCGAGCGGGTGTGACAGCAGGAACCCCTGCAGCCAATCGCAACCCAACTCCAGCAGGAGTTGGCGCTGGGTCGGCGTTTCGACGCCCTCGGCGACCACCGACATGCCCAGGTTGCGCGCCAGCGCGATGATGGTGCGCACCACCGGGGCCACTTCACCGCCGGCCCGCGGTGCCTCATCGATCTCCCGCACGAAGCTGCGATCAATCTTGAGCGTGGTGATCGGGAGGCGGTGCAGGTAGCTCAGCGAACTGTAGCCGGTACCGAAATCGTCGATGGCGATGCCGACGCCAAGCTCGCGCAACTCGAACAGGTTCGCCGACGTGGTCTGCACGCTCTGCAACAACAGGCTCTCGGTGATCTCCAGTTCAAGCGCAGCCGGATCCAGCGAAGAATCGCGCAGCGCGCGGCGGACCGTATCCACCCAGTCCGCGCGCTTGAATTGCACCGCCGAAACATTCACCGACATCCGCAGGTCATGATGGCCCGCGCGACGCCAGGTTGCGGCCTGTGCGCAGGCGCGGCGCAGTACCCATTCGCCGATCGGCACGATCAGGCCACTCTCCTCGGCCAGCGGCACGAACCGGTCGGGCGGGATGTTGCCAAGCGCGGGATGATTCCAGCGCAGCAGAGCCTCGACCCCGGCGATGCGGCCGTTGCCATCAACCTGTGGCTGGTAGTGCAGGTCGAACTCGCCCTCCCCCAGGGCGCGACGCAGGTCGTTTTCCAGGTCCAGTCGTTCGCGCGCGAGTTCGTTCATTTCCGCGGAGAACCACTGCACGTTGTCGCGGCCGATGTCCTTGGCGCGGTACATGGCGACATCGGCGTTGGCCATCAGCGTGCCCGCGTCGGCTCCGTCATCGGGGAACAGGCTCATGCCCATGGACGCGGTGACGTACAACTCGCGTGCACCGACCCGGAACGGCGCCCGCATCGCCTCGATCAGGTCGCTGCCAACCCGCATTGCATCGCCGGTGTCTGAGATCTCGTCGAGCACGACAGTGAATTCGTCACCACCAAGGCGCGCCAGCGTATCGCTGCCACGGATACGGCTGTCCAGGCGCGCTGCGACCAGGCGCAGCAGGGCGTCGCCAGCAGCGTGTCCCAGCGTGTCATTGATGTGCTTGAAGCGATCCAGGTCCATGTACAGCACGGCGACCCGGGTCCCGCGCCGGGACGCCTGCGCCAGGGCATGCGCGAGCCGGTCCTGGAACAGCAGGCGGTTGGGCAAGCCGGTGAGCGCGTCGTGCTGTGCCTGGTAGGACAACTGGTCGGTGAGTGCGCGGTGCTCGATCGCCACCGTCGCCAGGCGGCAGGCCGAGGCCAGCAGTTCATGGTCGGCCGTGCGCGCACGACGGCCTGCGGGGCCGAACAGGCTCAGGGTGCCCAGTACGCCACCGGCGGCTGACACGATCGGCGACGACAGGCTGGAACCCACCGCGTTGCGATCCGCCCATTCCGCCACATGCTGCCAGTCCGGGTCATCTGAAACATTGGTGCAGGATGCCGGCGCGACAGACTCGGCTGCCCTGCCGAAACTGCCGTGGCCGGCGGTTGCAGGCAAACCCTCGAGCGCCACCAGTGCGTCACGCGACAAGCTGTTGCCAAAGGCGGAGCGAATCGTGCCGTCTTCGACCAGCAGCACGCAGGCGCGCAGCCCGGACCGCTGGTTTTCCAGCATCCGCGCCACCGAGGCCAGGATCACTCCCAGCGGCTGGTTCTGCGCGACCTGCTCGAGCACGGCGCCACGTTCGCGCTCGAGCAGTTCGGTGAGCTTGCGCCTGGTGATGTCGAGCGCAGCGCCACGCATGCCAAGCAGCCTGCCTTGCTTGTCCAGCAGCACTTCGCCCTGGTCAAGGATGGTGCGGTGGCTGCCGTCCGGGCGCAGGACGCGCACTTCATGCTCGAACGGACGATGGTCGTCCCTGGCCGCTTCGATGACTGTGCGGGCCTGGTGCCTGTCGCCGGGGTGCAGGCGCGCAAGGAAATCGGCATAACTGGGTGTGTGCTGATCCGGGTCCAGGCCATAGATGCGGCACAACTCATTGGACCAGCTGAGTACGCCGGTGGCCGCCTCCCAGTTCCAACTGCCCACATGGGCGATGCGCTGCGCTTCCTCGAGCCGTGACTCGCTCTGCTGCAGCGCCGCTTCGGCCAGTTTGTGGCCGCTGAAGTCCACCACCGTGCCCTGGAATACTTCCGGCTCGCCGGCCTCGCCCAGGATCACGCTGACTGTTTCCATGCCCCACATCTCGCCGCCGTCCTTGCGCCGGAAACGCATGGCCAGGCTGTTCACGCCGCCCTCGGCGCGCAGGCTCGCGACGTAGCGGGCGCGGTCGTCCGCGTCGAAATACAGGTCGGCCGCATTGCTGCCCAGCGCATCGGCAGGCGACTCGAAGCCGAGCATCCGCGCGAAGGCGTCGTTGCATTGCAGGATCCGGCCCTCGGCGGTGGAACGGAACACACCGGCAAGGTTCTGTTCGAACAGTAGGCGGAACCGTGTTTCCGAGGCAATGATCGCCTGCTCCGCCTGCTTGCGCGCGATCGCCGCGGCAACCTGGCCGGACACGAACTCGAGCAGGCCCTGGTCGCGCGCGACGTAGCGGACATCGCCCGCGTAGGTCTGTACCACCAGCGCCCCGATGGTCTGCCCCTGCCACTTCAGCGGCACGCCGAGCCAATCCAGCGATGGAGTGCCGACAATGATTTCCTCAATGTGCGCGCCATCACTTGGCGTTTCCGGCGTGAACAACAGCGACTGGCCCGACTTCACGACGCGACCGGCAAGCGTGCCGTCGTCAAGCGCCTGTGGTGGCGGCGCCGGATCGTACTGGTCCACGTAATACGGGAAGCTGATTTCGTCGCGCACCGGGTCGTACAAGGCGACGAAGAAATTCTCCGCTGGAAGCAACCCGCCAATGATCTCGTGGATACGGCCGAACAGCTCCGGCAGGCTGGATGCCGTATGCGCAGCATCGGAAATGCGCAGCACGGCCGCGTTGGTGCGCTCGTCGAGCTTGCGCTGGGTGATGTCCTGCACAACATAGGAAAAGCGCGGCCGGCCGCTTGGCCCGGTTCCGATCCAGGCCAGCGTCACCGCCCACCATTCCTGGTCCGCCGGCAGGTTGCTCCACTGTTCGAACTGCACTGGCCGCCGCGTGTGCATCGCCTCCAGGTAGCGATCCAGCCAGACCCCGCGATTGGGTCCGGGCAAGCCAAGCTCGCTGATGCGCTTGCCCTGGGCCTCGGCCGGCGTCAGTCCAATCCATTCGGCAGCCGCCGGATTCACCGCGACCAGGAGCATGTCCTGGTCTTCGGTCAACTCGGTGACGCCCATCTGGAAGGTGGCATGGTCGAAGAACGAACGCAGCGCCGCGTTTCCGAGCGCAATCGCATCGCCGTCGCCATGCTCGGGCACGGTGGCGTCAGTGGAACGCTCGGGTACGGGCGGGCTGTCCGCGGGCATGGCAATCTCGTCAGGACGGCCTGCACGGCACCGCCGTCCGGAGTCTAGCCCAGCGCCGGGTGCAGGCGCGGACTGCCTGGCTGACCGCACGCGCAGAGTGAGACGCAGTTTGGAAATTCACGCAGTCCCTGCCTTGCGCCGCAGTGCAGCATCCGACGCCCGCCGCGCGAGCTTGGCGCTCAGTCGCCAAGCAGGTAGAGGATGTACACGTCGGATTGCAGCGCAATCGCGCCCTTTTCCAAGGCGATTTCGCTGCGCACCGCGCCAGGTGCCAGTAACGCAACCGAGGTAATGTCGCGACCCACCGGAATCCTCGCGATCTGCTCGGCGGTGAGGATGGTGGTGGACTCGACACTGCGCACATCGATCGCGTTGATGTAGGAGCCGGCACTGAGGACCATCGGCGTGGTGGAAATCGTCTGCGCCACGGTGACCCGTCGACCAATCCCCGCCGCGAGGACGTCAGCGGTCTTGCGCGCATCGGAAATGGCGTCCACCAGCAACTTGCGGCGAACCTCGTGCTCGGAAGAGGATTCGAACCCGGCAGTGGACACTTGCACCTGCTTGCCCGAGGGCGCGGCGGCCACGAATGCTTTCACGTCGGCAAGGGAATGGAACTTGAAGCGCAGGTTGCGCTCGTACCGGTTACCGCGGAAGACCTGCTTCTGCGTTGTCTGGTCGTAGTCTTCCTGCGGCGATATCCGGAAGTCGCCGACTTGGATACTTGCCTCCTCCAATCCCAACTTTCGCGCCTGTGCAAGGATGCCGCGCGTGAGTTGCTCGACCAGCGCCTGCGACTTCGATAGATCCATCCCAGTGTCAGCGACTTCCACCTGCACCGGGAAGATGTCCGGGATGATCTCGATCTTCGCCGACCCATGCACGGCAAGGAACGGCGTGCCGCCGACGCTTTGCGCCATTGCCGGGGATGCGGCAAACAACAGCGCGGTGAACAGTAGGCAGATCTTCATTCTCCAGGTCCTGGGGGTACGGGAGGTTTCCGTGCCTGGACGAGCCAAGTGAGCGGAAACATCAGCAAGGGGTTGACCAGGCGACGACTGATTTCGACGAAACCCAGGTCGGCCAGCTGGCGCGCGTAGTCTGCGGTATGGCGGAAATCCTGCAACAAGGCGCGGCCGCCGGGCTTCAGGACGCGGGCGATCTCGCGCAGCGATTGGGCGCGGTCGTCGGCCGAATACACGTTGTGGATCGCTAGGCTGGAAACGATGACGTCGAAGCGCCTATCTTCGAACGGCATCGTGCGCATATCGCCATCCACCAGTTCGATCTGCTCCGACACACCACAGGCTTCGGCGTTACCCAGCGTGGCGGTGCGCGCATTTCCTGACAGGTCCTGCACGTTCCAGATGTCCAGCCCCGTCGCCTTGCCGCCGCTGAGGGACAGCCGTCGCGCGGCCTCGATCAGCAACAGGCCGCGACCGCAGCCCACGTCCAGCACCTGCTCGCCACCGCGCAGCCCCGCTCGATCAATCAACTGCTTCGCGGCGATCCGCTTGCCCTGCAAACTCGTCCACAGCATCAACAGGGCCTGCAGCGCAAACACGATGGCCACGGAAAATCCGATGCCGCCGACGCGCCGCAACGCGGGGATGTGCGGTCCCGCGATGCCAAGTGCGATTCCCGCAACAGCCAGCAGTCTGAGGTTGCGGATCACGCCCGGCGCATCGATTCCGAAGTTGGCGCGACCGGTATTCACAGACCGCCCGCTGCCAGGGCGACTGCGCGGAACAGCGCGCGGCCTTTGTTCATCGTCTCGTCCCACTCGGCCTGCGGGTCGGAGTCGTGCACGATCCCGGCACCGGCCTGGACGTAGAGACGGCCATCCTGGATGACGGCGGTGCGGATCGCGATGGCCGTGTCGACGTCGCCCCACCAGCCGAGGTAGCCGACCGCGCCGGAGTAGATGTTGCGGCGCACCGGCTCCAGTTCACGGATCACTTCGAGCGCGCGGATCTTCGGCGCGCCGCTGACCGTGCCCGCCGGAAACGTCGCCTTGAGCACGTCGGAAAATTTGATCTCCGGCCGCACCTTGCCGCGCACTTCCGACACGATGTGCATCACGTGCGAGTAGCGTTCGATCAGGAACTGGTCCGGTACCTCGACGCTGCCGGGCTCGACCACGCGGCCGACATCGTTGCGACCCAGGTCAATCAGCATCAGGTGCTCGGCGCGCTCCTTCGGATCAGCGAGAAGCTCGGCTTCCAGCGCCGCATCCTCGGCCGGCGTGGCGCCGCGCGGACGGGTACCGGCGATCGGGCGCACCGTGATCTCGCCGTCCTGCACGCGCACCAGGATCTCCGGCGAGCTGCCGACGACCTGGGTGCCGTCGAGGTCGAGGAAATACATGTACGGCGACGGATTGAGCGCGCGCAGCGCGCGGTACACATCCACCGGCCGGGCCCGGAACGGCACGCTCATGCGCTGGCTCAGCACGACCTGGAACACGTCGCCGGCGCGGATGTACTCCTTCACGGTCTCGACGGCGGCGATGAATCCTTCCTTGGTAAATCCGGAAACGAAGTCGGCCTCGTCGAGCACCGACGGGTCCAGTACATCCGGATAGCTGCGGCCGGAATGACGCAGCCGGTACACCAACTCGTCGAGGCGGCGCAGCGCGCGTGCGTGTGCCTGTGGCTCGGACGGGTCGGCGTGGACGATGAGGTACAGGCGACCCTTGAGGTTGTCGAACACGGCAAGCTCTTCCGACAACATCAGGAAGGCGTCCGGCGTACCGAGTTCGTCTTTCTTGTGCGTTCCATCGGGCATCGCGCCGGCCAGCCGCGGCTCGATGTAGCCGATCGACTCGAAGCCGAAGTAGCCGACCAGGCCGCCGGTGAAGGCCGGCAATCCCGGCACGCGCGGCACCTTGTGCGCGGCACGCAGCGCGTCAACCTCGGCCAGCGGATCGGCGACTTCGCGCGTGGACACCAGCTCGCCGTGCGCGCGCGTCTCGATAAAGTTGCCGCGGAAGGTATAGGTCAGCTTGGCCGGCAGTCCGATGATCGAATAACGGCCCCAGGTCTCGCCACCCTCGACCGACTCGAACAGATAGGTATGCGGCCCGTCGGCCAGCTTGAGATAGACCGACAGCGGAGTGTCGAGGTCGGACAGCACCTCGCGCACCATCGGGATGCGGGTGTGGCCGTCGGCAGCGAGCCGGCGGAACTCGTCGGCGGTAAGGGGTTCGGCAGGCATTCGTGTAAATCCGGGCGCGCGAGCCACAAGTATAGTGTGGGAGCAGCCTGTGGGAGCGGCTTCAGCCGCGATAGCCCTTATAGTGTGGGAGCGGGGGGGGGCGGGGGCGTGCAAAGGGAGGGTGACACCACAAACACAAAAATTATATTACCACAATAAAACACCCCCCAA
>JBBRZU010000044.1:0-20189 GCA_038236425.1 Lysobacterales bacterium
CCACCAGCGCACGCCTGGCCGCCGAGGACGCGGCGCTGCTGGCCGAGGAGTCTGCCGCACGCCTGGCGCTGCTGCGATTTCCCGGCAATCTCGCCCTGTCCGTGCCTGGCTTGCGCAACCTGTCCGCCGCGTGGCGCGCGCGCGTGATCCGTCACTGGCTCGGGGAAATGAGCCTGCCGACACCGCCCGCGCGGCTGCATGCGCGAATCGATGCCGAGCTGATGGCTGCACGACGCGACGCCGTCGCCGAACTGCGCTGGCCCGGCGTCGTCATGCACTGCTGGCGCGACGGCCTATACGCCGAAGCCGGCGACGCCAGCCCCGTAGGCGACTGGCGGCAGCACTGGGACGGCGCGGAGCGGCTCTGGATTCCGGACGGCTCGACACTCGGCTTTGAACCCGACCCGGCGCAGCAGCGTGCGGCGCTGGACGCGGCTTTGGAGCCAACATGGCGCAATGCCCTCGCGCGCGACTTCGGCGGCTTCGTGGTCGGCCCACGGCGCGGCGGCGAACGGATGCGCCTGCCCGGGCGCCTGCATCGGCACCGCCTCAAGCACCTGCTCCAGTCCACCCACCTGCCCCCATGGCGGCGCGATGCGTTGCCGCTGCTGTTCGCCGCCGACGGCGAATTGCTGGCAGCAGGGGACACCCTGCTCGCCTCGCGCCTGGCCGACTGGAGCGACGGGCACGCGATGCACCTGCGCTGGCGGCGTTCGGCTGCCGATTGACCCTCCACCGGGCGAAGCGCGACACTGGCGGCATGAAAAAGACTGACGCCAGTGCGGCATCCCCCGTCGCCAATTTCGAGCACTCGCTCGACGAACTCGAACAACTGGTCCAGCGGATGGAAAAGGGCGACCAGAGCCTGGATGAATCGTTGGCGGCCTACGAACGCGGCGTTGCCCTGTACCGCGAATGCCAGCGCGCACTGGAACAGGCCGAACAGCGGGTCCGCCTGCTGACCGATCCCGCTGATCCCGCCTCGGGCGAGGACTTCGCCCCCCATGGCGGCTGAGCCGGGCCTGCTGGCCGGCTGGCAGGCACGCGTCGATTCCGCACTGGCAGGCGCGCTGGAGCGCGCCGATGCCGCGCCACGCCTGCAATCGGCCATGCGCCATACGGTGCTCGGCGGTGGCAAGCGCCTGCGACCGGCCCTTGCCTATGCCAGCGCCCGCGCCTTCGGCGGCGACGAACCGGTCGCCGATGCTGCGGCCGTCGCGGTCGAGTTGATCCACGCCTTCTCGCTGGTGCATGACGACCTGCCTGCAATGGACGATGACGCCATGCGGCGCGGCCGCCCGACCGTGCACATCGCCTACGACGAGGCCACCGCAATCCTCGCCGGCGACGCGCTGCAAACGGAGGCGTTTCGCGTCCTCGCGGACGCTCCACTCGATGCCGACACCCGCATTGCCCTGGTGCGTGAACTGGCGCAGGCTGCCGGCGCCTCGGGCATGTGCGCCGGGCAGATGCTCGACATGCAGGCCACCGGCGCAACCTTGGCACTTGCCGAACTTGAGCGGCTGCACACGCTCAAGACCGGCGCCCTGATCCGTGCGGCCATCCGCATGGGCGCGCTCAGCGCCGGCGCACCGCGCGGCGTGGTGGATAGCCTGGACAATTTCGCCGAAGCGCTTGGCCTCGCGTTCCAGTTGCGCGACGACTTGCTCGATGCCGAAGCAGGTTCAGTCGAGCTCGGGAAAACTGCAGGCAAGGACGCAGCCCAGGGCAAGGCAACCTACGTGACCCTGCTGGGCGCAGACGACGGCCATCGCAGGTTGTCGGAATTGCGCGTGCGCATGCGCGCGGCGCTGGCGCAGTTCGGCCCCGACGCCGACGGGTTGCGGATGCTTGCCGACTTCAGCGCTGCGCGGGCCAGTTGATCCGCGCAGCGCGCCTGCTTACTTGATCAGGCGGATGGTCAGCGGATAGCGATATGCGTGGCCCTCGTTGGCCTTGATCGCCGCCATCACGATCAGCACCAGCGCGGCGATCGAGATCAGGATCATCAGCGGGATGGTGATCAGGAAACCGACGCCAAGGGTCAGGAACGAGAACAACACCAGGGCCACCATGACGATGGCCAGGCTGATGTTGAAATTAAGCGCTTCCCTCGCCTGGTCGGCAACAAATGGCATGGTGTCCTTCTTCATCAGCCAGATGATCAGAGGCCCGATGAAGCAGCCCCATCCACCACCCAAGGCACTGGTGAGTACGGCGCCGACGATCGCCGAGAGGTGGGCGAACATCGCCCACTGACGCTCTTCCGCGCTCGGCGAGCCGCCCATCGGCGACTCCGGCGATTCCGGCGGCGGCGGCGGTGGCGGGGACGGCGGGGACGGCGGTGGCGGCGTCGAGTTTTCCATCGGGTCGGACATGTACGTTCCCCTGATCAGCGCGCGCTTCTCGCGCGCCTGACTACGTTCCGCCGCAGCGCTACCGCTGTCAAGCCACGTCAACCAGCGCCGGCAACGGTCATCTTGCCAAGCAGGATCGATCCGGTGAGCACGTGCGAGCGCCGGTCCACGTCACTGCCGACCGCACGGATGTCACGGAACATGCCGCGCAGGTTGCCGGCGATGGTTGCTTCGTCCACGGCATGCACGATACGTCCGCCCTGCACCAGGAAGCCGGCTGCGCCACGCGAGTAATCGCCAGTGAGGGTGTTGACGCCCTGCCCCATCAGTTCGGTCACCAGGAAGCCGTCGCCCAGGCGCTCGAGCATGTCATCGAAGCCGCCGGCATTGGCGCCGACCTGCAGGTTATGCACGCCGCCTGCATTGGCCGTGGTTTCCAGGCCAAGCCTGCGCGCCGAATAGCTGCCCAGCACATAGCGCGACAGCACGCCGTCGCGCACCAGGTCCTGCGAACGCGTGGCCACGCCCTCGGCGTCGAAGGACGCAGAACGGAAACCGCGCGGCAGGAACGGATCCTCGTGGATCCAGAACCAGTCGGGGAACAACTGCGTGCCTGCCGAATCCACCAGGAAACTCGCCTTCCGGTACAGCGCGCCGCCGGAGACGGCGCCGAGCAGGTGGCCGATCAGGCTGCGCGCCATTTCCGGCGCAAACAGGACTGGCATCTCGCCGGTACGCATCGGCTTGGGATCGAGCCGGGCGACGGTGCGCTCGGCCGCGCGCTTGCCGACGCTGGCGGGTGTCTCGAGTTGCTCCGGATCCAGCGCGGTGGTGTACCAGTAATCGCGCTGCATGCCGTCGTCGCGCCCGGCGATGAGCGAACAACTGATCGAATGGCTGGTACCGCGTTCGAAGCCGCTGAACCCGTGGCTGTTGGCGTAAACCGACAGGCTGTCGCCGGTATTGACCGACGCGCCGTCGGAGTTGCTGATCCTCGGATCGGCGTCGCGGCCGCGCGACTCGGTGGCCAAAGCCAGGGCGATGGCGCGGTCGGCATCAATCGCCCAGGGGTGGAATTGGTCGAAATCGCGCAGTTCACGGGCCATCAGGGCCGGATCAGCGAGTCCGGCGGCCGGATCCGCCTCGGTGAACCGGGCGATCGCGCAGGCCTGCTCCACGGTGGACAGCAGGCTGGACGGTTGCAGGTCGGCGGTACTGGCGCTGGCCTTGCGCTGGCCGAAGTAGACGGTAACCGCCAGGCCCCGGTCCCGGGTGCGCTCGACGGTTTCGACCTCTCCCATGCGCACATTGACTGCCAAACCACTGTCTTCGTTGATCGAGACCTCGGCCTGGCTGGCGCCGCGGGAAACGGCGAAATCGAGCACTTCCTGGGCTAAACCGGACAAGCGGGAGGCGTCTTGGATTGTGACGGAGTTGGCGAGTTCAGTATGCATGGCCAATACTATGCGGGATTCCCCACGACGGACCCAGCCCCTTGCACGGTGTTGACGAAGATTCAGGCGACGACTTCGGTCCCAGCCGTACTGACATGCGCCGCGAGGCGCTGGCGGTGCGTGAGCTGGCCGAGCGCCTTGTCGAGCAACCGCCGGCGCGGCTGCAACAGCTGCCGTTGGCCGATGACCTGTTGGCGATCGTGCTCGAGGCACAGCGCATTACCGCGCAGATTGCGCACAAGCGGCAGGTGGGCTTCCTGGCCAAGAAGCTGCGCCGGGAGGATGACGAGACCCTGCTGGCCCTGCGCGCCGCGCTTGAGCACGACAAGGCCGACTCACGCCGCGAGGCGGCAGCGCTGCATCGGGTCGAGGCGCTGCGCGAACAATTGATCGACGGTGGCGATGCCGAACTGGGCGACCTGGTCACGGCCTACCCGCGCGCGGATCGGCAACGCCTGCGCCAATTGGTGCGCAATGCGCGCGAGGAAAAATTGCGCAACAAGCCGCCGCATTCCTACCGCGAGCTGTTCCGCGAATTACGCGATCTGCTCGGCCCCAGCCATCCGCCCGAAGAGTCCTGAACGGGGCCGGTTCCTTCACGCGGCTGCCGTAGCTGGGGTCGGTTCCTTCACACGCCCGCATAGAGTCTGCGCGGGAAACAATTTCCTTCTGCGGGCGCGTGAAGGAACCGAACCCGACGTTGGCGCGTGAAGGAACCGGCCCCGTTCAGGATGCGGTTCCACCGACGGTCATTGCATCGATCTTGAGCGAGGGCTGCCCGACACCCACCGGCACGCTCTGCCCATCCTTGCCGCACACGCCCACTCCCGCATCCAGTTGCAGGTTGTTGCCGACCATGCTGACGCGATTCATGGTTTCAGGGCCATTGCCGATCAGCGTCGCGCCCTTCACCGGCCGGGTGATCTTGCCGTTCTCGATCAGGTAGGCCTCGCTCGCCGAAAACACGAACTTGCCGCTGGTGATATCCACCTGGCCGCCGCCGAAGTTCGGCGCGTACAGGCCGCGCTGCACCGACGCGATCATTTCTTCGGGATCGTGCGTGCCGGCAAGCATGTAGGTGTTGGTCATCCGCGGCATCGGCAGGTGGGCGAAACTTTCGCGCCGGCCATTGCCGGTCGGTGCCATGCCCATCAGGCGCGCGTTGAGGGTGTCCTGCAGGTAGCCGCGCAGGATGCCGTCTTCGATCAGGGTGGTGCACTGGGTGACGGTGCCTTCGTCGTCGATGTTGAGCGAACCGCGGCGCGCGGCGAGCGTGCCGTCATCGACGATGGTGACGCCCAGCGCAGCCACGCGCTGGCCAATGCGACCCGCATATACCGAGGTGCCCTTGCGGTTGAAATCGCCTTCCAGGCCGTGGCCGACCGCTTCGTGCAGCAACACGCCCGGCCAGCCAGGACCGAGCACGACCGGCATCACGCCCGCAGGCGCGTCCACCGACTCCAGGCTGACCAGCGCCTGGCGCAAAGCTTCGCGCGCGGTCGCTTCGTGTCGGCCGGAGGCAAACATCTCGTCGTAGGAATGGCGACCGCCGCAGCCCGCGTAGCCCGACTCACGGCGGCCAGCCTGCTCGACGAACACCTGCACATTGAAGCGCACCAATGGCCGCACATCGGCGGCGAGCACGCCGTCGCTGCGCGCCACCAGCACGGTGTCCACCGCGCCGCTGAGCGACACCACGACCTGGGTGACGCGCGGATCGGCCGCGCGCAGCATCACGTCGATCTCGCGCAGCACGGCCACCTTGCGCTCGGCTTCCATCGCCGCGATCGGATCGGTGGGCGTGTACAACTCACGCCCGCGCACCGCGATACGCTGGCCCGCCGATTGCGAGCCGCCATCGCGACTGATCGCGCGCGCGGCGGACGCCGATTCCAGCAAGGCCTCGCTGCGGATGTCGTCCGAATAGGCAAACCCGGTCTTTTCACCGCTGACCGCGCGTACGCCCACGCCCTGCTCGATGGCATGGGCGCCATCCTTGACGATGCCATCCTCGACCGTCCAGCTCTCGCGCCGACTGTGCTGGAAATACAGGTCGCCGTAGTCCACCCCGGGACCCATCAGTCGCGACAGGCCCGCGTCCACCGCAGACAGGTCAAGGCCGCCGGGTTCCAGCAGTCGGGTTTGCGCGATTTCTAGTGTCTGGCTCATGACTCTCCGTAGCGTGACTGGATGGGGGCTGCAGGCATGCAGATCAAGGTGCGCCTGCCGGTTCCGCGCCCGGGGTATCGTTCCTGTTGCCGCGATTGGGGCCTTTTTCCACGACTTTCACGATCGGCTTCGCCCAGGGTCCGGTGACCCGATACACCACGCGGGTACTCTGCTTCAACGGCTTCTGGAACACCGCCTGGGCCATCGCGCCCACGGCCGCGCCGGCTGGCCCCGCCGCGAGCAATCCGATCGCCGGCAGGATACCGCCCGCCTTGGGCAGGACTTCGACGCGTTGGTCATACACCTCGTCACGCATTCCGGTGGCGCCGGTAATGCGAATCTCGGCCGCCGGGCCATCGATCACCAGGTTGTCGGTGCGCGCCTTGCCGTCGCTGAAACTGAAATCGCCCTTGGCGGTATTGAAGCCGAAGCCTTTTTCGAAGAAGTCACTGAAGTCCAGGCTGAGCCGGCGCGGGATTTCGGCCAGGCTGAGCAGGCCCAGGATGCGGCCGGAACCGCCTGGATCCACATCGAGCAGGCGGCCGGTGCCGACATCCACCTTGAGCGTGCCGCTCATCGTGGACAGGCTGAACGCGCCGGGCGATCCGGGCCAGCTGCCGGCCAGCGTGGCCTTGGTGGGTCCGCCTTGCACCATGTCCGCGTAGCCGAGCGCATCGAGCATCTGGCCAAGGCTCCGGGCAGTGAACTCGAGCCGGAAATTGGAGCGCGTCCCGCCCGAGGCGGTCCGCACCCACTCGCCGGCAGCGCTGAGCCCGAGGTTCTTGGCCTGGGTCTGGAATCGGTCCACGCGCAAGCCGTTGCTGATCGGCGTGGTCTGGAGCGCGGCCTTGCCCAGCTGCGCGGCACCGATCCGCAGGTCGGCAATATCGAATCGCAGCGGCGGCAGGCTGCCGGGATTCTGCACGTCGGTGGAAGGCGAGACGGCGTCGGCACCCACGGGATTGGCGCCGTCAACAGAACCGCCGCCCGACGACGCCGGCACGGCGACTGCATTTTCACCAGAAACCTGCGCCGGTGTCGGCGGCGATGACGCTGCTGCCGCGCCAACCTCTGCGGTCGCCACGTCCGAGGCCAGGTACAACTTGTCGAAGCGCCCCCGCACCGCGCGCGCGGAATCCCCGGGCACGTCGATGCTTCCATCGATGCCCGTGCCCTTGAATGCAACCTGCGTGGACGCCGCGCTGCGCGCGACGCTGAGGTGGGTGTCGGCAAAACTGCGATCCAGGAACACCAGTTGCTGGGCTTGCATGTCCGCCGACTGCAATGGCGCCGAACCGCTGCCGCCAGCGCTGTCGGCGCCACTGTTGAATCCGACCCAGGCACTGGCATCGAGCATCGCCACATTGCCGCGCACCGACAGGCCCTGCGGCGGCATCGCCGGCCCTGTCGCGTCACCGAACGCGATGGCTGCGCTCATCGGCGCGTTTTTGCGCAGCTGCGCACGCGCCCGCATCAGCGAACCCAGGCGCACTGCAACCTCCCCCTGCTCCACGGGCAGCGGAGTCTGCACTTCCAGGCGCATTGCCGAACTGGCCGACTTGCGCAGCGGCGCGGGAAACAGCAAGGCGGTGCCGGCCAGGTCGGTGCTGGCGGTGAGCCAGCTCGGCGGGCTGCTGCGTCCGCCGGCGCCGACGGGAACGCGAACAGCGATCTTCCAGGCGCTCGATCCGACCATCCAGCGCTTCAACCACGCCAGATTGCCCGCGCGATCAATCAGGGTCGCAGCGTTGAAGCGACCCTCGAGCGTCGCCAGCGCAGCGACGCCACGCTCGCCGCTATGCTCGCCAACCCGCAGGTTGAAGCTGGCTGGTTGCTTGTCCAGGGTGACGGCGAGGTCCTCGGCCGCAAACCCCTTGCGATCGAATCGGGTTCGTCCGGTCACGTTCTCGAAAGCGATGCCCCAGCGCGGGTCGGCGAGCTTGCCGTCGTGCAAATCCACCGTGCCTTCGACGCGGTGGCCGGTCGCCCCCGGATGCAGCGGAATTTCCAGATCCGCCGCCACCGATGCCGGGCCCCCGATGCGCGCATTGCGCAGGTGTTCCCCGTAGTCCTTGGCCAGCGGACTGGCCAGCATCAGCTGCCGCAGGTTTTCGCCCTGTGATTCCGACTGCACCTGCAATTTCACTATCCCGGCTGCGAAATCGGCAATGCCACCACTGACTGCGGGAATCGGATTGTCGAGCAGGTTTCCGGACCCGGCCAATGAAAACCCAGGACCATTGAAGACCAGGTCCAGCGCCATTCCCGTGCCGGCAGGCCATGTATTGGAAAACTTGACGGTGGCATCACGCAGGCGCGCCCGCGCATCAAAACTTCCCGTGCCATTGCGGAAGGGCCAGTCGTCCAGGTCGCCGCCAATCGCAATGCGCCCATCCACGACTTCGCCTGCCACCAATGCATGGTCCAGCCATTTCACCGTGCCGGGCGACATCTTGTGCAGAATCCAGAATTTCTTTGCGGTTTCAACGCTCGCCGGCGCAAGGTCGGCGGCCAGGTCGAGCGTGGGCGCGGTGCCGTCGCCCTGGAAGCCGAGCTGTATCCGCACGGCGGCGCCGAAGTCGCCGCTGCTCAGGCGCAGGCCATGGCTGCCCAGGGTCCAACCCTTGCCATCACGCCAGAGCGCGAGGTTGCCATCCAGGTCCAGGTCCAGGTCCTGGCGAAGGCCGACGGGCCAATGCAGCCGCACTGGCGTGCGGCCAATCCGCAATACGCCGCCTTGCTGGTCGAACTGCACGGCGCCGGAGAACCCTGACAATCCCGGCCGCTGGCCGACCGGACGCAGGCGCAGTTCCGACACCAGCATGCTGCCAACCAATGCTCCGCCGCGCACTCCGGAGACGTTGACATGGCGCAGCCGCGCTTGCGGATTTCCGTCGTGCAGGAAGCTGCGCAGTCCGCCCGGAAGGCGATCACTCAGGCTGAGCAACATCGCCAGCGGCGCCAGGTCGATGTCATCCCCGCGCAGGGCGTAGCGGAGCCCGCCATCGATGACGATGTTGTCCAGTGCCGATGCATGTCCACCTTGGGTGACGCGAAGCACTGGCACGCGCAGGCGCCAACCATTCACGGTGGCATCCCAGCGTGCGGTGGTGCGCAAGCGGTCCACCGTCACCGCCAGGATTCGCGCCTGTCCCGTGCGGGTACGAATTGGCCGCACGGAACGCAATGCGGTATTGGACAAATCGGCCTGCACGGTGACCTGTTCGATGCGCCGGTCGCGCAGGCGCGCCCACATGCCCAACTTGCCATCGCCGCTGGATGCAGCCAATCCTGCGCTTGCAAGGAAGGACGTCCAGTGCGCCACCTGCAATTTTTCGCCGCCCACCCAGAGCAGACCGCTGCCCTTGTGCCGGTCGATATCGAGTACGGCGTTCACCGGCTGGTCCGCGGTGTTGCTCCAGCCGGACACGCCAACGCGCAGGCGCGGGCCGTTGACGCGGATGCGGGCGTCCACGCGGGGCAGTTGCGCTGACAGCGCGAGCGACGGCGCACGAATCGCCAGCCGCGCGCGCTCGATCTGCAGTTCGCCGAATCCCTCGAGCCGGTCCAGTGGATCGGCCGTCTCCTGGCCGGGAAGTCCAACCACCCGCCAGCGCCCGTCGACGTCCTGCTCCAGTCCGAGCGCCAGGTCGCGGATCTTCAGCTCGGTCAGCGGCCGGTCGGGCAGCAGGCCGGAATACATCGCGATCTTGAGTTCGGCACGGCCGATGTCGAGCGCATCGGCCCCGGACCCGACACGCAATCCGTCGAAGATGAATCGCGGGCCGCTGCGGGTCCACTCGGCGCGCGCAGACGTGAATCGCACTGGCTCGCCGACGCGCTCGCTCAACCAGGCGGCGATGCGCTGCGGGTTGCGCTGCACCGCCGGCAGCAGCTGGTTGGCCACGGCGACCAGCAGGGCCACGGCGATCAGGATGACCAAGGCAGCGTAGCCGGTCCAGCGGCGGGCGTGGCGGATCCGGCGGCGCAGCGGCGTGGACATGTCGCTTACAGCAGCACCACGTCGAACTGTTCCTGCGCGTACTGGTCATCGGCCTGGAAGCGGATGCCCTTGCCAAGGAATTCCTCGAGCTCGGCAACCGAGACAGACTCTTCCTCGGTGATCTTCGACACCACGGTCGTCGACGCAATGACCAGCAACTGCGAGGCCTCGAACTGGCGCACCGCGCGGGTGATCTCGCGGAAGATCTCGTACATGATCGTTTCCGGCGTCCGCAGGCTGCCGCGGCCACCGCACTCGTGGCAGGGCTCGCACAACAGTCGCTCGAGGCTCTCGGTGGTGCGTTTGCGGGTCATCTCGACCAGCCCCAGCGGCGAGAAATCGTGCACCGTGGTCTTGGCGTGGTCACGCGCCAGGCCTTTCTCGAGGGTGCGCAACACCTGGCGCTTGTGCTCTTCGTCGACCATGTCGATGAAGTCGATGATGATGATCCCGCCCAGGTTGCGCAGGCGCAGCTGGCGCGCCACGGCCTGGGCCGCTTCCAGGTTGGTGCGGTAAACGGTTTCCTCCAGGTTGCGCTGGCCGAGGAAGGAGCCGGTATTCACGTCGACGGTGGTCATCGCCTCGGTCTGGTCGACGATCAGGTGGCCGCCGGATTTCAGCGGCACTTCCTTGAGCATGGCCCGCTGGATTTCATCCTCGACGCCATACAGGTCGAACACCGGGCGCTCGCCGCTGTAGTGTTCAACGCGATCGGCGAGTTCGGGCATGAACTGTTGCGCAAACCCGACCATGCGCTCGAAGGTTTCGCGCGAATCCACGCGCACCTTGTCCACCTCGCGGCTCATCATGTCGCGCAGCGCGCGCAGGGGCAGTGACAGGTCGTCATAGATCGTCTTGCCCACCTTGCCGTCGGTGCCGGCATCGCGGATCAACTGCCAGGCGCGGCGCAGGTAGGCAACGTCCTCGGACAACGATTCAGCTCCCTGGCCTTCGGCATTGGTTCGCACGATGTAGCCGGTGCCCGAGCCATCGGCCAGCTCCGCGACGATCGCCTTCAGGCGCGCGCGCTCAACCTCGTCCTCGATCCGCGCCGACACGCCGATCACGCGCGAATACGGCAGCAGTACCAGGTAGCGCGAGGGAATTGAAATCTGCGTGGTCAGCCTGGCGCCCTTGCTGCCGATCGGATCCTTGACCACCTGCACGACGATCTCCTGCCCTTCATGCAAGAGCGAGGCGATTGGGGGCGTCGGCGCCGGCGCTGCCGCCGCGGCCTCACCGACCGCCGAATCGGCAGGCTCGAGTGGCAAGCGCACGACATCGGATGCATGCAGGAACGCGGCGCGATCCAGGCCGATTTCCACGAACGCCGCCTGCATGCCGGGCATCACCCGCTGCACCCGGCCCTTGTACACGTTGCCGACCACGCCGCGCCGGCTGGCGCGTTCGATGTGCAGTTCCTGCAGCATCCCGTTTTCCACCAGGGCCACGCGGGTCTCGCGCGGGGTGACATTGATCAGCAGCTCTTCGGACATCATTGGCCTTCAGCAAGCGACGCCGAAGCGACGCAGCAATTGATATGTTTCGTGCAAGGGCAGCCCCATCACGCCCGAGTGGCTTCCGGACAGGTGCGCGACGAATGCGGCGGCGCGGCCCTGGATGGCATAGGCACCGGCCTTGCCCATGGGCTCGCCGGTGGCGATGTAGGTCGCGATCTCGGCCTCGTCCATCGGCGCGAAGCGCAGCTCGGACGTGCTCACGGCGCGTTCTTCGCGGCCCGCGCCGGCCAGCCAGACCACGGTGATCACCTGGTGGGTGCGACCGGCAAGCCGACGCAGCATGCGCGCGGCATCGGCGGCATCGGTGGGCTTGCCGAACACTTCGTCGTCCAGCACCACTTCGGTATCGGCACCGAGTACGACTGCACCGGGCAGGGCGACGACCTGGAGCAGCCCTGCCCCGGCCTTTTCGCGCGCCACACGGCTGACGTAGTCCGCAGGCGGCTCGCCAGGCTGGCGCTGTTCGGGCACGTCCACATCGAGCACGCCCGGAGACAGTCCGAGCAGTGAGAGCAGTTCGCGCCGGCGGGGGGATCGGGAGGCGAGATGGAGCATTTCGCAAGGATAGCCTGCGCTGCCACCGCGCGGCGGGAGACAGTTCATGCGAAGCCGCCAACTTGGGCGATACTTTGGCTCCGGTTCAGGAGTCAAGATGCCCGTGCATGTGTTGCCGATCACATTGGCGGTGGTTGCCGGCATCGTTTCCGGCGCGAGTGCGGCACGTGATCGCATTCCGGCCCCGCAGCCGCAAGACCCGATGCACCCTGCTGCCGCCGCGGCCACGCGCACATCCGGTGCGGGCGAGTCCGCAGCCGCCTGGTATCGGGCCGGCGCGAATGCGGCAGCTGCGTCTGGCGCCGGCCATGGTGGAGCACGCAACCTGATCCTGTTCGTGGGCGACGGCATGAGCCTGACCACCGTCGCAGCCGCGCGCATCCTGGAGGGCCAGCGCGCCGGTCAGCCGGGCGAGGAGCATCGCCTGTCGTTCGAAGACCTGCCGTTCACCGCGTTGAGCAGGACCTACAACACCGATAGCCAGACGCCGGATTCGGCCGGCACGATGACTGCCATGGTCACCGGCGTGAAGGCACGCATTGGCGCGCTCTCGGTGGGGCAGCAGGTTGCGCGGCGGGACTGCGCACAACGCAGGGATGAACTCGCGACACTTCTGGAGATCGCCGAATCCGCAGGACTGTCCACTGGCGTGGTCACCAACACGCGGCTGACCCACGCAACGCCCGCGGCGACCTACGCGCACAGTTCCGAGCGCGAGTGGGAATCCGATGCCGAGCTTCCCGCCGATGCGGCGGCCCAGGGGTGCCGCGACATCGCCAGCCAGTTCGTTGGCCTGGCCGCGGGTAACGGTATTGACGTGGCGTTCGGTGGCGGACGGCGCAAGTTCCTGCCGGCCACGCAGGCCGATCCGGAGTATCCCGACCAGCACGGCGACCGCAAGGACGGACGCAACCTGGTCAGCGAGTGGCAGCACCGCTATCCGGAAGGCCGGTACGTCTGGAATGCCGCGCAGCTGCAGGCACTGGACCTGTCGCGCGAATCCCGCGTGCTTGGCCTGTTCGAACCCGACCACATGCAGTACGAGCTCGATCGCAGCCACGATCGCGCCGGCGAGCCGAGCCTGTCCGAGATGACACGCGATGCGATCACGGTGCTGCGGCGCAATCCCAGGGGCTTCTTCCTGATGGTCGAGTCGGGCCGCATCGATCACGCGCACCATTCCGGGAATGCTTATCGCGCGCTGGACGAAACCATCCAGCTCTCCGATGCGGTCCGGGCGGCGCGCCTGGCCAGCCCCGGCAAGGACACGCTGATCATCGTCACCGCCGACCATTCGCACACGCTCAACTTCGCGGGTTACGCCCAGCGTGGCAATCCCATCCTGGGCAAGGTGATCGGATCAAGCAACGAGCGCGCCGAGAAGAAATATGCCGTCGATGCGCTCGGCCTGCCCTACACCACACTGTCCTACGCGAACGGCCCCGGTTATGTCGGCGCATCAACGCAGCAGCCACAGGGACCGAAGCACTTTCCACACAATATCGCCGGCGTCGTTGCCGCCACGGCACGCCCGGACCTGACTGACGTTCGCACCGATGATCCGGACTATCTGCAGGAAGCGACCGTTCCTTCCGGATCGGAGACGCACGCCGGCGATGATGTCGGCGTCTGGGCGGGCGGCCCGGGCGCCCAGGCGGTGCACGGTTCCATCGAGCAGAATGTTGTCTTCCACCTGCTGCTGCAGGCGCAACCGGCGTTGGTGCAGTACCTGTGCGCAGCCGGCGATTGCGAAGCCGGCGTCCCGGTGCGCTTGCCAGGGATGGACGTAATCCGACCACTGCGGCAAGAACAGAGCAACAGGCGCTGAGCGCAACCCGGGAGTGGGAGCGGCTTCAGCCGCGATGATAAGGATGGTTCGCCAGCAAACTGCAAGCCCGATACAACTGCTCCGCAACCACCAGCCGCACCAGCATGTGCGGCAGCGTCAGCGGACCCAGCGACCACTGTTCGTCAGCACCAGCAATCACCTCGGGCGCATGCCCTTCCGGCCCGCCAATCAACAGCGCGAGGTCGCGGCCATCCTGCCGCCAGCGCTCAAGTCGCTGCGCGAGTTGTTCCGAACTGTGTGTCGCGCCGCGGCCATCGAGTGCAATGACCAGCGCGTTTTTCGGCACGGCGGCAAGCACGCGCCCGCCTTCGTCGGCCATCGCACGCACGGCATCGCGGCCCTTGCCTCGCACGCCGGGCGCCACTTCATGCAGCGTGAGCGGCAGCCAGTGAGAAAGCCGTTTCTGGTAGTCGGAAAATCCGCTTGCGACCCAGTCGGGAGCGCGCTCACCGACCGCGATCAGCGTCGCCTTCACTCGACGCCGTCGTCGTCCCCGGGCGGCTGGTCGCCGACCGTCCACAGGCGCTCGAGCGCGTAGAACTCGCGCACCCGCGGCAGCATCACATGCACGATCACGTCGCCGAGGTCCACCAGAACCCATTCGGCCTCGCGCTCACCTTCGACGCCGAGCGGCATCACGCCGCACTTCTTGGCGAACTGCACGACTTCGTCGGCAACCGACTTCACGTGCCGGGTCGAGGTGCCGGAAGCAACCACGAGGTAGTCGGCGATGCTGGTCTTGCCGCGGACGTCGATCTCGACCGTGTCCTTGGCCTTCATCTCTTCCAGCGCGCCATGGACCTGCTTGAGCAGTGCCGCGGGCGTGGGCGCCGGAACCGGCATGCGGGTCTTGATGACTTGGGCCTTGGTGGTCAACGCGTTCCCTCGATCCGCGGCCGATGCCGCGCGGCAATTATACCTGCAGCCCCTGCGTGCGACCCGTACAGGCCCGCGGACTCGATGAACGACGCCACCGCCGGGGGCACCAGGGCCTTCCAGGGCTTGCCCCGGGCGATCCGGTCGCGGACCAGGGTGGCCGATTCCCGCCGCAGCGGGCGCAAGGCCAGGGCTGCGTAGCCGCCAGCGGGCCGGAGCAGCAGCCGCTCGGGGCGGGTCCAGCGCGGGGCGAGTTCGGCCTGGACCTCGGGCGCCCTTGCGCGCAACCAGGCCTTGCCGACCTGGGTCAGCGGCCGCTGGACGGCCAGCAGGTTGGCCAGGTCCAGCAAGTGCCGCCAGTGCTGCCATTGCTGCAGTTGCAGGACCGAATCGATGCCCAGCACCCAGACGATGCACGCCGACGGGCCCAGTTCGGCACGCAGTGCAGCCAGCGTATCGACCGTGTAGGACGGCGCGTTGCGCTGCAGTTCGCGGCGATCGACCCGGAGCATCGGTTCGCCGGTCACCGCCAGGTCAAGCATGTGCGCGCGTTGCCCGGCACTCGCGCCCGGCGCGCTCCGGTGTGGCGGATCAGCCGCAGGCACCATGGACACCGGCGCGCCCAGGTGGGTGGCAACGGCGCGGGCGATCTGCAAGTGGCCCAGATGGACCGGATCGAAGGTGCCACCGTAGAACAGGTGCGGCGGGGTCACGCGAGCAAGGCGCGGGCGCGGGCATCGGCGACCGCGCCGAGCAGGCGTTCCAGGCGCAGCCAGGGGTCGCCAATACCGCGTCCCTTCGAGAGCAGTTCCACCTGCCCGGCCTCGGCGACGAAGCGGTCCCAGCGCGCGGCGGGATGTCGTTCCAGCGCCCGCCGGTACAACGCCTGTTTGCTGTCCCACACACGCGCCTCGCGCATCGCCTGGCCAATGTTGCCACCACGCTCGGAAACCCGCGCCAGGGTCGCCAGGCGCACGATCTCATTGGCCACGATCGGAATCAGGCCGGCCACCTGTTCGCCTTCGCCGCGCAGCGCATGCAACATGCGCCGCACCCGCGCCGCGTCGCCGGCCAGCGCGCTTTCGGCCAGCTTGAACACATCGAATCGGGCCGAGTCGGACACCAGGCGCTCCATGTCCGCCAGTGTGAGCGTGGCACCGGGCGCCAGCAGCGCGAACTTGTCCACTTCCTGCGCTGCCGCCAGCAGGTTGCCTTCGACCCGTTCGGAAAGCAGCGCGACTGCCGCGGGATCGGCGGACAGGCCGCGTGCACGCAGCCGCCGCCCAAGCCAGTCGGGCAGATCCCCCGGCCGGATCGGCCAGGCGATCACCGTATGGCCGACCTTTGCAATGGTCTCGCTCCATTTGCCGCCATGGCGCGTGCTCCAGTCCTGCGCGGTCACCAGCACGACTGTATCCGGCGGCGGATTGGCGCAGAATTTCGTCAGTACCTCGCTGCCTTCCTTGTCCGGGCGACCGGTGGGCAAGCGCACTTCGATCAGGCGACGCGGGGAAAACAGGCTCGGCGAAGCGATCGCGATGGACACGCCATTCCAGTCCATGTCCTTGCCGCCTTCGAACACTTCGCGCTCCCCGAAACCTTCGGCAAGCGCGCGGGCGCGCAGCGCGTCGGCGCATTCCTGCACCAGCAACGGCTCGGTCCCCGCGATCAGGTAGGCGGGGCGCAGCGATTCGCCGGCCAGCTGCCGTTCGAACCGGTCGACCCGGACGTCCATCAGGGCTTGGGGCGCAACACCACGTCGAGCCGGCGCAGGATGGACGACTCCATGTCGCGGCGCAGTTCGCGCTGGATCAGTTCCTGCTCGGCGGGACTGCCTGCCGATTCGCTGATGTCGTAGGTGTACTCGCGCGACAGTTCGATTTCCTGCGGCTCGATCAGCGGCTGCCCGGCGGCATCAAGCAACACGAAGCCGACGCGGTACAGAGTGATGTACTCACGCACGCGCGCCAGTTGGTCAACCGACAGCGGTCGGGTAGTCCAGGCTTCCGAGGTGATCTTGAGCGACGACGATGCGACGTCCTTCGCCGCAGGCGTCGCGCCGGCACGTTCCAGCGCGGTAGCCAACTCCAGGCCAAGCGGGCTGTAGGGATCGGCGGTCTCGACTTTGACCGGGCCCAGGGCCGCCGGCAGGTTGAGCTGTGCACGCGGCTGGAATCCGCAGGCTGCAAGCAGGACGGCACAGGCCAGGGTCAGCAGGAGACGCATGCGCAACCTCGCGGGGAAATCGATGCGCCATGGTAACGCGAACGGCCGCGGCCCCGGTCGGCCGCCAGCCGAATGTTCATGCCCGGGACCCCAGGTGGGCCGCACGAAGCGCCGCAGCCACCTGTTCCATGACCCCGGTCCAGTCATCCAGCTGCCGCTGGCGAAACAACCGAACGGTCGGATACCAGGGCGAGTCCTCCCGACCGAGCATCCAGCGCCAGTCGGGCACTTTGGCCAGGGCCAACCATGCCGGGCGACCGGACGCGGCCGCGACATGGGTCACCGCGGTGTCTGCGCTCAGTACGAGGTCCAACCGCTGCATCAGCGCGAGCGTGTCGGCGAACGCGTCGGCCCCGTCGTCGAAGCCTGCGCCTGGCACGATGACGTTCATGTCCTCGGGCAAGGCATCGAGCTGCTCGACACCTGCCCCACGCTGCAGGCTGACCAGGCGCACACCCGGCACCTGGGCGACAGGGCGGAAACTCGCCAACGGGATCGAGCGCAGGCGATCGATCTTGCGTCGCGGATTGCCCTGCCAGCAGATGCCGATATTGACCGCGCCCGGCTCGGCCAGATGGGACCAGCGCGCGACGCGCGCCGGATCCGCCAGCAGCCAGGGCGCGTCCATCCCGACATCGCCCTCACCGATTCCCAGATAGTGCGGCAGGCTCCAGAGCATGGCCTGGTAGTCATAGGCACCGGCCGCGTCATCCACGAACCGCAGCATTGGCTCGAAGCGGCACAGCAGGTGGCGGATCGACGCAGGCCCGAAGAATGCGACCTCGGCGCCGGCATCCACCAGGCGCGGGATGAAGCGGAAGAACTGGATGGTGTCGCCGAGTCCATTGGGCTCGGACAGAAGGATCCGCTTGCCTGCCAGCGGCTCGCCCCGCCAGCGCGGCGCGGCGCCCAGCAGGCCCACCGCTGGCGCATCGTCCAGGGCCTGTTCGAATCCCGCCCAGCCCTGGGCGAAGCGTCCCTGCAGCAAATCCAGCCCGGCCAGGCGACGCGTCGCCTCGGCATAGTTCGGACGCAAGGCTTGCGCGCGTTGGTAACTTTCGCGCGCCTGGTCGAAGCAGCCCGTTTCCTGCTGCAGCATGCCCATGTTCGCGCTGGCTTCGGGCAATTCCGGATCAAGCACGAAGGCTTGCTCGTAAGCCTTGATCGCCGCGTCCACGCGGCGCAAGTCGTGCAGTGCATTGCCGCGGTTGTTCCAGGATTCGGCCGCGCCGGGCAGCAACGCAAGCGCACGCTCGTAGCAGGCCAGCGCATCGTCAACCTGCCCGAGCTGGTGCAAGGCGACGCCACGGCGATTCCAGGCATCGGCATCCGTGGGCGCAAGCGCAAGCAGTTGTCCGAAGTCGTCCGCGGCGTCCTGCCAGCGCGATGCCGATGCATGCAGCTTTCCAAGCGCGCGCCATGCGTCGGCAAGCGCGGGACGCAGGCGAAGCGCCTGGCGGTAAGCATCGATTGCTGCCTGCTTGTCACCGGTGCCCGCCAGCACATTGCCAAGGTTGAAGTGGGCCTCAGGCATGCCCGGATCCAGTGCCAGGCAGCGTCGATACGCCGACTTCGCTTCATCCAGCCGCGATAGTGCCGACAGGGCGATGCCGCGGTTGAAGTGCAGCGCCGGCAGGGAAGCAGCCCCAGGCAGCGCGATATCGAGCCAGGCCAGCGCCGCAGTCGCGTCGTCCCGCTCCAGCGCCATGACGCCGAGCAGGTGCGCGGCGCCGGAGTGGCCGGTATGGGCATCGAGCACCTGACGCAGCACCCGCTCGGCGTCCTGCTGGCGGCCGGCGCGCCGATGCGCCAGCGCGCTGGACAATTGCGCCGCAAGCGCGTCGGCACTCATTTCTGCCGCGCGCCCCGATCAGCCTGCGACGATGTTGACGATCTTGCCGGGCACCACGATCACCTTGCGCACCTGCAGGTTGGCCAGCACCAGCACCACGCCTGGTTGCGCCAGTGCCATCGCCTCGAGCTCTTCGCGCGAGGCATGGATACCTGCCTGGATCGTGCCGCGCAGCTTGCCATTGACCTGCACCGCCAGGGTCAGCGAATCACGCACCAGTGCGGACGGGTCGGCCTTGGGAAACACCAGGTCCTCGATGGTCGCTTCGGGGTGGCCGAGCAACTGCCACAGCGCATGCGAGGTGTGCGGGGTGATCGGGTTCAACAGCAATGCCACGGACTCGAATGCTTCCTGGCGCAGGGCACGCGCCACGGCCGTCGTCTCGTCGAAGCGCGAGAGTGCATTGAGCAGCTCCATCACTGCGGCAATCGCCGTGTTGAAGGTATAGCGCCGCGCATAGTCGTCGCCGACCTTCTGGATCACTTCATGCAAATGCCGGCGCAATGCGCGGCCGGCCGGGGTCAGTGCGGCCGGATCCGGTGGCGGCGACATTGCGGCGCCACGCGCGATGGCACCCTCGACGACCGACTCGCTGTCGGCGATATGGCGTTGCACCTGCGCCCACAGCCGGCGCAGGAAGCGCGACATGCCTTCGACGCCGGATTCGTTCCAGTCCAGCGATTGCTCGGGCGGCGCGGCGAACATCGAAAACAGGCGCACGGTGTCGGCACCGTAGCGGTCCACCATGGTCTGTGGATCCACGCCATTGTTCTTGGACTTGGCCATTTTCTCGGTGCCGCCGATGGACACCGCCGCGCCGTCTTCGCGCAGCGTCGCGCCGATCATGCGGCCCTTGTCGTCGCGCACCGCGTCGACATCGGCGGGATTGAACCAGTCCCGCGCGCCCTCGGAATTTTCCCGGAAAAAGGTATCTGCGATCACCATGCCCTGGCAGAGCAGGTTGGTCGCCGGTTCGTCGCTGTGCACCAGGCCCGCGTCGCGCATGAGCTTGTGATAGAAGCGGAAATACATCAGGTGCATGATCGCGTGTTCGATGCCGCCGATGTACTGGTCCACGGGCAGCCAGTAGTTGGCGCGCTCATCCACCTGCGCATTGGCACCGGGCGAGGTGTAGCGCGCGTAGTACCAGCTCGACTCCATGAAGGTATCGAAGGTGTCGGTCTCGCGCTCGGCCGCCCCGCCGCACTGCGGGCAGGTCGTCTTGCGCCACTCCGGATCCGCCTTGATCGGCGACTGCAACCCGGTGAACGCAACGTCCTCGGGCAACACCACCGGCAACTGGTCCTCGGGCACCGGCACCGCGCCGC